>JBIOJL010000167.1:0-11881 GCA_044450885.1 Tepidisphaerales bacterium
CCCTGGGGAAGGTCATTGCGTGCTTCTTCGGGTCGTAATTGTCGGCTTTGGCCTGGATGCTGATGGGCGCGCCGAGGTCCAGCGCCCAGAACACCGGATCGACAACGTGGCAGGTCCAGTCGCCGGTGGTGCCGGTCCCGAAGGGCATCCAACTCCGCCAACTTCCGGGGCAGAATGCCCGGTGATATGGGCGGACCTGGGTCGGACCCAGCCACAAATCCCAGTCCAGTTCCTTGGGAACTTCTTCCTGCTGATCGAGCACCGCAAGCTGGTCCATCGCGGAGTTACCGGCATCGCATCCGGCATGGATGGTGTGTACCTTGCCGATCGAGCCGTCCCAGACCCACTCGCAGAACCGGCGAATGTCCCCCGAAGAGTGTCCCTGGTTGCCAAGTTGGGTCATGACCTTGTTGTCTTTGGCCGCCTTCATCATCTCCCGGAGTTCCCACACGGAATGGGCGAGCGGTTTCTCACAGTAGACGTGTTTGCCGCGTTTCATCGCCGCGACCGCCGCCACGGCGTGGATGTGGTCGGGCGTGGCCACCAGGACCGCATCGACCTTCTTCTCCACCTCATCAAGCATCTTGCGGAAATCCGTGTAGGGCTTGGCCTGGGGGAATCTGGCGTAGGTCTTTGCCGTCCGCCGGGTATCGACATCGCACAGGGCGACGAAATTGATCTGGCCGGTCTTGTCCAACTCGTCGATATTCCAGCCGGCCTGCCCCGCCACGCCGATCGTGGCGATATTGATCTTCTCGTTGGGCGATACCTGGCCGGCGGCCGCCAGGCAATGCCGCGGCACGATGGTAAACGTCGCGGCTGCTGCCGCCGCTCCACCCACGAACTGCCGCCGAGAGAACCGGCTGTCTTTTGCGATCATTTGAGTCTCCTGTGGTTGGCGTTTCTCTTGCCTGTTACCGAGCTCCCCGGTTGTTGTTGTGGTCCAGCCAGGCCGACGACCGGCAAGCATGGGGCGCTGGCCTCGACCTTGCAGTAGAATATCCTGCCCTGCCGTGATGCCCGGGCAGAAGACTGCGTCATGCCGGCCGACATTGATGAAATCCTCGAATGCTGCCGGGGGCTGGACCCCGCCGCCGTGCGCACCATGGTCGCGCGCTTCGATGCCGACTACCTCCAGAGGTTCGCGCCGGATCGGATGGCCGCGCATCTTGGCGGCCTGCTTTCGCTGTCGGCCGCCGAGACGTCCCGCGTCATGCTCGAGTCCCTGCCCGACGGCGCGGTTGCCTGCACGGTCATGGCCTTCGACCATCCGTTTGAGTTCTCGATCATCGCCGGCGCCATGGCGGCGACCGGGCTGAGCATCGCCAGCGGCGATGCCTTTACGCTGCCGGCGCCGCCGCCCGCCGTGCGCGGCCGCAGGGCAGGTGCGCGCGCGACCCGTGGCTCGCTCCGCGATCCGCAGCGCCGGGGCCTGATCCTGGATGTCTTCCGGGGCCAGTTGGCGAAGGGCCAGCGCTTTCCCGCCTGGTCGGCGCAGCTCGAGCCTCTGCTGCTGGAAGCCCTGCGGCTGCTGGACGGTGACGAGCCGGGCTGCGCCGATCTGGCCAAGCGCCTCGTCAACGAGCGCGTGACGGAGTGGATGATGGCCCGCCGCCGCCAACAGCGCCGCGCGGGCTTGCCACCGCCTGCGATGCCCCACGCGCCCGACATCAACCTCGAACAACTGGGCGACCGCACGCGGCTGCACATCGCCGCCCCGGACGCTCCGGGTTTTCTGTATACACTGTCCACGGCGCTTTCGCTGCACGGACTGCTGATCCGTGGTTTGGCCGTCCGCACTGTCGAAGGCCGCGCGGTCGATCGCATTGACTTCGTGGATTCCTCGGGCGCTCCTGTCGAGAACGCCGGCCGGCTGGAACATATCCGTTTTTCGGCGACCTTGACGCACCAGTTCGCCAGTTTCCTGGACCGCGCTCCCGACCCGTTTACCGCCCTGGTCCGCTTCGAGGAACTAACCGGGAAAGTGATCGAACTTCCGCAGCGGCAGAGGTGGGCGCAGCTTCTGGCCGATCCGCGGACCATGTCCGACCTGGCGCGCCTGCTGGGGGCCAGCGATTTTCTGTGGGAGGATTTTCTGCGGCATCACGCCGAAGTCCTGTTGCCGCTGCTGCGGAGGCATGTCGAGGGCCGGTCCATCTACCCGCCGGAACGGACCCTGCCGCGCCGGCTGGCCGGGGCGCTGCGCGCCGGTGGCACGATCGCACCGGCCGAATTTGACCGGCAGCGGCAGCGTCTGAACGAATTCAAGGATCGCGAGCTGCTCCTGATCGACTTGGACCACATCCTCTCGGCCGAGAACTCCGATGCCGGGTTTCAACGCCTGTCCGAGCGGCTGGTGCTGCTGGCCGAGAACATCGTGGCGGCCGCCGCCGCGCTGGCCGGAACAGAGCTGCTGCGCTTGTACGGGCAGCCGCTGGACGATCGGGGGGCCGAGGCGAATTACGCGGTCTTTGGTCTGGGAAAGCTGGGCGGCGTGGCGCTCGGGTATGCCTCGGACATCGAGCTGCTGTTTCTCTTCGACAGATCCGGCAGGACGGCAGGCGGCGTTCGTGGCCGGCTCGGCAACGACGAGTTCGTCGCCATTCTCGCCCGCGAGACCTGCCAGGCGATCCGCACCAAGCGCGAAGGCATCTTCCAGATCGACCTGCGCCTGCGCCCCCACGGCAACGACGGCCCGCTGGCTTGCAGCGAGTCCGAATTCGAGCGTTATTACGGACCCGGCGGCCCGGCGTCTGCCTTTGAGCGCCTGGCCTTGGGGCGCCTGCGCTGGATCGCCGGCAGTCCGCGCCTGGGATTTGCGATCGAGCAGTTGCGCGACCGCCTGCTCTACGACGGCCCGCCGCTGGCCACCGACGAGTTGTGGGACGTCTGGTCGAAAATGCACCAGCAGCACGTGACGCCGGGGACGCTAAATTCCAAGTACAGCCCGGGAGGCCTGGCCGATCTGGAGGGAGCGGTCCAGTTGCTGCAGGTGCGACACGCCCGCGCGGCGCCGCAGTTGCGCACGCCGCGGCTGGGCGAGGCGCTGGAGGGGCTGCGCAGGGCGGGGATCCTCACTCCGGAAGAATTCGAAGAGGTGGTGGCGGCGTATCACTTTATCCGCCGGCTGATCAATGCCCAGCGAATGCTGCGCGGCTCGGCGCGCGACTTGGAGATTCCGCCGGCCGGGTCGGATGAATTGCTCCACCTGGCGCGGCGCATGGGGCTGGAGATGCCCGGCCCGGCGCTGCTAAGACAGGCACAGGCCCATATGGCGGCCGTGCGGGAGTTCATGGCGCGGCATTTCGACCGGCCGGAGCCGCAGGGGCAGCTTTAGATATCGTAGTAGAGCATGAACTCATAAGGATGCGGCCGCAGGCGGATCGCATCCACTTCGTTCGCATTCTTGTACTCGACCCAGGTTTCGATCACGTCCCGCGTGAAGACGTCGCCTTTGAGCAGGAACGCGTGGTCCTTCTCCAAGGCCGCCAGCGACTCCGACAGGGAACCGGGCGTTTGGGCTATTCCCTGGGCCTCTTCCGGCTCCAGGTCGTAGATGTTCACATCCAGCGGCTTGCCCGGGTCGATCTTGTTCTGGATCCCGTCCAGCCCGGCCATCATCAGCGCCGCGAAGGTGAGGTAGGGATTGCACGACGGGTCGGGACAGCGGAACTCCAGCCGCTTGGCCTTGGGCGACGTGGAATACATGGGTATGCGGATGGCGGCCGAGCGGTTGCGCCGGCTGTACGCCAAGTTCACCGGCGCCTCGTAGCCCGGAACCAGCCGCTTGTAGCTGTTCGTGGTTGGAGCCGCGAAAGCCAAAATGGCCGCGGCGTGCTTGATGATGCCCCCGGCCGCGTGGAGGGCCATCTCCGACAGGCCGGCATAGCTGTTGCCGGCGAAGAGCGGTTGCCCGCCCTTCCACAGCGAGAAATGCGTGTGCATGCCCGAACCGTTGTCCTGGAAGAGCGGCTTGGGCATGAAGCAGGCCGTCTTGCCGTACTTCTTCGACACCATCTTGATGATGTATTTGTAGAGCGTCACCTTGTCGGCCATCTGCACCAGCGGCGAGAACTTCATGTCGATCTCGCACTGCCCGCCGGTGGCCACTTCGTGGTGCTGGGCCTCGATCTCGATGCCGCAGTTCTCCATGTGGATGACGCACTCGGTGCGGATATCCTGCAAAGAGTCCGACGGCGGCACGGGGAAATAGCCCTCCTTGTAGCGCAGCTTGGCGCCCAGGTTGGGGCCGCCGGCGTCGTTTTCCCGGCCGGCGTTCCAGATGCCCTCGATCGAGTCGATGTGGTAATAACCCTCGTGCTGGTTCTGGTCGTAGCGGACGGAATCGAAAATGAAGAACTCGGCCTCCGGACCCATATAGGCCGTGTCGGCGATGCCCGTGCCCTGAAGATACTTCACGGCCTTGCGCGCGATGTTGCGCGGGTCGCGGGTGTAGTCCTCCTTGGTTATCGGATCCTGGATATTGCAGATCATCACCAGGGTCGGCTCCTTGGTGAACGGATCCACGAAGGCCGTCTCGGGGTCGGGGACCACCAGCATGTCCGATTCGTTGATGGCCTGCCAGCCACGGATCGACGAGCCATCGAAACCCAGGCCCTCTTTGAAGGTGTCGACCTCGATCACATGGGCCGGCACCGAGAAATGCTGGCTCATGCCGGGGAAGTCCATGAACCGCAGGTCCACGGCCTTGATGCCCTTGTCCTTGATGAGTTTCACGACGTCGGCGGGAGTCTTTGCGGCGTTCATCGTTCTACACCTTTCCCTTCGGATTGATCCGAAAAAAGTAGACGACCTGACCCCTGTGGGGGCCGGCGCGGATTGGCTCCGTGCAAGAAGTGGTTCCGCAAATATAGTAGCGAGGTTTTGCAGGAATGCAAACCGGCGGTGAATTTCTGCGTTTCTTGGGTGTGCTCAGAAATCCGGGAGGGCCGTGCTCCTGCACGGCCGGGAGGGGTTGCCCCACGAAGCTGCCGCGGAGGACTGCGGCCAGGGCAATCGCGAGTGCCGCCGGTGTCCTCACCGGCGGAAATCCGAGGCGTGTGTGCTACGCCAAAGACCGCCAGTGAGGGCACTGGCGGCACTTCTTCGGTACTCGCGATTGCCTTGGGACTGCAGCCCTCCCGCCACTTGGCCACTTGGCCACTTGGCACACCACTGGCCCCCGGCGTATCATGCGGCACCAACCGCCGCCTCGACGAGGACTATGCAGTTAGCTTATTCGCAGCTCAGCGTTCCCGGCCCCGTGCGGGAACGTAACGAGGACTACATCGCCTTCTTCCACCCGGCCACGCTCGACGAGCGCCGGGCGCGCGGTTCCGTCGCCATCATCGCCGACGGCGTGGGCGGCCAGGGCGATGGCGACATCGCCTCGCGCCTCGCCGTGGAATCCGCCATCGACGTCTTCACCCAGGCGGCGCTGGACACGCCCGCCGGCACCCTGCTGTGGGAGATGTTCAAGGCCGCCAATCTCGCCGTCTACGACAGCGGCATGGCCCGCCGCGGCAACACGGGCAAGCGGATGGCCACCACCCTGACCATCTGCATCTTCCGCGACGACCGGCTGCACATCGGGCACGTCGGGGACTGCCGGGTGTACATCGTGCAGCGGGGCCGTCTGCGCCGGATCACCAACGACCATTCCTACGCCGGCGTCCAGCTCAAGCTCGGGCTGATCACCGTGCAGGAGGCCGCCAACAGCGAGCTGCGCTCCGTCCTCACCCGTTGCGTCGGGCAGGATCCGTTCGTCCGCCCGGACTATTCGACGACCACCGTCTACAGCGGTGACCTGGTCGTGCTCTGCTGTGACGGCCTGTACTCGACGCTCAACGAAGGCGAAGTCTACGAGACCGTGACCAAGAACCAGCCCGAGGAGGCATGCAAGCAACTGATCGACCTGGCCGTGCGCCGCGAGGCCGGCGACAATCTGTCGGTGCAGGTTGTCCGCGTCGAGGTCACCGAACAGGTTGCCTACTATCGTGGTTTGCCCGTTTATCGAAAGGCCCCGGAACGTATGAGTGATGAACTACAGGTCGGACAGGTCCTCGATGGCCGGTTCCGCATCGACGAACTGATCAGCACCAGCGGCATGTCGTCGATCTTCAAGTGTACGGACCTCAAGGACAAGCGTACGGTGGCGCTCAAGCTGCCGTTCATGAAGTTCGAGAGCGACCCCGGTTTCTTTTCGCGCTTTCAGCGCGAGCAGGAGATCGGCTCCAAGCTCAACCATCCCTACATTCTGCGCGTCGAACCGATCGACGCCGACGACCGCAGCCGTCCCTACCTGGTCATGGAATACCTGGAGGGGCAGACGCTCGGGCAGTTCATGCGGGCGGTCAGGCCGATGCCGGTGTCCGATGCGCTGCGGATTGCCGCGCGCATCTGCGAGGCGCTGTACTACCTGCACGACCACGACGTCGTGCATCGCGACCTCAAGCCGGACAACGTGATGATCTGCACCGACGGCAGCATCCGCATCATGGACTTCGGCATCGCCAAGCTCGCCGGGGCGAGCCGGCTGACGTTCGGCGGCTTCCAGCCCGCGATGGGCACGCCGGACTACATGGCGCCCGAACAGGTAAAGGGCAAACGCGGCGACGCCCGGACGGACATATACAGCCTGGGCGCCATCCTCTACGAGATGGCCACGGGCAAACCTCCCTTCGAGGGGGACAACCCGCTGCTGATCATGAACGCCCGGCTCAACGGCGACCCGGTGGCCCCGCGGGTGCAGAACCCCGATATTCCCGAGACGGTCGAGGAGATCATCCTGCACGCGATGGCGCGTTCGGCGGGCGACCGCTACGCCTCGGCCCTGGACATGAAGCACGATCTGGACCACCCGGACGTGGTGAAGGTGACCGGCCGGGCCGCCCGCCTGCAGCCGGTGGTCCACTGGAAGGGCAACTGGCAACGGCACCGCCTGGTGATCGTCTGCGCGGCCATCCCCTTCGTGATCCTGCTGATCATCTTCCTGGCAAAACACTTGCATGTGTCGGTGAAGTAGCGCGGCTCACTTGACCGCAAATTCCACTTCCACCGTCTTGCCCGCCTCCACGGTTATCGTCTTGGCCTCGGCCGGCATCGGCACGCCCGGCAGGAAGATCAGTTTGGGCGCGATCACGTAGTTTCCAACCGGGACATTCTCAAAGCTGAAGGTCCCATCCTCCTTCACATTCATCGTGCCGCCCCACGTGCCCACCTTGTTGCCGGCGGCATCCTGGATGTTGATCTGGCTGTTTGGCCGCGGCGCCCCGTCGGTGCCGACCACGCGGCCCTTGACAGCCCCGGCCGAGCCGGCGCGCAACACGATATCTTTGGCCGAGGTGCTGAAGGGCTTGGGGCTCCAGACCGGGTGCAATCCCTTGGCCGTGAAACTGAGCGAGCAGTACCCCTGCGGCAAACCCGCGATCGTGAACCGGCCCTGGGCATCGGTCGTCACCTTCGGGCTCAGGACCCCGTAGCCCATGCCGTCCATCCCCGTGGCACCGGACGCCGTCACTTCCGCCCCGGCCACCGGCGTCCCGGCCCCATCCAGTACCGTACCGGCCACGGTCTGCTCGGGGGCCAGGTCCACCACGAAACTCTTCACATCCCGGCCATTCAGAATCGCGTAGCCCATATAGCGGGCGGCATGTTTGTCGGCGCTGACGTTGATTTGATACTGACCGGCCGGAATCTTCTCGATCTGGAACTTCCCCTCGGCGTCCGCTTTGGCCGTCGCGACCGTCACCGGCTGTCCTTCGTTTTCGGCTCGCACGACCGCAATGACCGCCCCGCCCAGCGTCTTGCTCGTGGCCATGTCGTACACCGTGCCTCGAACGATCGACCCACCCTCGGGTTTGAATCCCGAGGCGCTAACCCGCTCATCGAAGACGCGCACGCCGGCCGGGACGCGGATCTTGTCCCACTCGATCCCACCGCCGCCGATGTACACATCCATCCGGGGTGCGGCCAGCGGCTGGCGGTAGTGGGGGCTGCGATCAGCGAACGCGTCGTTGTTCCAGCGATACCATTCCTGGGCGTCGTGGATGAGGAACGTCCAGTCCACACGCGCATCGCGATTTCGGGCCACGGGGTCCGTTTCGTTGCGGTTGGGCTTGAGCGACCACTCCTCGTGCGGCCCATCATGCACGTACAACTCCAGTTCCGGCGCACGAATCAGGCCGAACAGCCGGATCGCCTCCGCAAACGCCTCCGTGTTCCCCCGATACAGGAATTGCGTTTCCGAGGTCGGCCCATGCCAATAGGCAAGGCGCGACTTGAGATTGGCCACATCCACCGCACCCACGCGCCAATTCTGATCCTTCAACGGGTCATTGCCGAAGCCTCCTTCGCGGATGGCCATGGCATCGACAGCCAGAAGCATCCCCAGCAGCCCCAATACACATGCAGAGACACGGGATTTGAACATGGCGCCACCTCGATAGAAGTCCGACCAACGGCCAACGCGGCCTGCACACAATCGCTTACCGAAAGAATAGACGCTAACCGGTTCGATCTGGCTCGAAAACCGGCCGGATTTCTTAACGCAGCTTTTGATCGCCGCGGAGCGGCGCCGCGTCGCGGCTCGTCGCAAGGACATTGAGCATGATAGCTTGGCAACTATCGAGATGTGGACAGTTCGCAACCTGCCCGGATCGACCACGCCGGTCCCGGCCCGGTCCCGGAGGGTGCGACCATCTTCGCGGGAGGGCTGCAGTCCCCTGCGGCCGCTTCGCGGGGCGACCACTCCCGGCCGTGCAGGAGCACGGCCCTCCCGGATTTGTGGTCACGCCGGTCCCGGAAGTCATCCCCGGCGGCTTTCGTTTTCGGCCCGCCCGCCTTAACCTTGTCGCCGGATGTTCAAGCGACTCCGCCAGGTTCGCATGTCCCTTGCCGCCAAGTGCGAGCTGATGTTCGGCTCGGCGGTGGTGCTGGTCATCGCCGCCGCCCTGCTCGTCCCTTGGCAGCGCATGGAACAACTGATGGACCAGATGAACGAGCGGACCTCGCGCACCATCGCCGACTGGGCCGAGTCCGAGCACGTCCTCAGGATGCAACTCAGCGCCCGCAACGCCCCGGCCACGCGCCTCGGCACACGTCCTTCCACGCAACCCGCCACACAGCCGGCAACCATCCCCTCCACGCAGCCGCTGGCCGCCGCCATGGGCTCGAACAAGGCCGTCGTCCGCATGTTCCTGCTCAGGAATCCCGGAACGCTGCTCAAGTTCGAGTCGCGGGCGCTGGATCGCTTTAAGAAAGATCCCACCGCCGACGATGTCACCCGCATTCAGACCAGCCGCGATGCGCCGTCGACGTTCCGCTACGCCCGCGCTTTGCCGGCCCGGCAGCAATGCATGCCCTGCCACCGCGCCGACCTGCTCTCCAGCGACCCGGACGCCCTCCAGGCGGGCACGGCCAAAGAGCCGCTGCCGGTGCTCGGCATCGTCACCGTCGAAGTACCCTACCAGGAAGACGCCAACCAGGTCTTCCTCAACCGCATCTTCCTCTTCCTCGCGGGCGTGCTGGCCGGGACCGTGGCCATCTTCGTCTTCTATTTCATCACCACCGGCATGATTCTCCGGCCGGTGCGCGTGCTCCAGGAAACCGCGGACAAGGTCTCCACCGGCGATCTGAACATCCGTTCGCACATCGCCACGGGCGACGAGTTCCAACAACTCTCCGAGACGTTCAACCGCATGCTGCACAACCTCCAGGAGGGCGAGAACCAGCTTCGCGCCATCAACCAGAATCTCGACCTCAAGCTCGGCCAGCTCGCCGAGAGCAACCTGGCCCTGTACGAATCCAACCGGCTCAAGAGCGAGTTCCTGGCCAACGTCAGCCACGAGCTGCGCACGCCGCTGAACTCGATCCTCGGTTTTGCCGAACTGCTGCGCGACGGCGGGGCGCAGGTCGACCCCAAGGCGGTGCGCTATGTCCAGAACATCATGGCCAGCGGAAAGAACCTGCTGGACCTCATCAACGACCTGCTGGATCTGGCCAAGATCGAGGCCGGGCGCATGGAGGTGCGGTCGGAAAAGCTGAGCCTGCCCGACCTGTTCGAAGGGCTGCTGGGCATTCTCAAGCCGCTGGCCGAAAAGAAGGAACTGGTGCTGACCGCTTCGCCGGCCAGGGATGTGCCGATCATCGAGACCGACCCGGCGAAGCTGCAGCAGGTGTTGTACAACCTGATCTCCAACGCGATCAAGTTCTCGCCTGACAAGGGGAAGATCGAGTTGTCGGCCGCCCGCGACGGGGAAGACCGGATCCGCATCGAGGTGAAGGACCAGGGCCCCGGCATCGCCGGGGACATGCAGCAGGTGATCTTCGAGAAGTTCCGGCAGATCGACGGCTCGCACACGCGCGAGCACAGCGGAACCGGGCTGGGTTTGGCCATCTCCAAGGAACTGGTCGGGCTGCTGGGCGGAAGCATCGGCGTCGAGAGCGTCCCGGGAAGCGGGGCGACGTTCTGGGTGATCCTGCCGATCCAGATTGCCGCCGGACAGCGGCCGATCGTGATGGTGATTGCCAACAGATAGAGACGCACCTCCGATCAAGAAACACTGAAGCATGCCCGTCGCGATTCGCCCGCCAGTGTCAGACCCCGCTTCGTGTCTTCGTGTTTAATCCCCGATCCGGACTCGCTACAATCTCGCCCCGCTATGAGCATCAAAGTCGGCATTGTCGGTGTCAGCGGGTACGGCGGCGGAGAGGCCCTGCGCATCTGCGCGGCGCATCCGCAATTCCAGGTCGTCTATGTCGCGGGCGAATCGTCGGCCGGGCAGCGGCTGGTGGATCGCATGCCGGGGCTGTCGGGCAGGCTGGTGGACCTGGTGATCCAGAAGTGGGCGCCGGCCGCCCTGCCGGAGATCGATCTCCTCTTCGCATCGCTGCCCACGGGCGAGTCGAAAGAGGGGCTGGCCAAGGTCACGTCGCGTGTAAAGATCGTGGACATCGGCGGCGACCATCGCTTCGCCGACGGCTGGACCTACGGCCTGGCCGACATCTGGCCGGACCAGATTGCGGGCAAGACGCGCATCGCCAACCCCGGCTGCTATCCGTCGGCCACGCTGACCGCGCTGGCGCCGCTGGCGGCGGCGGGGATGATCGACGTTTCCAGCATCATCATCGACGCCAAGAGCGGCGTGAGCGGCGCCGGCCGGGGCGGCGGCGATGCCAAGTTCGGCTACGCCGAGGTCAACGAGGACGTGGCCGCGTATGGGCTGCTGAAGCACGCGCACGTGCCGGAGATGACCAAGGCCATCGCGCAGCTTTCCGGCAAGCCGGACGTGTTGCTGACGTTCACGCCCCATTTGATTCCCATGACGCGGGGCATCCTCTCGACGATCTACTGTCGCGGCAGCGCCAGCACGGAAGAGTGCCTGAAGGCCGCGCGGAAGTTCTACGCCGGGCGGGCCTTCGTGCGGGTGATGGCGTCGCCGCCGCACACGAAATGGGCGACCGGGTCAAACCTGGCGTTTGTGTCCTACGCCGCCGATCCCGCGCGGAAGATGATCATCGCCATCGGCGCCGTGGACAATCTTGGCAAAGGCGCCGCCGGGCAGGCCGTTCAGAACGCCAACCTGATGTGCGGCCTCCCGGAAACGGCGGGGCTGGAGGGCTTGGCGCTCTGGCCGTGATACATTAGAGGTGATTGAATGGCAGTTGCGATTCACAATCGTCGCGTTGGGGCCCGGAACTCGGGTAAAGGTGGTTCAGCGCCGGCCGTCCCGGCCGAACTGCGCGACGCGACCGTGTCGCGCTGGGGCAACAGCTTGGGCCTTCGCATCCCGCGCGAGGCGGCCAATCGGCTGAAACTCAAGGCGGGAGCACAGGTGAGCGTGGAATGTGGCGATGATTGTCTGACGATTCGTCCGGTCGG
>JBIOJL010000168.1:0-11852 GCA_044450885.1 Tepidisphaerales bacterium
ACCCCACCGTCCTCCACCCCACCGTCCCTTGCAACAATTTGCTTGGCAAACTACCATCCAGTTATTCCGGATTGGGTAATCAGGTAGACCAACGAGGACATTTCCAATGCCATCGCTCTCAAGCATATCGTGGTGTGTTGCTCTGGGCAGTCTGCCGCTCTTCCTGGCCGCCGCCAGGCCGGGTCCCGCACCGTTGGCCGGCGAGGCGGTGCGCGTCGGCGTGGCAGCCACTCCGATGGCCGTGCCCGACGCGGAATCCCAGGCCCGGGCCGAGAAGACTGTACGCGAGGTGTTTGCAAAAGACTACTTGCTCCGGCAACCGGCCGAACGGGCCGCCCTGGCCGCGAAGCTGCTCGATGAAGCCGCCCGGACCGACGACGACCCGGCCGCCCTGTATGTCCTCTTGCGCGAGGCCCGCGACATCGCCGCGTCCGTGGCCGACGTGTCGCTGCTTTCGCAGGCCCTGCGACGCCTCGAGGCGCGGTTCCAGGTCAAATCGCCTGCCGAAACGCTGGCAACTCTGGTCGCTGCCAACCGCGCCGCCGTGACCCAGCGGGCCAGCGGCCCGGTCGCGCGTGCCTGCCTTGTGGCGGCCGACAGAACCGCCGTCCTCGACGACCTCGACACCGCCGGAAGACTGGCTGCGGTGGCTCGATCCGCCGCGGATCGCGCGCACGATCAGCCGCTGATCCTGCGGGCCATCGCCAAGGAAAAGGAACTGGCGTTGCTGGCCGCCGAACGCGGCAAGTCCCTGGAGGCGGCCGATGTCCTCAAGCAGAAACCCGACGACCCCGCCGCCAATCTCGCAACCGGCGCGTACCTGTGTTGCGTCCGCAACGACTGGACCGCCGGTCTCCCCCTGCTGGCACGCTCGCCGGAATCGCCGCTGCGCACGGCCGCGCAGCTCGATCTCTCCTCGCCCGATGAACCCGGCAGACAGCTTGACCTGGCCAACCAGTTCTGGGATCTGGCGACGGCCGAATCCGGCCTCAAGCGGGCGCACCTGCAGCAGCGTGCCGCGTTATGGTATCGCAAGGCTCTGGTTTCCCTGACGGGCCTCAACCGTTCGGCCGCCGAGTCGCGCCTCGTCGCCATCGACGCCGACTTCTTCCGCGACCGCGGTCTGGCCGGCGGCCTGCAGGCCGAACTCTTCCGTGGCAGCGACTTTTCTCAGCCGGTCAAGAAGCGCATCGACCCCGCCATCGACTTCGATTGGGGCCTGGACGTTCCCGATCCCGCCGTACCGAAGAACGGCTTCTCGATCCGCTGGACCGGCCTGGTGCGCCTGCCCTCGCCCGGCCGCTACGAGATCACGGCCATCGCCAACGCGGGGGCGCGCGTCTGGCTCGACGGGAAACTGATCATCGATGGCCCCAATCTCTCGCGCCGGCCCAAAGGCGAGAAGGTGCTGATCGACGCGGAGTCAATCCTGCTTCCCCTGCGGGTGGACTACTGGGACACATCCGGCACCTCGCACATGCGCCTGCTGTGGCGAACCCCCGAGTCGCTCAAGGAGGAGCCGCTGCCGGCCTCGGCCTGCTGGCATGAGGTCCGCTGACCCCGTCACTTCCACTTGCACTTGCGGACCGGCAGCTTGTGTTTGCCGTGGCAGTTCACGCAAAACTTCTCGTCGCCCACGCCTTCGAGGAAGGTGCGATGCGATTTGTAGTCGAGCTGGTCCCGCGGGTGGCATTCCAGGCACATGGGGTTGATCCGGGCCGGCGGGTACATCTTGTCGGGCGCGGTGCCATTGCCGCCGGAACCCCACGATTCATCGGCGATGTGCGCATCGCACTCGCCGTGGCACCTGGCACAGCCGATGTTCACCTTCGCGTGTTTCACGACCAGTTCCTCGGCCACAAGGTTGAGGTGGCACACCTGGCAGCGGCTGTTGTCGGCCTGGCCTTCCACGGCGGCCGCCGGAGCGTCGTCGAGGAGCAGCGGGGCGTCGCCCGTGGCCGCTGGTGCTTTGGGCGGCGCGGGAGCGGCCGACGCTGCGGTCGCGGGACGGGTCTGCGAGATGCTCCTGTCGGCTTTGGACTGGTCGCAGGCGATGCCTCCGGCGACCAGGACGGCGGCGAAGAACAGGAAGACGCCGCGGAATTGCCTTCCCCCGAGCACGGGCAAGCGTACTTGCCCGTGCCACCCCAAACGCCGAGTCGGCTTTCGGGCGTGGCGCAGGCAAACGATGGAGCAGGGTATTGGAGTGCGCACGGCGCTAATAGTCATTTGATATTTCTTGCGCATCAGACGTATTCCCAATCGCGCAGCCACTGGTAGTGGGCGGGCAGGTTGGCGAGGGTCTCCCGGGAAATGCCGTGTATCTCCGCCTTCTCCTTGACGTCCAACTCGCGGCGTTCCGAGACGGCCTTGATGACGTTGTCGGCCTCGGCCACGCTGTTCAGGCCGGGGATGGGGATGACCGTGTTGGTTGCCAGCACGTAACGCAGGGCAAGTCGCGCCTTGCGCATGTCCTCGTCCTTCTGTCCGTTGAACAGGGAACCGGCCGCGAACGGCTTGATGCCGAAGGCGCCGACGTCGCACTTCTTGAGCGAGGCAAAGAGGCTGTCCTTCGGGGCGGCTTTGGTCATGGTGGTGAAGGGGAAGAGGATGACCTCGAGCTGCGGAAAATACTCGATCATGAACTTGAACCAGCGGCGGTCGTGCGAGGAGATGCCCGTGAACCGCGCCTTGCCGGCTTTCTTGGCTTTCTCCAGGGCCTCGATGACGGCGGCGGATTCGTCGAACGTGTGGCGGCCGCCCGGTTCGTAGACGGTGATGCGCCAGAGATCGGTGCATTCCTGCTTCGAATTCTTCAGGGCCCAGTCGAGCGTTTCCAGCAGTTTCGTGGCCGTCCGGAACTCCGGGTTGCGCGGCTCGCGGCCGGTCTCGGAGAGGGCGATGTACACCTGGTCGCGGCGCGACCCGAGGGCCTTGAGGTCCTTGACCAGCTCGCCGGCGCCGGTGCTGTCGATGTAGTTGACGCCCGCATCCACGCAGCGATTGACCACCAGGGCGCGATCGGATTCGCTGGTGCTGTTGTGGCCGCCAAGGCCGACGGTCGAAACCATCAGGCCGGTCTTGCCGAGGCGCCGATACTCCATGTTCGGGTTGTAGTTGCGGATCTTCGAGGTCTCGACGGCGGGCTTTTCCTCGGCCGCTCGCACGCCGGCGGCGCCCATGATGCCGCTCATGACGGCGGTCACGGCGGCCGCGGCCAGGGCGGTGTCGCGCACGAATTCACGGCGACTCGGTTGCTGCTGGTTCATGGTCTGTCTCCTTAAGGCCTGCCCGGTGGCCGGCCGGTCTGCAGTTTGAACAACGCCGCCACTTCCTCATCCGACAATGCACGGTCGTAAATGCGCAAGTCGTCGATCAATCCCTTGTATCGCCGGCCGATGCGGACTTCTTCCTGCTCGCCGGTGTCGATGGGCCAGAGGTCGAGGAGGCCGATGTCGTCGATCTCGGCCGGATTGCCATCGCGGTACAGCTTCGCATCGTCGTGGAGATTGGGCGGCGATGCCTCCCGGATCACGACGACCACATGATGCCACTGGTCGTCATCGGTGCCCGCTTTCATGTAGTAGTACCCGCCCTGGGGCGTCACGCCGATGCGGCCGCGGATGTGGCAGACGGTGAACATCTTGCCCGCATCGCGCAAACCCCAGGAGACGATTTCGCCGTCGCGGCTCCTGGTCTTGATCCAGGCCGAGACCGTTCGCGGCTGCGTGCCGGTGACGCCCTTGTAGCCGGCGACCCGGACGCAGCCGTCGTTGCCGTCAAAGCGCAGGGCATTGCCGATCTTGCCGGGCGATGAGTGTGTTTCAAACGACAGGCCGCCTTCGAGGACGGCGTCGTGGCCTTTGCCGGAAGCGTCGGCCGCGGTCTTGCCCGCGGTTTCGTCGAACTTCCACCAGCCGATCAGGTGCGGGTCGCGGTCGAGCGTACCCGGCTTGTCCGCGGGTGCGTCGGCCGCCCGCGCGGGAAAAGGACCCAGGAATCCCAGAACCAGAACGCCGCAGAAGGTTACGAGGCGATGGCTGTTCATGGGCGTCACAGTATACCGGAGGACGATCCGAAGAGCGAACGACTTCTGTAGCCGCGATCGTTGATCGCGGTCCCCGGCCGCGATCAGCGATCGCGGCTACAGACAGGCGGTTTGCCAAGAATGACGGGCCGACCCCTACGAACGAAGCAGCGGGGCGATGATCCGGGCGACGAAGGCACGGGAGAGGGCGCCGGAGTGGCCGCCGTCGTTGCCGAGGCGCTGCCAGTCGGGGTCGTAGGGGTGCTGGGTGATGCGGCCGCGGAGGGACTCGTCGAGGGAACTGAGATCGAAGCCGACGTTGCCGGCGGCGGGGGTCTTGACGTTGTCGTAGGTGCCAAAGTGGCCGGTGCGCCACTGGAGCCAGAGCGTGTCGCGGTCGCTGTGGAAGACGTCGATGCGCCGGTCGACGTGTTCGGCCGCGGGATGCAAGTCGTACGCCGGGGAAACCGATGGCGCCAGAAGCACGACGTGGTCGACGTGGACCGTCGGGTCGAGGCGGGCCATGGCGCCGAGGATGACGCCGCAGCCGGCGCTGTGGCCGAGGAGAATCAGCTTGCCGTCGGGGTGGGCTTGCCGCCACTGGATGATCCGCTCGGCGAGTTTGCGCTCGGCGCCGTCGTGGATCGAAGTGTCCTGCAGGTTGACGATGTAGAGCGGGAGCGGAGCACCCCAACTGAGCTTGCGGACGGGAAGGTCCACGCCGCCCTCGGTCAGTCCTTCGCGCAGGGATGAATACCACGGGCCGTCGCCGCCGGCGCCGGGGACGAGCAGGACGAGGTCCTTCGAGTCGGGCAGCGACGAGGAGGTGCAGCCGGTGAGGAGAAGGACGAGCAGCAGGGTGGGGCACGCCAGCGTGAACAGTTGCAGGTGTACGCTCGTTCGGAGTTCACGCTTTAGCGTGTCTTCAGGCGGAAACGTACACAACACACGCTGAAGCGTGAACTCCGAACCTCGACCACTCGCAATTGCCATGCCGATGCGACACCATCCCTTCTACGGTCATATAATCCGCCGAGCCGCAAATGTTGCGGCCAGCAGAGGAGTTGCAGATGACCCAAGCGACGCATCCCGGAGCGGTTCCGGGTTCACGGCCTCACGGCGCTGCCGCCGGCGGACCGGTTGTGCAGAGGCAGATGGTCAGTTTTTCGTTCTACAAACTGGATCCGGCGTTTCGCCGGCTGGATGCGGGCGAGAAGGCAAGCGCGCGGGACGAATTCATCACGGCGGCCGCGGCACTGCCGCAGGGACTGATCTGTTTGAACTACAGCACCGTGGGCACCCGGGCCGACACCGACATTTGCCTTTGGCGGATCGGTGCGGGATTGGATGAGATCCAGGCCCACCAGGCGGCATTGAACCGCACGAAGCTGGCCGGATGGCTGCACCAGCCGCATTCGCTGCTGTCGATGACCAAACGGTCGATGTACATCGAGAAGCTGGACCCGTTTCACACGGCCGAGAGCCGGGCCGTGCTGATCCCGGGCAAGCGGAAGTACATCTTCATCTACCCGTTCGTGAAGACGCGGGAGTGGTATCTGCTGCCGATGGAGAAGCGGCAGGAGTTGATGGACGAGCACATCAAGGTGGGGAACGAGTTCCCCAGCGTCAAGCTGAACACGACCTACAGCTTCGGGCTGGACGACCAGGATTTCGTGGTGGCTTTCGAGACCGAGGAGCCGAAGGATTTCCTCGATTTGGTGATGAAGTTGCGCGAAACGCAGGGGAGCCGGTATACTGTGCGGGACACGCCGGTCTTTACCGGCGTGCAGATGCCGATCGAGAGGATTCTCGATCAATTGTTCTGACCGGCCACGTCTGTTGCACGGATGGGAACACAAGGTCATGTCTGGTGCCGTGAAGTACATAGAGCTGTCCCCCGAGACGCTGGAGCGCGTCGGGCGGGTGTTTGACTACCACAACCTGACCAAGCACACGCGCGAGTCGGTGCGGAAGTCGCCTTACGAAGTCGACTGGGAGAATCAGCCCAGCCGGTTTCGGACATTCGACGATCTTCCCCGGATCGAGCTTCCGCAGAATGTGGGAAGCATCGACGTGGACGCGCTGGAGCTGATGCGGTTCGGAACGGATGCGCTGCCGGCCGGTTTTGCCGGCGCGCCGCAGACGCTGGCAACGCTGGCGACGTGGCTGTTCCTGGGCTACGGCATCACGGGCGCGGTGGAAGGCGAGCATGCCACGGAGTATCTGCGGACGTGCCCCAGCGCCGGCGGGCTGTATCCGTGCGAGTTGTACGTGGCCGCCTTCGGCATCCAGGATTTGGAGCCGGGACTGTACCACTATTCGCCGAGCGGGTTCTGCCTGAGCAAGCTGCGCGAGGGGGACGAGACGCTGGGACGGCTCCGGCGCGGACGGCCGGATCTGGATTTCCTCAAGACGGTTCCGGCGGCCATCCTGGTGTCGACGATCTTCTGGCGATCGGCGTGGAAATACCGCGACCGGGGCTATCGCTTCGCGCTGCTGGACAGCGGGCATCTGGTGGAAAACCTGCGGCTGGCGGCGACCGGGCTGGGCATGACACCCATGGTGCGCCTGCGGATGAACGACGCCGGCGCTCGCGAACTCATCGGCGTGCCGATCGACGCGCCATTCGGCGAGGCCGAGGCGGTCCAGGCGATGGTCATCTGGGCCGACAAGGCCGAGAATCCGATGTCGGCGAGCCGGGCGTCGACGCTGCCGATGCCGCCGATCGCCCGGGCTCCGCTATCGCCCAAGCCGGCCGCCGAATATCTGGCGATCGGGCCGACCCATCAGAACTGCGTGGGGCCGGGGCAGGGTGTGCGGGACGTGCTGCCGCCGCTGACGGATCTGTCGCCGATTCCGGAGGATATCGAGAAAGTGGCGGTGGCGGCGGCCGATCCGGAGAAGGGCGCGGCGCTGAGTCGGGCGATCCTGTTGCGCCGGAGCACGCGGGCATTCGCAGCCCGGCCGATGGCGTTTTCCCGGCTGGCGGAGCTGAACTGGCGGGCATTTCGCGGCGGGACGTATTCGCCGCTGCGGCCGGCCGGACCGCACGCGGCGCTGGTGCGCCCGTTCTGGTTCGTACACGCGGTCGAGGGGCTGGAACGAGGCATCTGGTATTACCATCCGGTGCAGGATTCCTGGTCGATCATCCGCCACGGGGATTTCCGGCAACATGCGGCGGCGCTGTGCGTGGACCAGGAATTTGCCGGCACGGCGGGAGCAGTCTGTTTCATGGTCGCAAACCTGGTGACGCTGCTGACCAAGACCGGCCCGGATGCCTATCGCCTGGCGCACCTGGAAGCAGGCGTCGTGGGCCAGAGACTGGCGCTGGCGGCGACGGCCATGGGGCTGGGTGCGGCCAGCATCGGCGCGTTTTACGATGACGATGCGCGGCGGTTCCTGGGGCTGAACCAGACGGGGTGGGAGTTGCTGTACTGCGTGGCGGTGGGCGAACCGGGCGGCCCCGCACTGGAAAGCGCCGATCGGCCGGCGTGATTGGTGAGGCTACGGCTCTGCATCCAGCAGTCGATTGTCGTATTCCTCTTCCAGCTTGCGGATCTTCTCGGCCAGATCGGCATCCTTGTCGACCATCCGGGTCACCTGGTCCTGCCATTCGTCGCTGGCCAGCCGCATGGCGGCCATGTCGACCGACAGGTCAAGGATGGACGCGAGCCGACGGGTGACCGATTCGATGCTCCGCGGGTTGGGCCCCTGGAGATAGGCGGGGATTTCCGCGGCGATGCTGGCCATGTCAATCTTGAGCTTGGCCGCGCGCCAGAGCAACAGCGTGGCGAATGATGCCGGGCCCTCGTATTCGGTCCATTGCAGGCCGTAGCGGCCGAGCGACTTCTTGAGCGCCGGACGCGAAACGCTGGCGTAGAGCCGCGGTTCGCGGGTGTGGGGCACCGATCCGCCGAACGAGCCGACGAAGAAGATCCGCGACACGCCGGCCTGCCTGGCCAGTTCGAAAACGCAGTCGGCGAAGCTCTCCCAGCGCAGGTTGGGCTCGCGGCCGAGGAAGAGCACGATGTTCCTGGCGGCATCGCAGTAGAAGGTGTTGGCCGGGCGCTCGAACTCGGCGATGACGCCGGCGTCGTAGCGGACAAAGGGACGGAAGACGGCGGCCAGCTCCATCGAACCGGGGAAATTCACGATGTAGAACGGCTCGGGATCGATGGTGGCGATGGGCTGGGCACTGAGGTTGGAAAGCAGGTGCCTGACCGTTCCGGTGGAAACTTCGCCGCCATCCATCCAGCCGGTGAATGCCAGCAGCATGGAGCCCGAGTCGAGCTTGGGGCAATCGGGATGGATGGTGAGTGCGGCGTGGCCCATGGTTTAGCGATCCTGGGGATTGCGCATGAACGTGACGTCAAACTTCTCATTCGTCGCCTTCTGGCTGTAGGTGCCGTCAAACCGGTCTTCCTTCGCATTGTAGATCAGGTTGTAGTAGCTGCCCGGATAGCCGACATCGTTGAGCTCCACGTAGACGCTCGTCTGCTCGCCTTGACGGGTGGCCTGGGCTTTGGCGACCTTGATCGGCCGGGGATTCAGATAGGCGACATCCATCTTCCCGTCGGGCTGCACGTCGCGGATCGCAAGCGTGTAGTCGCCGTCGAGCCGATACCAACTGCCGACGAGCTTGGTGCGCGCTGCGGCGTCGGGAGCGTCACCCGCGGTCGGTTTGCCGGCCGGGAGTTCGGGCCTGCCTGGCTTTGAGTCATCAGACGTCGCGATCCACGCCACCACGAGGCTCACGACAATCACGAACCCGATGAGGCAGAAGAGCGGCCAGAGCAACGACAGTCGGGAGGGTCGCGGATGCGCGACTGTGGCCGGCCGTGGTTTTGGCTGTTTCGGCATGGTGTCTCGTCCGGGTCCGGTGTAAACTGCCGGGTAACATATCCGTGGGAGTTCGGCCATGCCAGCGAACCTGACACCCGACTACGAACGAGCCGACGAGAAGTACCGGGCCGCCGTCAGCGATGAGGACAAGCTGGAGGCGCTGCGGGAGATGCTCTCGACGATCCCCAAGCACAAGGGGACGGAGAAGCTCCAGGCGGACATCAAGCGGAAGATAAGCCAGTACCGCCATGCCGTGGCCAAGAAACCGGCCAAGGGTGCCGACCCGTTTCACGTGCCGCGCACTGGTGCCGGGCAGGTGGTGCTGATCGGGCCGCCGAACACGGGCAAGAGTGCCCTGGTCGCCCGAACCACGCACGCGCCGGCGAAGGTGGCGGACTATCCCTTCACCACCGCCCTGCCGCTGCCGGGTATGTGCCACTGGGAAGACGTGCAGATCGAACTGGTTGATACACCGCCGATCACGCCGGAGCACCTGCCGGGCGGGCTGCTGGGCACGATCCGCGGGGCGAACATCGTCGCCATCGTCGTTGACGCGTCGGCCGATCCGCTGGAAGAGGTGGAGGTCATTCTCGATTTGCTGACCGGCCGGGGACTGTGGCTCAGGACCATGGCGCACAGCGCGATGGACCCGTCGGATTTCAACACGCTGAGTGCGGTGATCGTTGCCAACAAGGCGGACGCGGCCGACGATTCGACGCTGGCCACCCTGAAGGAACTGTACACCGGACGGATGGAAGTCTGGCCGGTCTCGGCCACCACCGGCCAGGGTCTGGACGCCTGGATTCTCCGCCTCTGGGAACTGCTCTCGCTGGTCCGTGTGTACACCAAGCAGCCCGGCAAGACGGCCGACAAGGGCAAGCCGTTTACGCTGCCCTTGGGTTCGACCATCGACGACCTGGCCCGCGAGATCCACCGCGAACTGCCCGAGAAGATGAAGTTCGCCCGCATCTGGGGCGATGGACGATTCGCCGGGCAGCAGGTGCATCGCACGGAGGTGCTGCATGACGGAGATCAGGTGGAAATTCACGAGTGAAGACTGGTTCTTTGTTCTTTGTTATTTGTTGTTCGTTCTTTGTTGCTGAGTGCGGAGAACGGCTTGGGATCGGAGCAGGAACAACTGACGCGATTTGGTGGGTGCCACGGCTTGTCTACTGCAAGCCGTGCTTCGTGGTCACGCAGACACGGCTTGCAGTAGACAAGCCGTGACACCCGGAACGAACACCCCGACAGTTGTTGATGCGCCGATCCTTGTCGTCTCCATCAATGCTCCTGCGGTCCCTCGGCCGCCAGGCCGTCCCAGAACTCGAAGTATTTTGCCCGGACGGAGGCGTCGAGGCGATCACCCAGCTCCCGCTCGGGGTGGATGGCACGGATCAGTTCCTGCACGTCGGCCAGGTCTTTCAGGCGGTTGGGGTTGGTCAGCCCGGACGCGAGTTTCAATTCGATGAGGCGTTCAAGGCGGAGGTAGCGAATTCCGTCGATCTCGACACTGGCGTGCGCGGGATCGGGGAAGACGACGGGCTTGGGCTTGCCATCGCCGGGGAACTCGCCGGTGATGAGGAACTCGATGCGGACGCCGGTCTGCGTGTCGCGAAGGTTGCGGCTGCCGGCAAAGGGAGGGACATAGCCCAAGCCGTCGAGTTTCTCGCGGAGAAGCCGGTTGCCCTCGGAGGTCACAAGGATGTCCACGTCAACGGTCGTTCGATCGTAGCCGTGTGCAACCAGGGCCATTCCACCGACAACGGCGTAATCGATCCCCATGGCTTGGAGTCTTGGCGCGATTGCGCGAAGGGTCTGATGTACGGCGTCGTTCTTCATAAAGAATCGCTCCGCTTCGGCCAGCGCCGCTCCTCCGCCCGCCCGCATCTTTTCCTCGAAGGCGATCATACAGAGTCATTCTACGTCTTCATCGGTACCGATGATAGTGCGATCAGTTTGCTCAACTGGGTCAGTACGTTCGCCCCAGATAACCGACGATTGCCCGTTTCAGTTCCAGCGCATCAACCGCACCCGTCTGGCGATAGATGATCTTCCCGCCGGGGGCGACAAGGATCGTGTGCGGCACGGGGCCGGGCCATTCCTTGTCCAGCGCCTCCACGAGCTTATCGCGGTCGTTGCTGTTGTAGAGGTAGTTGGTGCAGGAGACGTGCAACTCCTGCAGTCGCTCGAGAGCACGGTCCTTCTTGTCGGGGGCGTCCATGCTGATGGTGACCATCTCGAACGGACGGCCACGGTACATGCGGTTCATGGTCACCAGTTCGGGCATCTCGATCACGCAGGGCCCGCACCAGGTGGCCCAGACGTTGATCAGGCGCAGTTTCTTGGTGTCGTTCTTGACGAGTTCCTTGACGCCGGCCGCGTCGATGTCGGAGAGGGACACCGGCTCGGCATCCCATTTGGCCAGCGACTTCTTCGCATCCTCGCGCTTTTCGGCCCACTTCGTCGAGCAGCCGAAGACTTTGGTCTTCTCTACCGGCACGGGTTTGCCGGCCAGCATCGCCTCGATGGCGTTGCGGGCATCGTGCGACTTGACCTCTTTCACTTCCGAGTCGTCGATCCGCCCGACGTAGCGCAGCTTGCGATCGGCGTCGAAGATGAACACATGCGGCGTCGCCACGACGCCGTAGGCATGCGATACGGATTGGGTCTCGCCGTCATAGAGGTAGGGGAACTGGAAGCCGCGTTCCTTGGCGCGAATCTTCATCTCCTCGAGCGAGTCGCCCAGATCGGTGTAGCCGAGTTCGTCCAGGCGAATGGCCAGCGCGTCGTTGGGGGAGATGGCGACGAGCGCCACGCCCTTGTCCTTGTAGTCGGCGTGCAACTGCATGATCCGCTTCTCGTAGGCCTGGGCCGTCGGGCAGTGGTTGCAGGTGAAGACGACGACGAGAATTCTGGCGGCGGCGAAGTCCTTCAACGTGTGCGTCTTGCCGTCGATGCCCGGGAGACTGAAGTCCGGGGCGGC
>JBIOJL010000169.1:0-11835 GCA_044450885.1 Tepidisphaerales bacterium
CCTCGGCCGCGATCAGCGATCGCGGCTACAACCGCTCCTGGCCTTGCCTTCCGGCCGTTATTTCAGTATATTCTGAATATACACTCTAAACCTGAAAGGAGCCGCACATGGCCGCCGTCGAGCTTTCCCCATCCGTGTCGCAGACGCTACGGACCGCGCAGGATACCTTCATCCGCCGCTGGGGCGAGATGGGGGCGACCTGGGGGATCAACCGCACCATGGCGGAGATCCACGCGCTGCTCTACATCGTCGGCGAGCCGCTGTGTACGGACGACGTCATGGAACGGCTGCACATCTCGCGAGGCAACGCGTCGATGAGCCTCCGTTCGCTGTGCGACTGGGCCATCATCCGCCGCCTGCACCGGCTGGGCGAGCGCAAGGAGTTCTTCGAATCGCTGAGCGACGTCTGGGAGATATTCTCCATCATCGCGGCCGAGCGCAAGCGCCGCGAGATGGACCCGGTGCTGGAGACCATCAAGCAGTGCCAGCGCATGCTCGAGGCCGAGGCCCTGGGCAAGCCCGCCCATCACCCCACGGTGCTGCTCACCCGCCAGCGGCTGGCGAGCATGGAAGAGTTCATGGTGCTGACCAACAAGATCTTCACGCAGTTCGTGAGCAACGCGCGCTCGGGGCTGTCGCGGATCGTGCGCGTGCTGCTGAAGGCGCTGTAGTCGCACCAATCGCAAATCGCAAATCTCAAATCTCAAATCTGCCCTTCACTCCGTCACCCAGACCAGCATCGCCAGGGCGATGGCCACGACGACCAGGACGGCTGACATGAAGAAGGTGAGGATCGCCGCCTCGCGGGGCACGCGGGACATTTCCCGGCAGCGGACGCATTTGTAGACCACGGCGATGGCGGCGCAGATGGGGAGCACCTGCAGATACCAGTAGTCCCAGACCGGGGCGGCCGTCTGGAAGGGCCGGAAGTGGTACTGTGCCGCGGCCTGGAGTGCGACGGCGACGAAGGCGTGGGTCATTTCGCCTCCCGCGGGGTCGATGCCCGGAAGGATACGTCGATGATCACCAGCAGGTTGAGCATTCCCGCGACGGCGGTGTAGAGCGTGCCGATCTCGTTCGCCCGCGAATGCGAGGTGGCAAACGATGGATCGGCCGCCACGCGGGCGCAGATGATGGCCATCGGCCCCGTGAGAATCTGCCCCATGTACGCCGGCTTCTGCAGAATCCCCTGGATCGTATAACTGGTGAATGGGTCGACAATCTTCATCCCGCTGATGAACAGGCCCAGCCAGAACAGCAGGATGATGGTCACGCCGACGGTGATGCCGCGGGAGCGCTCGCCCATCAGCACGTAACCCAGTCCCGGCACGAGCCAGGCGGCCAGGGCCGCGATCGGCGAGGGCACGCGGAAAGCCTGCGGAGTCGAGTCTGTCTGCGGTACATCGGTCATGGGTGCAATCATAACCGCGAAATCGTCTCCTGGAACGTACGGATGCCGGTGGAGGCGCCGATCGCCGTGCAGCAGTCGGCCGCCACGCGGTTGGCAAAGCGCCCGGCCTGTTCCAGCGGCATGTTGTGCCGCAGGCCGACCAGGAGCCCGGCATACCATGAGTCGCCGGCTCCGGTGGTGTCGACCACCTCGATCTTGTACGCGGGCACCACCACGCATTGCCGGCCATCATCCAGCAGACAGCCATCCGCATCGAGCTTGATGCCGATCAGCCCGTGCTTCATGATCTTGCGAAAAGCCGCGACCATCTTCAGCGGGTCGGATTCGCCGGTCATCACCTGGGCCTCGGTGCGGCTGGGGGCAAAGACGTCGAGGTGCGGCAGGATCGGTTCCAGTTCGCTCCAGGGTCCCGGCGGGTTGACGGTTTCGTAGGCGATCTTGGCGCTGGGGGCGAGCTTGCGAAGTTCCGGCAGTAGCCGGGGCAATGCCGGCGTGAGCCCGGGCAGCAGGCCCTGGTAGCCGATTTGCACGAACGCGCAGCGGGTGAAGAGCTGAAAACAGCGGCGGAATTGGGCCTCGTCGAGCAGGGGGGTGACGCCGGGAACGTGGAAGAAGCAGCGTTCGCCGCCGGGTTCGACGGCCACCACGCTGGCGCTGGTCTGGGCCTTGTCGGAGGCCAGCACGGCCGAGGTGTCGATGCCGGCCTTGCGGAGGATGTCGAGCATGGCCGCGCCCAGCACGTCGTTGCCCACCAGCCCGGTGGCGGCGACTTTCATGCCCAGCCTGGCCATGGCGATGCCGGTGCTACAGACGTTGCCGCCGGTGGTCACGGTGATGGAGCCGATCTTGTGCAGCCCGCCGGGCGGAGGCGGATTGCGGACATCGAGCGGCTGGCCGATGACGTCGGCGACGATCAACCCGAATATGGCTGCATCCATCGGAGGCCTCCTCCGGCCTGGTATAGACCGGGAAACCAACGACTGTCCGGCTTCCCGTCCTGGGTGCCACGGCTTGTCTACTGCAAGCCGTGCTTCGTGGTCACGCAGACACGGCTTGCAGTAGACAAGCCGTGGCACCCCAAGTCTGGACAGTTCTCCCTACGCGCATCCTATGCGGGATCAGGTCGCCGCCGCAGGCTGGGCGGCCAGAATCTCGACGCGGCTGTACTCGTCGAGGATGAGCGTGAGCATCTCCCCATCCTCGCGGCGGATGACCAGGCGGTCGAGCCAGAGCCTGTCACCTTTGGAGTGCGCGAACCAGCTTCCGGTCGGCCGCTGCTCGCTGGCGACGACCGTTCCCTTGACGATGTTGGTCCAGGTGCGATCGCGGTGCGGGATCTGTTGGGTCACCTGCACCATCGAGCCGGGCGCGAGCTGTTTGCGGAGGGCGTCGTCCATAGGGGCGGATTATAGCGGGAGGGCGGAGAAGCGGCCAAATGGCAGGCTGGGGAATTTGCGATTTGCGATTGCCGATTTGCGATTGAAATCTCAAATCTGAAATCCGGAAAACTGAGATTTGAAATCCGACATTCGAATTCCGAATGAAGTCCAAAGCACGAATGGCCAGTGTACAATCCCCTCCATGGACCGACGCCAGTTTCTCTTCGGGATCGGGGCATTCGCGGCCGCCACGACGCTCCGCGCTGCCGACGCTCCGTCGTTTCGTGCGGGCGATGTCCGGCTCACGCCGCCGGAGGAGATCGGGCGGCGAGTGATGGCCGCCCGGCCGAAACTGGGCGGGCCGATCCCGCGTGATCTGCCGCGGCGGCTGGGGGCAACGCATTATGCCGGCAAGTATCACCTCACGGCCGAGCCGTTCCTCATCGAAGGGTGCAAACAACTCCAGAAACTCGGCATGAACATCGCCAAGCTCTGGTTCGGCCCGCATCTCGACGGTCACGGCTACAACTCCAAGTGGGATTTTCCGCCTAAGGTGACGCTGGCCGAGATCGCAGGGCACGACTACTTCCGCCAGGCGTTCGCCATGCCCTTCTCCACCTTCGCCCTGGAGATCCAGCCCGTCGGCAACTATGGCGGCGCCTGGCACAAACCCGGCGCCAGCTATGCCGAAGACGAGCAGCAGTTCTATGACCTGACAAAACGACTTTTGCAGAGCTACAAGGACCGCGACGTGCTCTTCATCCTCCAGCACTGGGAAGGCGACTGGATGGTGCGCGACCGGCCGGGTGACGATTGGCAGAAGACCCGCCCCGCCAGCGCCGAGCAGCGCTGCGACGCCATGGCCCGCTGGCTTGAGGCCCGCCAGCGCGGCGTCACCCGCGCCCGCAAGGAGTTCGGTCCATCGCGCTGCCGCGTGGAACATGCGGCCGAGGTCAATCGCGTTTTCGATGGCCTGCAAGGCGTGCCGACGCTGCTGACGCACGTCCTGCCGCGCATTGGCCTCGATCGCGTTTCCTGGAGCTGCTACGACGGCGTCGGCGATGCGGCGAACTTGTGGCACGGCATCGAACTCATCCGCGCCGCCGCCAAACCGCCGGAGGATCGCCCCAAGACCGAGGTCTTCATCGGCGAAATCGGCATCCCCGAGCGCCAGCGCCAGCCGGCCGAGGTCGAGGAATTCTGGGACCGCAGCCTGGCTGTTTGCTTCGCCCTGGACATCCCGCACATCTTCGCCTGGGAACTCTACTGCAACGAGATCGAGAACAAATCCGCCAAAGGCCCCGTCTATCGTGAGGAGGACCTCCGCGGTTTCTGGCTCATCAAGCCCGACGGCACGCTCGGCATCGGCGGCAAGTACCTCGTCGACGTGCTCCATCGCGCCGCTGACCATTAGAAACGGGACGGGATGGAGATGGGAGCATCTTCAGTTTCGGTGTGGGTGGACCGTGAGTGAAAGTTGGGCCGAGCGACTGCACTTCCAAGCGGCGGTTCCAAACCAACTACCGACTACGATGGCCACTTCGCCGGGCCGGCGTGTGATTACGCGTGTGTCGCTATCCCCAAGTGACCCCGGGCCACGGACGTCCAGTTTCGGCATAGTACTTGGCGGCGGCCAGCACAACTTCGAAGTCGTGGCAGACCTTGCGCTCTGGTATCCACACGCCTTGGTCCCGGCGGCACACGCCGACGAATTCCCCGCCGTCGGCCTTACTCGCGTCGACGATTGTTACGCTACGATGACCCGGCAGTACGCACGTGACCAAGTAGCCGTCCGGCCCGCCAGTGACCGAGAAATAGTCAGTCGCCGGCTCGCCCTCGCGGTGGTCATTCTGGTGGAGGACGACACCCGCGTACTCGTTCGCGTCCAGGCGGCGTAGCGCGGCCTCGATGTCGGACCACGACGGATCGGGCAATGACTCGCCCCACTCGTAGTCGAATCGACCGCGATAGCCATAAATACCAAGGACGCGAACCTGCATCGTTGTGTTCCTCCGCGCTGCCTGACTAACACTGACGTGCCGAAACAGTACCACAGGTGCCCGAGCGGGATATCCGCCGACAGGACGGACTCATGACGTCGCGGAACACCGCGACACACGGGCTGGAAGCCCGTGCCACGAAACTCTACCCAACCCTCCTCCCGCACTCCGGACACCGGTCCCGCGTCCGCCGCAGATCGTAACCGCAATTGATGCACTGCCCGCGAATCCAGCGTTGATGTTCGCGCCAGAGGGCCGCGGCACCCAGGCCGGTCAGGTACAGAACCGCGAGCCCGGCGGCCAGCAGGGTAAGTTGAACGGCCGCACACACCCGGCCGCCAAACATCCGCCCGATGCTCATGCCCACGAAGATCTCGGCCAGCACCAGCACCACCAGCGGTATCCCCAGGTGCTGCAGCACGACGGTCGTCTGCCGCCAGCGCGGCTCCGGCGGCCGATCTCGTCTCTGAGGGACTGGCACGTTGTTTCGCATAGACATCCGAATCCAGACACCGCGGCCCATCGCGAACTCCAGAGTATATCATATGCGACGCCGGGAGCGCGGCCGTCCCCGGTCGGTTGCAGAGAGGGGCACAGGCCAATCGCAAGTGCCGAAGCAGTGCCGCCAGTGCCCTCAATGGCGGTCTTTGGCGTCGGATGCATGCCTCGGATTCCGCCGGTGAGGGTACCGGCGGCACTACAAGACCACCAACTTTCGCATCGCGGCCATTAGCAGGGCCAGCGTCCTCGCTGGCCTTCCTGAGCCGCGAACCGTCTCGTATTCCCGGCCAGGGGTGTGCCCACAGATTCGGGAGGGCCGTGCTTCTGCACGGCCGGGATGGTCGCGCTTCGAAACGGCCGCAGAGGACTGCGGCCCTCCTGGGAAAATGGTCACGTCCCCGGCCAGCGAGGACGCTGCCCCCACTTGCGGAGCCGTCAGCGGATGGTCTGGCGAGCCCGCCGGAAAGCCGCGATGTACTCGAGCCGGAACTGCTCCATCGCCTTGGGACTGGTCAGGCACGCTTCCCACGGCAGATCCGGCCGCGCGCCGATCTCGGCCGACGGGCTGGGCGATTTGCGGACTTCCGCCGCCAGTTCGGCAAACGCGCGGGCCCAGGGTTTTTCCCGGCCATCGTACTCAAGCAGGCCGGTGCCCTGGCTGACGTCGGTCGCCTCGGGCGTGTCGTAGAGGCCCCAGTTGAGCCAGCCGCACGCCAGCGGCCGGGTGGCTCGGACCATGGCCGCGCACCATTTGGCCTGGTTCTCGTCGGCAACCTGCGGCGGCATTTTCGCCAGGTTCTTCCACGCCCCGCCGCCCCAGCCGAACTCGGCCAGCACCAGCGGCAGCCCCGGTTTGGCGGCCTCGCGCGCGACCGATTCGACATAGGCGAGGTTCTGCTCCTCGGCCTCGGCCGACTCATAGCGGTATGCCCCGGCGGCCAGCGGATAGAAGTGGACCTCCATGAAATCCAGGTGCGGCGCGACCCGCGCCGGACGGAAACCGGAATACTGCGATACGCTCATGCGCGTCGCGGGGATGGACCACTGGATCAGTCCGACGCTAACCAGCGCCCGCGGATCGGCGGCGTGGATGGCGGCCGCCTGGCGACGGGTCCATTGCTCGGCCACTTCCTCGCGCAGCCGCTGGTAATCGAGCAGTTGCGGATCCGGCGGATCGGCCTTGGGATCGGGCGCGGTGGTGCGGCCGGTGCGCTTCTGCCACTGCGCTGCGATGGCCGGCGTGGTCCACGGAACGTGTGGTTCGTTGAGCAGATCGTAGGCAAGGATGGCCGGGCGGTCCTTGTAGCGCCCCGCGAAGAGCCGCCAGAAATCCTCGAGCGCCTTGAGATGTTGCTCGTCGGCGAAGCGGTCGCCACGGGCCCACGGGGGCGTGCCTTCCCAGTGATCGGGGCCAGTGGGGTGAACGTAAAGCCCGGCCTGCTCGGCCAGTTCCAGGAACCGGTCAAAACGCGCAACGCCTTCAGGGTCAAGCCGGCCGGGCGTGGTGTAGAACGATCCGAAGGAGATGAAGACGCGGACGCTGTTGCCCCCGAGACGCTTGATGGTGTCGAGGTCGCGGCGGGTCACTTCGGGATCGAACTTCTTCCAGAGCTGCGGCGCCCAGCCGGTGTCGGGGCGGAAGTAGTTGACGCCGAAGGGGATGAACGGCGAGCCATCGGCCGTGCGGAGCGTGCGGTGTTCGCGGTCAACCGAGATGCGCGAAAGGGGGCGCGTGGTCTGGGCGTGAGCAGACGAGCCCGCGAGGCTAAGCAAGGTGACAAGGGCCGGAGCGACGAAGCGATGGACTGTCCGATGGTCCATACGTGCCTCAAATCCCCCGACACAACCGGGTGCCACGGCTTGTTCGTAGTACCGCCTTTAGGCGGTCTGAAGAGCCGCCTGAAGGCGGTACTACGAACGTGCCCGCGAAGCACGGCTTGCGGTAGACAAGCCGTGGCACCCAAACCGATTTCCGGAACACGGCCACGCCCGACGTGGTCGGGCTGACAAAGAGCCGAACTGGAGTTCGGCGGCCCAGGGCAGACCAAGAGCCGAGCTGGGGCTCGGCGTTCCCAGGCTAACGCCGCTCGTAGCGGTAAGCGCCGCCGCCCATCTTGCATTCATAGAATGTGTCACTCCTGGGATCCCAGGCGAGGTTGAGGAACCACCCGGACCTGCCGGCATCGAAGCCCTTGATGGCCGCAAGCGGGGCGGCCAGTTTCCATGTCTGCCCGCCATCGGTCGTCTCCATGAATCCCTTCTTGCCGGCCACCATCACCTGCTTCTCATCCTTGCCGAACCACGGTCCCCAGCCGCAGCCTTCGAGCGGCGCGCCCCATTTCGCCCAGGTCAGTCCCTTGTCGCGGCTGACGAGCATCGCGTCTTTGCCAACCCACCATGCCGCCCCGGCGAAGTTCTGCATCAACTGGCCCACAGGCTGCAAGTCGGAGACTTTCGTCCAGGTCTTGCCCGCATCGGTGCTGCGCAGGATACCTTCGCCGCGGGTGGTCAGGAATGTAGTCGCGTCGATCACGCCGACGGTGGTGTACTTGAGATCTTTGTCGAGTTTCGTCCAGGTCTTGCCTGCGTCGGCCGTCGCCATGAGCTGCCCGCCGGATTCGTGGAGGGCCGCGAAGATCGCCTGCGGTTTCTCGGTGGCCCAGTCAACCGCGGCGAAGTCCCAGTTGCGGCCGACGGAAGTGAACGGCAGCCAGGTCGCCCCGGCGTCGAGTGTCATGGCGCACTTGCCGTCGAGCATGAAGAACGCCAGTCGCTTGCCGTTGGGGTCGGCGTTGATGGTGTAGCCGGTCTCGCAGCGCCCGGTGACCGCGCCTCCATCGACGCGCGCGAAGGTCTGCCCGCGGTCGGTCGATTTCCAGACGCCCTGGTCGGGAACAACGAGATACAACTCGCCGGTGGTTCGATCCACGGCCAACCCGGTGGTCTGGCCGGGATAGCCGATCTTCTTCCCGTCTTGCAGCAGCTTCTGGATTAACTCGCCGGAAATGAGTTTCCAGCCGTGGCCGTCGTCCGCCGGCGGCACCGGTGGCTCGGCGGCACGGATTCCAAACGCGGCAGCGATGACAAGGCAGATGAAAGTGCGAAGCATATTTGATTCTCCTTACAGGGGGGTATTGCACCCGGCGGCGACTGTTGATCCGGCCGGATATGCAGATCATCCGATGGAATGCTCGATAATATAGCCTGTCAAGCTAAGGTATCCATCTTGTGTAGTGACAATAGCTTAGAGACGATATGGGACATTAGCCGCGAAGACTCGAAGGCGCGAAGTGAACCGAATTACTCTCCTTCGCGTCCTGCTTCGCGGCTTCGCGCTTTCGCGGCTGATTCCGTGCTGGGAAGACGAACGTCCGCGCGAGTCCTGCCGCATCGTGCAATGGCTACGGCTACAACTGTCATGCCGATCTCGCCCTGAAGGCCAAGGGGATGCCCGGCATTCCCTCGGTGTCGCTCTCCATGCACAGCAAACACGCAGGCGTGGCCGTCCAGCCGGCCTGCTACGACTGCCACCCCGGCCAGAATAATGCCGGTTGCGACGCCGATGAAAAAGCGGCGTCAAGCCGCCGCACTCCAAAAGTTGACGGCGTGCCGACATTCGTGGCACGGGCATCCTGCCCGTGTGCCGTGGTACTCCGCGGCATCTCCGACCGTGTCGCCCGCCGGTTCAACGCCAGCATTCGCGCCCTACCTCCGCGGTTCCAGCGACTTCACCGATGTCTCGATCACCGCCCGGTCCTTCTCAAACGCCGCCAGCGGCCCCCACGCCTCATACGCATACACCTTCTCCTCCAGCACCACGATCGCCAGCAGGTAGCCGGATTTCTGCCCGGCCAGATCGCGCGTGCCGCTCATGAGCCTCGCCGGTTTCTCGTCCTGCACCTTGATCGTCTCGGCGCGGTCAAACGCCACCGCCCGGCTCTCCACCAGCACGCGCCTGGCCATGGCCGACCAGAACTCCAGGTCGCCGCCTTTGTAGTTGTCCTGCTTCTGGATCTTGATGATGACCCCGTCGGCCGACATCGACTCGCTCGTGTCCTCCCGGTCGTAATAGCGGATGTACGACTTGGGCGCCTCAAAGCGAATCTCCCGGCGATCCCGCGAACTGCTCTGGGCCTGCTGGGCGGCCATCCCGCTGACCACGCCCTCGCCCAGTTGCCTCACCCATTCAAACGGAATCTGGGCGACCATCTGCCTCTGCGGCAGCGGCGAATTCACCTGCACCTTGAGCACCGAGAACGCCACCTCCGACGTCAGCGCCTGTAGCTTCCCCTTGAGCAATTCAATCGTCTGCGTCACCCGCTCCAGTTCCGTTTCGATCTTGAGCGTGTCCTCCACCTTGGCGCTCTTCTCCAGCAGGGCCAGCAGCCGCTTGCGGGTCTGCTCGGCGTTGTCGAGGCGGATCTTCAGGTCGCGCATCTCCTCGGTCACATCCTGCGACTTGATCCGCTTCTCCGTCACCTCGCCCAGCTTCGCGACCCAGGCGACAATTTCCGCAAACCGCTCTGCCGGCACCCGCACCGTGATGGATGCCCCATCCATCTCCTGCATGTACCCGCCCAGCGAGACCGCCTGTGTCCGCACCACCTCCAGCGTCCGCGCCACATCGGCGACCACCAGCCCCATGATCCCGCTGTAGATCACCACACGCTGCCCCGCGGGGTTGGCCATGGGCACCGCTTTGTCCGCCGCCGGCACCGGTACGGCCGCGGCAGCGACTGCTTCCGCGGCCGGGCGCGCGGGTGCCAGCCCGACCTCCTCGCTCTTTGCGGCGGTGTATGCCGTTTCCGACGCACACCCCGCGCACACTGCCCACACGGCCAGCAGAACCACAGCACATTTTGCCAACAAGGTCATCGGATCCTCCCGGTTGTAGACACCATTATCTGTGAAGTGCGCCGATGTGGCAAAAGGTTCACTGGTCGCTGTTCGGAGTTCACGCTTTAGCGTGCTTCTCCCGCGATTCGACGGCCAGACACGCTGAAGCGTGAACTCCGAACGTGAACGCCGAACGGGCGGACCCTACTCCGTCTGCTCGTACTCGTCCTCGAGCTCGATCGCCGCAAATGCCTGGAGATTTGCCAGCAGGCCGTCCATGTCGTAGCGGCTGGCCAGGTCGAGGATCAGGAATGTCCCGCGGTTGTGGTCGCTGGCGAGGATCAGGTGCTGGTCGCCGTTCACGGCGTAGCCGCCGTCCTGCGGCTGGTGGCCGGTGATGATGATGTCGGCCCCGACGCCGGCGGCGAACTGGGTGGCGGTCGCCGGGCTCATGCCGCGGCCCCAGATGAGCTGATACACCGGGCCGTTCTTGCGGGCGTAGTCCGGGCCGGTCAGCTCGCGGTTGAAAACCGAGTAATCGAACTTGGCCACCTGGGCATCCGTCGGCAGGCTGTGGCAACAGAAGATGCCGTTGGGCAGCCGCACCGCCAGCGGCACGGACAGCAGGAAGTCCTTGATCGAGACGTCGACGCGCGCGGCGTCGTCGGCGAATTCCTTGGAAACCCCGGCCGAGAACGCCTCGCAGACGCTGGCGCCGCCCTTGAGGATTCCTTCGCCGTGGATCTGCGCCAGGTCGTGGTTGGCGAGCATGAAGTGGACCTGCTCGGGGAAGTCGCACTTGAGATCGGCCGCGGCGTAGAGCGTCCGCCAGCTTTGCTCGGCGCCGTCCGAGTCGATGTGGTCGCCGTGGATGAGTTCGTGGAGGATGATGTGCCGCGATGGATTATTGCGCAGGTCGGCGCAGCGGACCAGCTTGAGGAAATTGCGGCGGTGGTCGTGCAGATCGCCGGTGATCCAGACATCCCCCTGCTCGGGAAGGTTGACGACCTGGAACTGCCGCAGGGAACTCATGCGGTTCTCCTCGGCCGCCGTCTCGAGAGCTTCGATGACCCGTTCGGAAGTAATGGCCATGGGTGCAATTGGAGACTGAATGCCCGTTTTCGTCAATCCCATTGGTCCTTCCGGATCATTTTCCGTATACCCTCGTTTCGGAGCGCCGTGCTGGCATTCCACCCTCCCGCGCGCGACAATGCCCCGCAACGGGAGTACACCAATGAAACTGTCGCGATGCCTCATGGTGGCAGTGACCGGGTTGTGGGTGCTGTCAACACTCGGGGCCGCTCCGGCCACGCCGCCCAGGAGCGAAGCGAACCGGACGGCGACGTCGTTCTTCGACGAGACCTTCCCCGACAAGAAACCGCCCTTCCCGCGTTTCAAGATACTGCCCGTGGCCGCCGGCAAGCAGAACCGGACGGGCTACGATGAGGCCCGCCACGGATTCTACATCGCGGGATACATGAGCCTGATCCGCCCCGTCGAAGCCGGCAACCACGTGCGGCTGCGTCTGGAGATGGGCTTCAAGCCCCTGGCCAAAGCCGATTCCGAGCCGCTGACCGAATTCACCTTTGTCCTCCGCAGCCGCGCCGTCATGGGCGTGCAGATCGTGCGCCGCTGGGAGGATGGCAAATCCACCGCCATCATCCGCGTTTACGACCAGCAGGAGGGTGAGAAGGAGATGACCGTCTAC
>JBIOJL010000170.1:0-11833 GCA_044450885.1 Tepidisphaerales bacterium
TCCCGGAACTGGACAACATTCACGTCGTTTACGTGAAGGACTTCCTCGAAGACGTTGAACAAGCGGCTCGGATTCGCGAATCGGTTCTCGTACCACGAGTTGCCGCGGGAGAGACAATCGTGCTGGACTTCAGCGACACGAGATTTGTTACCCAGTCGTTCGTTCATGCGCTCCTCAACAGCCTGCTGAAGAAGCCGGGCAGTCTCGCGCGCATCTCCTTCGTGAACTGCACGAATTCGACAAAGGAAGCCATTCAGGCTGTCGCTGCCTATGCCGCTTCCTACCGCCAGATCACTGACTGATTCCGCGGAAGTTTTCCCGTCAACACTCCTCGACAGACTTACTAAACAATGTAAAGTAATTCTCCCAACCCGGAGGTCTCATGCTCGGACGCACACTCGCACTCTCGCTCGCTCTCGGCTCCTGTGCCCTCTTCGGCTCGGCGTTCGCCGCCGACGCTCCCCCAGCCAGACCGGCCACGATCAGCATCCAGGCCGACAAGCCGGGGCACGAAATCAGCCCGGTGCTCTGGGGCATCTTCTTTGAAGACATCAACCTTTCCGCCGACGGCGGCGTCTACGCCGAACTGGTCCGCAACCGCTCCTTCGAGGATTCCGATAAACCCGAGCACTGGACGCTCCTAGCCAAGGGCTCCGGCACGGGAGACATCGCCATCAACAAGGAGAAGCCCCTGGCGGCCGATCCGGCCAAGACCCGCAACCTCCGCTCGTTGCGCCTACACATCGAATCGGCCTCGCCCGACGCGCCGGTCGGTGCGGCCAACGAAGGCTACTGGGGCGTGCCCGTGAAACAGGGCGAGCAATACGACCTCTCGTTCTACGCCCGCGTGGCCGACGGATACAAGGCCCCCCTGCTGGTGACACTCGAAGGCGCCGATGGCAAGGTCTACGCCAAGGACACCGTCTCTGGCGTCGGCGAAGACTGGAAGCAGTTCAAACTCACGCTCAAGCCGGATGGCTCGGACAAGAAAGCCAGGCTCGTCATCAGCGGCACGGCCGCCGGCACGGTGTTTCTCGATGTTGTCTCGTTGTTCCCGCGGACGACATGGAAAGGCCACGGACTGCGGCCGGACCTCATGGAAATGCTCGCCGGTCTGAAGCCGGCGTTCGTGCGTTTCCCCGGCGGCTGCTGGGTCGAGGGCGACACCATGAAGGAGGCCTATCGCTGGAAGCAGACCATCGGCGACATCGCCGAACGGCGGACGCAGTGGAACATCTGGCAATACTGGGCCACGCACGGCCTGGGCTATCACGAATATCTCCAGATGTGCGAAGATCTCGGCTCCGAGCCGCTGTTCGTCATCAACGTCGGCATGTCGCACAAAGAGAACGTGCCCATGGACAAGATGGACGAGTTCGTCCAGGACGCCCTCGACGCCATCGAATACGCCAACGGACCGGCCGACAGCAAGTGGGGCGCCGTCCGCGCCAAGGCCGGGCACCCGGCGGCGTTCAACCTCAAGTACATGGAGATCGGCAACGAGAACGGCGGCAGGGCATATCAGGAGCGCTATCCGCTGTTCGTCAAAGCCATCAAGGACAAGTATCCCTCAATGCATCTCATTGCCAACGAGTGGGGCGGCATTCCCAAGGATGCGCCCGTCGAGATTGTCGACGAGCATTATTACAACACGCCCGAGTTCTTCATGCAGCAGGCCGGGAAATACGACAAGTACAAGCGCGACGGCTACAAGGTCTACGTCGGCGAGTACGCCGTCACCCAGAACGGCGGCAAGGGCAACCTGCGGGCGGCCGTCGGCGAGGCCGTCTTCATGACCGGCATGGAACGTAACAGCGACGTGGTGACGATGGCCTCATACGCCCCGCTCTTCGTCCACCTGAACCACCGCAAATGGAACCCGGACCTCATCAACTACGACAATAGCGCCGCCTACGGCATCCCCGGCTACTACGTGCAGCAACTGTTCGGCCAGAACCGCGGCGACGTGGTGCTGCCGTGCGAGGTCGACGCCCCGCCGGTGCAGCAACAGGACCGCGGCGGCGCGATCGGCGTCGGCACCTGGCTGACGCAGGCCGAGTACAAGGACATCAAGGTGGTCAGCGGCGACACGGTGCTCTTCGAGAGCAACTTCGCGGACGGCACCCCGGGCTGGCGCCTGCACGGCGGCCAGTGGCAGGCAGAGGATGGCGTCCTTCGCCAGTCGTCCAACAACGAGAACATCCGCGCCATCTTCGGTGACAAGAAATGGACCGACTACACCCTGACCCTCAAGGCCCGCAAAATCAGCGGCGCCGAGGGCTTCCTGATCCTCTTCAACGTGCAGGATGACGGCGCCAAGAGCTGGTGGAACATCGGAGGCTGGGGCAACAAGCGGCATGCCATCGAGATGGCCGGCGTGACCGACGCCAGCGTCAACGGCGTCATCGAGACCAACAAGTGGTACGACATCCGCATCGAGAACAAGGGATCGAGCATCAAGTGCTTCCTCGACGGCAAGCTCATTCACGATGTGCAGACGCTCGGCATGAAGGGCCTCTACGCCAGCGCCGCACTCGACAAGAAGGCCAACCAGGTCATCGTCAAGGTGGTCAACACCGGCGCTCGCCCACAGGAAACCACCGTCAACCTCGCCGGCATCGCCTCGCTCAAGAGCCCGGCCAAGGCGCTGGTGCTGACGTCGGAAAAATCGACGGACGAGAATTCTCTGGAAGAACCCACGAAGGTAGCGCCCAAGGAGAAGTCGATCGACATCAGCGATTCGTCGATCAAATATGCCGTCCCAGGCAACTCCGTCACGGTAATTCGAGTTCAGATGTAGGCGCCGAAGTCGCGATGCAGCGGCCGAAAGTGCCCTCACAGGCCACTTTGGGACTGCGGTGGCACGACACCGCGTTGGCTTTCGTGCCCGAAACCGATGGAACGGATACTCTTGGACAGGGGCACGACTTCGCTTTCGCCTTCGAGCCGGCAGGCAACGCGGCCGAGTTCACCTCCTGCATTTGTGGACGGCGGCCGCTCTTCATATGGCGGGGTCAGTCGAACCACGGCCCGCGTGAGGCTCCTTTGCGATTTCGGCCAGTATCTTTGTGGCGGCTGTTCGAATTGGTTCGTCGCTGTCTGTCTGTAGGGCGCGGAACTGGTCGGAGCAGGCGATCAGTGCCGGTTGCACCAGGCGCATATTAGCGATCTTCTCTTCAGCAATATCTCTCGCCTTTTCACCCCACAACTGTGGATAGCGGCGGCGTGCCTTGGCCCAACTCTTGCGAATCGCCTCCGGATCCCAGAACGCACTGCGGGCAATCTCGACCAGGAACCGGAGAATCTCGCGCCGGTTCGGAATCGCCGTGCAAACTGCCAGCCGCACCAGGAACGGGACGGCCGCCGCTGTTGCGTCGAAGATATCGCTCTGGTGGTAGATGCTGCCCTGCAACTCAAACAAGGCCTGTTCGCGGAGTTCGGCCGCGCAAGACGCCAGACGGCGAAGGTCGCGCGGGACATCTGTCGCCGGCCCGTAGGCATGGGAGAGCGATCCCCACTCAATAGCCTCCAGCCCGTCGAGTTCCGTCAACACCGGCGGCTCGCGCAGCGCGGCCGCCAGTTCTTCCGGATCGGGCGCAACATCGATCCAACGTGGATCGACAAACGCAGACAGTTCCGTCTTCAGGCACACGATCTCACTTGCTGGCCCGCCCTCTGTCACGCCCAGCAGCGACGGTTCGTCGGTTGCCACCCGGAGTGCCGCCAGTCCGGCGAACCGCCAGCCGTAGCGTTCTTCACGCCCCTTGGCCAGCGCGCACTGGTAAGCGATCTCGGGGTGACCTGCCCGGAACACATGCTCGACGATGGCGCGTCGATCAGCTCCTTCTTCGAAGACGAGCACGGCCAGGAATTCGACGGATTCGGTTCCCATGAGGCACTCAAGGAAGCATACAGCACGGAGGACAGAGCGAGCAAGAAGAGATACAGGAACGGATGATGTGCAGGTGCGAAGAAGGCCCATGGGTGAGGACGTCGGTGCGACTTGGCTTGCCCATTCCACATCCATCGACGTCGATTTGCGGTTCCTTCGCGTATTCCCTTGGCGTCTTGGCGTATTCGCGGTTGTGCCTGTCCGTGCCGGAGGATGTCTCCATAGTGAAGTCCCTCCGCGCCAAAGCCAAAGCGGTGTCGTGCCACCGCACTCCCAAAGTCGCTCCCTGGGTTTGTCGCTTCCATGCCATCGCCCCAGCGTTAAGATGCGCGCATGCGCGCCGACGAACTCGATTTTTCCCTGCCGCCGGAGTTGATCGCCCAGGCGCCGCTCGACGATCGGGCGGCGTCGCGGCTCTTGCACTACCGGCGACAGGACCGCGGCATCGAGCATCGCCGGTTCGCCGACCTCCCCGGCCTGTTGCGGCCGGGCGATCTGCTGGTGTTCAACGACGCCAAAGTCCTGCCGGCACGCTTCACCCTCCGCAAGGAAAGCGGCGGGCTCATCGAAGGGCTCTACCTCGGTGTCGCCGGCGCGACATTGGGAGCGCGGGCGTCCTCGCCCGCTTCTAAGGCGGCCGAGGACGGCCGCGCTCCCAGGCACCCGCTTGTCTGGCGCGTCTTGCTCCGCGCACTCGGCAAAGTCCATCCCGACCGGCCGCTGGTCTTCGCCGATGCCCCCGAAATCGCCGTCCGCGTGCTTCGCAAACTCGACGATGAAGGCTACGAACTGGCGGTCGAAGGCGCAGGCCTGACGGCGCTGGAAGTCCTCTCCCGCGTCGGGCGGATGCCGCTGCCGCCGTACATCAAGCGACAGAAGCATCACGACGACCGCGATGAGTTCGACAAGGATCGCTACCAGACGGTCTATGCCCGAAACCCCGGATCCGTGGCCGCGCCCACGGCCGGGCTGCACTTCACCACCGATGTTCTGGCCGCCCTCGATGCGCGCGGCATCCGGCAAACATTTGTGACCCTGCACGTCGGCCTGGGGACGTTTAAGCCGGTCGATGCCGACTCGCTCGAAGCGCATCACATGCACGTTGAAACCTACACGCTCCCGTCCAACGCGGCCGAGGCGATCAACTCGGCCAAGCGCGACGGCCGGCGGATCGTCGCCGTCGGCACCACCGCCTGCCGGGTCATCGAGTCGCAACCGGCCGACGGACCTTTCGTCGCCCGCGACGGCGAGACCGGCATTTTCATCTATCCCCCCTACCGCTGGAAGCACGTCGGGGCCATGGTGACCAACTTCCACCTGCCGCGTAGCACGCTGATCGCTCTGGTGGCCGCCCTGGTCGGACTCGACGAGCAGCGGCGGATCTACCGGGAGGCAATCGAGCGGCGCTACCGGTTCTTCAGTTATGGGGACGCGATGCTCATCGAGTGAAGTGGGGCCAGCGTCCTCGCTGGCATGGAATACCAGACGGTTGGCGCGGCAAGAAGGCCAGCGAGGACGCTGGCCCTGCCTTGAGAGAAAAGTGTCCTTCAGTGCCCGACGGCGGGAATCTCGATCCCGGGCTCACCACTACGCAAGGTACCCGCGCATTGATCGCATGTGTAGTTCTTATTGCTACATGTGACGATTCGCTTGTCCAGCAGGTCGAGGATCAGGTCGTCGATGCCGAGGTACGGCGTCACGTGGTAGGTCGTGCCGGGGTGGCGCAGGGCGGCCGTGGCCACCAGGCGGGGGATGTCCTGGGTCCAGTGCTTGCCCGGGCCGAGGAAGAAGGGACAGCAGACCACGCGCGTCGCCCCGCGGGCGACGCAGCGGTCGTAGGCGGTGCCGATCGAAGGCTCGGCGATCTCCATGTGGGCCGGCTCCACAACCTCGTATTTCTCCTGGAAGCGCTGCGCGAACATGGCCGCAAGCTGTTCCAGCATGGTGTTGCTCTCACCGCGACGGGAGCCGTGATCGACAATGATGATGCCGAGCTTCATTTCGCGCATTGTAACCGCGGGAACGGGAGTAGTCAGTGGCGTTGCTCTTGTCATAATACACGCCATGGCGACGATTCCCGAAGCACTGGCCATCGCGATCGGACACCATCAAGCCGGGCGGCTCCAGGCTGCCGAGCAGATCTACCGGCAAATCCTGCAGGTTGATCCGAATCACGCCGATGCGATTCATCTCCTTGGCGTGATTGCCCACCAGGTGGGCAGGCACGATCTTGCCGTCGAGTACATCCGACGGGCGATCGAATTGCAGGGGAATTCGGCCGACTTCCACAACAATCTGGGCGAAGCGTATCGCGCCTTGCGCAGAATTCCCGAAGCCATCGCCTGCTGCCGCCGGGCGGTCGAACTGAACCCGGACTTCCCCGAGGCACACAGCAACCTGGGCAATGCGCTGAAGGATCAGGGAAGCCTGGACGAACGAATCGCCTGCTACCGCCGGGCACTGGAACTCAAGCCGGACTTTGCCGAGGCGTACAGCAATCTGGGGGCAGCCTTGAAGGACCAGGGGAAGCTGGACGACGCGGTCGCCTGCTGGCGCCGGGCGCTGGAACTGAAGCCGGATTATGCCGAGGCACACAGCAACCTGGGCGCAGCCTGCAGGACCCTGGGCAAGCTGGACGAAGCCGTCGCCTGCTACCGCCGGGCACTGGAACTGAGGCCGCAGTTTGCCGAGGCGCACAACAACCTGGGCGCCGCCTTCAAGAGCGTGGGCAAGCTGGACGAAGCAGTCGCCTGCTATCGCCGGGCACTGGAACTGAGGCCGACGTTTGTCGAGGCACACTACAACCTGGGCAATGCGCTCAAGGACCAGCGAAAACTGGACGAAGCGGCCGCCTGCTACCGCCGGGCACTGGAACTGAAACCGGAGCATGCCGAGGCACACAACAACCTGGGCAATGCGCTGCAGGACCAGGGCAAGCTGGATCAGGCCGTCGCCTGTTACCGTCGGGCCCTGGAGCTGAAGCCGGGCTACGCCGAGGCCCACTACAACCTGGGCCATGCGCTGCAGGATCAGGGGAAGCTGGACGAAGCGGCCGCCTGCTGCCGCCGGGCACTGGAACTGAAGCCGGACTATGCCGACGTCCACAACAACCTGGGCAACGTGCTGAAGCACCAGGGGAAGCTGGCGGAAGCACTCGCCTGCTATGACCGGACACTGGAGCTGAAGCCGGACGATGCCGAGGCCCACTGCAATCGAGCGATTGTGCGGCTGCTCAGAGGAGAGCTGGCCCGGGGGTGGGCGGAATACGAATGGCGCTGGCGGATGAACGATTCGCCGCCGCGCGGCTTCCCACAAACGCGGTGGGATGGGCAACCTTTGCAGGGAAAGACGATCCTGCTTCATGCGGAACAAGGTCTCGGCGACACGATCCAGTTCATCCGCTACGCGCCGCTGGCCAGGCAGTGCCAGGCACGGGTGGTCGTGGAATGCCAGAAGCCGCTGCTCCGGCTGCTGGCGGGTTGCCCCGGGATCGATCAACTGATCGGGCAGGGAGACGCCCTTCCCGGGTTCGATGCTCATGCGCCGTTGATGAGCCTGCCGGGCATCTGCGGGACCACGCTCGAGAACATCCCCGCGAATGTCCCGTACGTCTTCGCAGCGCCGGCACTGGTTGCGCAATGGCGAGACCGTATGTGCCACATTGATGGCTTGAAGATCGGCATCTGCTGGCAGGGAAGCCCGCGGCATCACGAGGACCGCCTGCGTTCCATTCCGCTGCGGCGCTTCGCCGGTTTGGCCCGGATGCCGGAAGTCCGTCTCATCAGCCTGCAGAAAGGCGCAGGCAGCGAGCAGTTGGCCGACGCGCGAGCCGATTTCCCGATCGTCGATTGGGCCGATGAACTGGACGGGGAAGCTGGACCCTTCATGGACACGGCGGCGGTCATGATGAGCCTCGACCTGGTGATCACCTCGGACACGGCGATCGCCCACCTGGCCGGTGCGCTGGGCGTGCCCGTGTGGGTGGCGCTGCCGCTGGTGCCCGACTGGCGGTGGCTGCTTGACCGCGATGACAGCCCTTGGTATCCAACGATGCGGCTCTTCCGGCAGAAGAGCCGCGGGGACTGGGCCGGCGTCTTCGAGGAGATACAAACGGCGCTGCGCCAGCGCCTCTGATGCTACGAATGGTGTCACGCATGAACAACACCCCTTTGCTTGAAAACGGGCCGATGCGTCTGAAGCAGTGCCGGCATGGGCCGATGCTCTATCTGGTGACCGACCAGTACATCGGCCGGTCGCTCGACCATTACGGCGAGTTCTCCAAGGGCGAGGCGGATGTGTTCGCCCAACTGGTCCGGCCGGGCTGGACGATCCTCGAAATCGGCGCGAACATGGGCGCCCACACGGTGCTGCTGGCGAGGGCGACCGGTCCCCAGGGGATCGTGCATGCCTTCGAGCCCCAGCGCGTGGTGTTTCAGATCCTTTGCGCCAACGTGGCTCTCAACGCCCTGAACAACGTCTACGCGCATCCGGTGGCCGTCGGCCGGGAGGCCGGCTCGATACTCGTCCCCCGGCTCGATTCCGCCGTCGTGCAGAACTTCGGCGGCCTGTCGCTCGGCGGCTACCCGGAAGGGGACCGCGTGCCGCTGATCACGATCGACTCGCTCCAGCTTTCGGCCTGCCACATGATCAAGATCGACGTCGAAGGCATGGAGGGCGAGGTCATCGCCGGTGCGGAAGAGACGATCCGGCGATATCGGCCGGTGCTGTACCTGGAGAACGACCGGCCGGAGAAATCGGCCGCCCTGATCGGGCAACTGCTGGCGATGGACTATCGGCTTTACTGGCATCTGCCGCCCTTGTTCGACTCCGAGAACTACTTCGGTGCCGCGGAGGATGTCTTCGGCGGCCTCGCCTCGCTGAACATGCTCGGCCTGCATGCCTCGCTTTCGCAGAACATCACGGGCCTGAGAGAGATCACCGACCCGAAGGACACCTGGCGGGGCCCGGCCGGCGCGTGATCGTGAACGGAGAACTCCCATGCGGCACGACAAGCTGATTGCGATCAACGTCTCCGCGGGCGAGTTGATCGACAAGATGACCATCCTCGAGATCAAAGCGGAGCAGTTTCAGGATGCCGGGAAGCTGGCCCACGTGCGGCAGGAACTGGAACTGCTGAGAGCGGCCTGGCGGAAGTCGATCGCACCGACTCCACAACTGCTGGAAGTCACGCAACAACTGGCATCGGTGAATCGCGAACTGTGGCGGATCGAGGATGCCCTGCGCCTGTGCGAGCGCGAGCAGGGCTTTGGCCCGCGGTTCGTGGAGCTGGCCCGGAGCGTCTACCGCAACAACGATCGACGATGCGAGCTGAAGCGGCGGATCAACGAGCTGACCGGATCGCAACTGGTGGAAGAGAAGTCGTATGATTCCGAAGTTTGACCTCGCTGATTCCTTTGCTTCTTTGCTTCTTGGCGGTTCAATTCAAGAGGATCGACCGCGAAGGAGCAAAGGAGCAAAGAAGAGGACGTGGCGTGAGTGAAGGCTGGCGTGGCGAGAGCGGTGCGGGGTGGCTCGTGTTGATGCGGGCGGGGTGACGGAGGCGACGCGCCCGAGGCGCGCGGTCCGGCCAGGGAGCACCAGGCGTATGACATCATACGTAGAATAGCTTGTGACCCCTGGCCCCGCTGCTTCCCAGTCAGGCTCTTGCTGATCGTGTATTCCATTCCGTCTTCTCCCTGAAGTGACCACTGTTGATACTCAAACCCGAGCCTCCACGTTGCGGTCGGGATGTTCGCCGCCCCGCCAACAAGAAGGCCCCGGCACGTCGGAGGTGTCGGCAGGGGTTTGGTTGCCCTGCGAATCGCCATCGGCCACGATGCCGCCTATGGACTCCCCACTCGACGCCTTCGCCAAACTTCTCCGTCTGGCCAACGAACTGGACAGCGTCGCCGATCCGGCCGGCCATGTTGCCGGCATGGAGGTTGAGCGGACCTGCTTTGAAGTGTTGGACCTGCCCGTGGTCGAGGAGATGCTCCTCGCAGCGGCGGGCCGGCTGGCAGACCGCAAGGGACTGGCACTGTCGCGATACGACTACAAGACCGGCATTCGGTCCATGGTGGTGGGCCTCGGCACGGACCTTGAAGACGCCCAGGAGCGCGGACTTCGCTTTGTGTACCGGCAGACTTTCAGGGATACGCCGCGTCAATGATTCTCTGCCGTTATTCGTCGCTGAACCGCGCACACGACCTCGATCAGTTTGGCTCCAGCGATGTACCCCAGGTGCCGGGAATTGGCGAGCCGGTCTGGTTCGACGACCACGAACCAACGGGGAACGGCCCAGCACGGCTTATCAAGTCCAGTGCGACAGCCGGGGGTGTCTGATCTTGATGGAAGGCGGATTCGATCCGTCTCAGATTCCGCGATCGTTGATGAGCACGCCACTACAACCACGGGGCCACCCGCTCGTAATGTGGCCGCGTCGTCAACAACTATGACCGGCCGGCCTTTCACCTGGTCAGTATCGAGCGGAGGACAATCCTGTAAAAAGTAAATCCCACCCTGCCTTGGGGTGGGATTCGTCGGTCTGCGTATGGACGTAGGCACGGTTCACACACCGATCAAAAGCGATTCTTCCCGGTCAGCTTCACTGTGTTTGCCTCCGCCCGGCGTAGAACCTCCGCGCGCGACAGGCGCATTTGGCTGTTGGCTTGCTTAAGCGTCGTCGCTGGTCGCTGCGTCTTCCAATCGAGATTCGTCAACACAAACGTTTGTGTCGCCGCCTCGGTATCCACCTGGTTATTTCGCTCAACTTCCATGGTCATGGTCCTGCTCTCCGTTGAATGGCTTTAATGATCACCGGCGTTTGAGCAATCGGCACGCCATCGTGAGTCACCATAAACAGATATCGGCCCTCTTCGTTCACGGCAAAAGCCGGAACGGGAATTACCAGAGTATACACGCCGAGCGGGTCCGCATGCGACGGAAAATCCGCCTTTGTCTCAATTACCGGCTCGCCCGTACGAGCGTTCACAAACGAAATCGTGACGTTCTGTGACCCGTGAACGTCGGAAAGCCGAATGTAGGCCACGTAGCCACCGATCATCGCCGGCAGAGACGATACGCCGACAATCCCAATGACGCCCTGCAAGAAGTGCTTGCCCTTGCCTTGGCTGATCAGCACGTCATCGCAAAGCAGCAGGCAATTGCACATTGGAGGAACCTGGCCGATGGCTTTCTTTCTTCGCTTGGCCATACCGTCATTGTCGTCAAAACCGGCACTTCCGCTAGAGGCAGCAAAGACTGAATTTTCGCGACGCGGCAAGTTGTCCTGAAACGGAAGAAACGGACCTGGCCCCATTAGACCCCTCCGAAGGCAGGCAGCCCGGGCGGGGGCGGCATGGCCATCCGCCGCGATTTGCGGAATGACCGGCGAGCCGATTCTTGCTATAATCGCATCGAGAGGTGCAGCATGACAAATCACAACACAGAAGTTTCCGGAAGCAAGGTCGATTCACTTGCCGCCGTGACCGACCTCTACGACCTGTACCGGGAAGCCCGGATGAACGTGAAGTATTACGGCGAGAAGATCGCATCGTATCAGCGGTGGATTCTTACTATCGAAGTTGCCGTTGCCTTGGGCACATCTGGAACCGTGGTGTCGCTGCCCATCTTCTCCACAACGGCAGGCAAGATCATAGTAATCGGGGCCGGTACGATTGCTGCGATTCTGGGCGTGCTGAAGCCCATCCTCAACCTCTCAAAGAAGATCGAGCGTTCAAGCAAGCTTTGGTCGGGATATCTCGCGATCTTCAACGGGGCTGGCCGCATCGTACGAGCGGTGCAAATTCACCAGGAGATTGACGACAGGCTCGCAGTAAGGATAGAAGAATTGCACGATAGAATGGACGTTCTCTCTACCGACGACGATCCCAGCGCCGAAGGCAAGACCCTCGAACGACTTCAGAATGAAGTCAATGACGA
>JBIOJL010000171.1:0-11762 GCA_044450885.1 Tepidisphaerales bacterium
CCTCAAGCGCGATGTCAGCGGGTTTTATGAACTGGTGCCGGGGAAGAGCTGACGGCAGCACTTGTCTCACCGCGGCGTGAGTCGAGGTAGAGCGTATCGGGACAGATGTCTTGTTCGTGCGGCCAGGCGACTGTGCCGTTGACCACATGCGCCTGTTGGAAATAAGCTTCGTCGCGCAGTTCGCGGAAGATGCCGAAGTCCAACAACGGGCTGCAGTCGTACAACCCAATCTCGCCGCTGGTGAACGTGATCTCCAATTGATGGTCTGACCGCGGAGACACCGATTTGACTCTGGGCAACATGACACCTCCTATGTCAGGGGTTCAATTCTATGCAGCGACTCGCCGCTGACCGCGAGTTGCCAGTCGGCCATCAGGTCATCGCGATGAATCTCGATCCATGCCAACACGAGCCTCGCCTTGGCGGGCGGCAGTGAGCCGGCGAGCAATTCGCCGTCTGGGATTGAATAGACAGCTTCATCGTCCTGATACCGCACATGGATGTGCGGCACATGATGCTGCCTGTTGTCCAAGAAGTACATCGAGACGAGGATGCCATAAAACATGGATATGACAGGCATCTTGATTTCCTGACGACCAAGTATAGCGTCTATGCCGGTGGCGTGTAAGCTTCACTCGGGCCGTTCAGCGGGGTAGTTTGTATAGCAGGTCGGCCCGCGCCACCGCGGACTGTTCGCCGGTCGCCAGGTTCTTCAGCATGACCGTCCCGTTGGCCAACTCGCTTTCGCCGACGATCACGACGACGGCCGCCTTCTCGCGGTCGGACAGTTTGAACTGGGCCTTGATCGAGCGCCCGGCCAGGTCCATGTCCGCCGCGAAACCGGCCGCGCGAAGCTCCTGCATCAGCTTGATCTGTGCCAGCTTGGCCGCCTCGCCGTGGTAGGCGAGCCAGATGAGCGGCTTGGCCACGTGGGGCAGTTGCACGCCTTGGGCATCCAGCGCGATGAGCAGACGTTCCAGGCCCGAGCCGAAGCCGACGCCCGGGGTCGGCCGGCCGCCGAGTTGCTCGACGAGGTTGTCGTAGCGCCCGCCGCCGCCGATGGCGTTTTGGGCTCCCAGGCCGCCGGCGGTGACCTCCCAGAGGGTCTCGGTGTAGTAGTCGAAGCCGCGGACAAGCTTTGAATCCACAAAGTAGTTTACGGCTGCCGCATCCAGCAACTTCTGGACGCGATCTAGGTGACTTTCGCTCTTAGCCGACAGATACCGCAGAGAGAATGCGACCTTGTCAATGAGCGATTGATCCCGAGGATCTTTGCTATCCAATATTCGAAGTGGATTGGTCTCAAGGCGACGCTGGGAATCTTCACTCAATTCCGATGCATGAGGCGACAGATGCTCCCGAATTGCATCGCGAAAGCGAGCCTTGCTTTCCGCATCTCCGAGGCTGTTTATTCGAAGCGTGAAGTCGTGCAGGCCACAGCGCCGGTAGAAGTCCATCTGAAGTTGGATGCACTCGACGTCCTGATCGGCATCAGGGATGCCGAATGCCTCGGCGCCGAACTGGTGGTGCTGGCGCAGGCGGCCTTTCTGGGGCCGCTCGTAGCGGAAATTGGGGGCGATGTAGTAGACCTTGGCGCGGGCGCCCTGGTCGTTGAGAAAACCATGTTCGATCATGGCGCGCACAACACCGGCCGTGCCTTCGGGGCGCAGGGTCATGGAATCGCCGCCCCGGTCGTCGAAGGTGAAGGTTTCCTTGCGGATGATATCGGAACCCTCGCCGACGCCGCGATGGAAGAGGGCGGTCTGTTCGAGCACGGGGGTGCGGATCTCGAAGAAGCGGTAGAGTTCGGCTGTTTCGCGGGCGATTCGCTCGACGGTGTGCCACTTCCACGCGTCGGCGGGAAGGGTGTCTTCAAAACCGTTGGGACGTCGAAACCTTGGTGGAAGCATGGCGATACCCATACCTGTACGAAACAAGGCACGAAGGGGAATCGCCCTTCGTGCCTCTGTGCCTCAATGCCTTCGTGCCTTTCCGCTTCCGCTTACGCCTCGCTGCTGCCGACGGCCTTCTGCTGCTCTTCGGTGGGCTCGACCTCTTCGATCGAAGCGTCCTTGAGCACGGCGTCGATCGCCTTCTCTTCGCGGAGCTGGATGAACAGGCTCGTCAGCATGTTGCCCTGCTTGGACATCTGCTGCTTGACCTTCTCGGGGCGCTCGCCGCGCTGCATGGCGATCATGTTGATCCGCCCGTTGAGTTCGGCCTCGTTCACTTCCACCTTGGTCTCTTCGGCCAGCTTCTGCAGGACGAAGAACGACTTGAGTTCCTTGGCCGACTCGTCGGCCGCCCCTTCGCGGAGCTTTTCGATGTTGGCTTCGAGCCGCTCCTGCGACACGCCGCGCTGCATGAGGTCCAACGCCCGGCGCTGGACGACGCGATCGGTCTGCTTGGTGGACAGCTTGGCCGGCAACTCGACCTGGATCTGCTCCAGCAGGTGATCCACCACCTGTCGCCGCATCACGCTTTGGATGTCGAACTGGATGCGCTCGTCCATCTGCTCCTTGAGGGCGCCGCGCAGTTCCTGCTCGTTGGCAAAGCCCAGTTCGGAGAGGAACGCCGCGTCGATCACCGCGGGCTCCACGCGCTTGAGTTCCTTCAGCGTGATCTCGATCTTCAACTCCTTGCCGCGAAGGTTCTCAGCCGCGTGCTTCTCCGGAACCTTGGCCGACACCTCGCGCGTCTCGCCGATCTTCAGGCCGTCGAGCTGCTTGTCGAAATCGTCGATCGTGATGCCGGCGACCCGGCCGGGACGGGCGACCAGCGACGCGTCGTTCTGATGTGAGAGCACGTTGCCGTCGACCTTGACCTGCACGTCGGCGGTCAGGAAATCCTTGAGAACCACGCCGCGGTCGGTCACCGGCACCAGTTTGCCCTGCTGTTCGCGGAGGTTCTGCATGGCTTGGTCGATGTGTTCCTCGGTGACCACGATTTTGGGCTTCTTGATCTTGATGCCCTTGAGTTCGGGCAGGGTGATCGTCGGCTGGATCTCGACCGTGAAGGAGAAGTTCAGCGGCTCGCCATCCTTGAGTTCGACCTTGTCGGCGTCCGTGAGTTCGGGCTCGCCGAGCACCTGCAATTCGTTCTTCTCGACGGCGTTCTGGTAGCACTCGGAGATGATGGTCCGCTTCACCTGGTCGCGGACGTCCTTGGCGAACTTCTTCTGGATGAGGTCGGCCGGCACCTTGCCCTTGCGGAAACCGGGAATGTAGGCTTCCTGGCGCAGTTCCTTGAACTGTTCGGTGATCTTGCCGGCGATGTAATCCTGGGGGACCTCGACGCAGATCTTCTTGGTGGCGGGCCCGGCGTCTTCGACGCGGACGGTGTACGGCGGGACTTCTTCGACGGCGGTCTCGGCTTGGTTTTCGGCCATAAGGTCCTCTGATACGCTTCCTGTCTAACAAACAAGGGCGGGGGACTACCCCGCCGACGCAAGACCGGTTATCGTAAACAAGACCGGGCGGCATTGCAAATGCCCGAGAAGGTTGAAAACATGGCCGACGAACCGAAATTGAGTTTGCACGTCGATTCGGACTGGAAAAAGCAGGCCCAGGAGGAGAAGCGGAAACTGGCCGAGCAGGAAGCCGCACGCAAGAAACAGGAACAGGCGGTGACGTCGGCTCCGATGGGCGTGGTGGCCAGTTCGTCGGCCGCCGTCCCCACACGTCAGGCCGCCGTCAAGGGTGGCCGGCGCGCCCAGGAGATGCCCGCGGCCAGCCTGGAGACGCTGGTGCAGTCGGTGGTGACGCAGGTGCTGTTCTACCTCGGTGATATTGCCGGCCGCGGCGGCGAGCCTGTGGTCAACCTGGACATGGCCAAGCACAACCTCGATACACTGACCGTGCTGGAGGAGAAGACGCAGGGCAACCTGAGCACCGACGAGCAGAACCTGCTCAACGCCGCGCTGTACGAAGTGCGCATGCGGTTCATTGCGGTGGGTTCGCGGTATGCCGAACTGCCCTGATCGTTGCATCGCCGGCGCGGAGACGAGCCCGCGGGCGTGACCACAGATTCGGGAGGGCCGTGCTCCTGCACGGCCGGAGTGGTGGCCCCGCGAAACGGCCGCAGCGGACTGCGGCCCTCCCGAAAGACCGGTCACGCCCGAGCCCGCTCATGCACGGTACGACCCACGTCAACCTGCACTGCCATACGGCCTTCAGTGACGGGACTCTCTCGCCGGAACAGGTGGCCGAGCGGCTGGCGGCGGCGAACGTGGCGTTCGCATCCCTGACCGATCACGACACGGTGGACGGGCTGGCCCGCTTCCGTCAGGCCCTGGCCCGCCGGGGGATCGGATTCATCACCGGGCTGGAGATGACCACGCGCTGCGGCGATGCCGAAGCCCACCTGCTGGCCTACGGATTTGACCCCTCGCATCCCGAACTGCTGGCCACGCTGGCGTCCGTGCGCCACGGGCGCATCGTTGACGTGGAGAGCATCACCCGGTCGATGCGCCAACTCGGAGCGGGCGGCGCATCGGCACGCAGCGCTGCGCCGGATGGCCGAATCACCACGGAAAACGCCATCGCCCTGGTACACCGGGCCGGCGGCCTGGCCGTGCTGGCGCATCCGCTGTTCCTCGAGCGGGATCCGCCGCGGCTGCGGGAACTGCTCGCGAAACTGAAGGAGCACGGGCTCGATGGGATCGAGGCGATCTACGCGAACTTCGACGCACAACAACAGCAACTGCTCTGCGGGGTTGCCGACGAACTGGGGCTGCTGATATCGGCCGGGACGGACTTCCATGCTCCGGGGGATCCGGCCGTCGGAATCGACATGCCCGCGCCACGGTGGAAGCGGTTCCGCGATGCGATCCGGTCGACGGCGACGGCCCGAGCCGGGGCGGCCGGGAATCCGGGGGGCGAGTCGCAGCGGCCTGGGCGGCGGCACTTCCGGGTCTACGTCATGTCACCGATGGTGCTGGCGATGGCACTGCTGGCGATTGCGGTCGTAATTCTCTGTATCGCCGATGCGAAGGACGGCATGCCGCAGATCCAGCGGAGCATGGTGCGGGTGGCCATGATCGTCTCGGGCATGGTCGCTCTGCTGTTGGTTCACGTCATGCGCGAGAGCCTGCGGCTCGAGCGCGAGCGGCGCGACGTTGAGGGCCACCTGAAGGATACGACCGAGCGATATCGCTCGCTGGTAGAGGCCGCCACCGAAGGCACGCTGCTGGTCCTTGACGGCCGTTGCCGTTATGCCAACCCCATCCTGCTGGAAATGCTGGGTTATTCGGAGCACGAGTTGGAACTGCTGGATCCGGCCGACCTGATCCCCTCGGGCCCGGACAATGCTGCGGCGTGGGACAGCCTGAAACGCCTGCAAAACGGCGAGGAACCGGCCGGAGCCGTCGAGGGTGTACTGCGCCGTCGCGATGGTTCGCTGGTTGATTGCGTGCTGGCCCTGAGCCGCATTTCGTTTGCCGGCCGCGACGGCTTCATATTGCTGGTGCGCGAGGCGCGTTCGCATTTTGCGGGCGGGCCGGAGGAAAACCCCGAGCGCTGGCATCGTCTGGCGAAGGTTGCCGACGGAACAACCGTCGCCCTGTTCCGCGCCCGGGCCGTGCGCTGGGGCGCCATCGTGGAGGCCAACCGCGAGGCCGTGGAACTGTTCGGGCCAGTGCAGGAAGGATCGACGGAACTCTCTCGGTCGCTGGGCGATCTCTTCGGCAGCGAGGATGAGTACGCGGAGTTTGTGAAGGAGTTGGAGGCCGAAGGCAGCGCCGAGCGCCGGCTGCGCGTTCCCGGCCAGGGCGACCGCGTGCGCGTACTGCTGCTGCGCGCTGCGCTGCGGCGCGAGGAAAGCGGCGCCGCAATCTTCATCGACGGCGTTGCCCAGGACATCACCGCGATTGTGGCGCGAGAGTCCGAACGCGAGGCCGTGATCCAGAGGCTTCAGACTTCGCTGCTCTTCCTGCACGAGCCGGTGCGGCAATTGAGTCGGCCGGCCGTAAGCTGCGGGGCGGAGACGCCGATCGACGATGCCGCCGCGGTCATGGCCGCCAACGAATCGACGTGCATTCTCGTGCGCGAGTCGGGCCGGGAGATCGGCATCGTGACGGACCGGGACCTGCGCGATCGCGTGCTGGCGGCGGGCGTCGCGGCGGAGGAGCCCGTCCGCCGGATCATGAGTTCTCCGCTGGTGACGATTTCCGAGCGGGCGCAGATCTACGAAGCCATGCTGGCGATGCAGCGGCAGAACGTGCAGCACCTGGCCATCGTGGACGAAGCCGGCCGCGTGGTCGGGGTCGTGCGCGGCAAGGAACTGCTGCAGGCCCCCGGGTACGGGGCCATCGTTTTGACGCGCGAGATTGCCGCGGCGGGCAGCGCCGAGGATGTAGCGCTGTGTTGCCGGCGCGTGCCCGCGCTGGCCCGGACACTGCTCGATTGCGGCGCCCATCCGCGGAACATCACGCGGATGGTGGCGTCCGTCTGCGACGCGGCCACCGAGTGGCTGGTCTCGCTCGCCCTGGCCGAACTGGGTCCGGCGCCGGCCCCGTTTGCGTTCGTGGCCCTCGGCAGCCAGGGACGCCAGGAACAGACCCTCTTCACCGACCAGGACAACGCCATCATCTACGCTGCGAGGGAAGGCGACGCGGCATCGCCAGGGGAATATTTCCGCCAACTGGGCTCGCGCGTCTGCGCCTGGCTCGACCACGCCGGTTATGCCCTCTGCCGCGGCGGGATCATGGCCGGCAACCCGCGCTGGGTGCAGCCGCTGGCGGCGTGGGAGCAGTATTTCGACGGCTGGGTTTCCCGGGCCGAGCCGCAGGAATTGCTCGAGTTCAGCATCTTCTTCGACCTGCGCTGTGTCTGCGGCGAGCGCGGACTTGTGCGCGAACTCCGCACGCATGTCCGCGCCACGCTCAAAGATTGCCCCGCGTTCTATCCGCAGTTCGCGCAGAACGCCCTGCAATTCCGCCCGCCCCTGCGGCTCTTCGGCAAAATACTCGGTGGCGGCCACACCGGCGAGTCGGCCGGCCTGAACCTCAAGGATGCGATGCTGCCGATCGTCAACTTCGCCCGGCTCTATGCATTGCAGCATGAAATCAGCGAGACGCACACGCTCGACCGGCTGGGCAAACTTGCGGCGGCCGGTGTCCTGCTGCCGTCCAGCCACGATGAAATCGCCGCGGCCTACGATTTCCTGATGCGCCTGCGCTTGCGTCGCCAGGCGGCGGCGATCCAGGCGGGGGAGCCTCCCGACAATACCATCAACCACCGCAAACTCGGCCACCTCGACGAAGCCATGTTGAAGCAGTCGTTCGCGCAGATCGACGCCGTGCAGAAGCGGATCAGCCTCGACTTCCTGGGGGGGCGGTAGCCAGTTCCATCCGCGGATACTCCGGGTTCCACATGGCGGCGAGGACCTGCTCGTCCGTGACCGGCTTGCCGACGCCTTCGCTGGCGGCCTGACGGGCCACGGCTTGGGCGATGCGGCCGCAGATTCGCCGCAGGTCGCGCAGTCTTGGGAAGAGCGAGCCGGCGGCCAGATCCTCGTCGGTGACGATGCGGGCCAGTTCCTCCGCGGCTGCGGTGAACATCCCGTCCGTCACCTCGCGCGACTCGGTGATCAGCGAACCCAACCCCACGCCGGGGAAAACCAGCACGTTGTTGGCCTGTCCGATGCGGATGGTCCGGCCCTGCCACGAAACCGGGTCATACGGGCTGCCCGTCGCCACCAGTGCCCGCCCCTCCGTCCAGGCGATCAGGTCGGCCGGGTCGGCCTCGGCTTTGCTGTTGGGATTCGAGAGCGGCAGGATCACCGGGCGGCGGACGTGCCGGGCCATATTTGTGACAATCGCCTGTGTGAACATCTTCGGTTGGCCGGTCACCCCGATCAGGGCCGTCGGTTTGTACGCCGAAACGATCGCCTCCAGATCGTTCGGCCGATCCATCGGTAGCCCCTGCGCCGTGGCCATTTCCACCGGCCAGGCGAAGTCCACCTTGGCAGGCTCGGTCAACTCCCGGCCGGTGTGCAGGAATCCGCCGCTGTCCAGCACGACGATGGCGCGGCGGAGGGCGTCGCCCGCGAGCCCGGCTTTCTGCAGCAGATTGCGGAACTGCCGGGCGATGCCGATGCCGGCCGCGCCGCCGCCGACGATGACCACGCGCTGTTCGGTCAACGGCGTGCCCGTCGCCCGCGCCCCCGACACCAGTGCGGCCGCCCCGACGGCGGAAGTGCCCTGGATGTCGTCGTTCAGGGACAGCAGCCGATGCCGGTAGCGGTCGAGCAGGGCGAAGGCCCGCTCCTTGCTGAAGTCCTCCCATTGCAGCAGCGCCTTGGGGAAGCGCTTCTGCACGGCCGTCACGAATTCCTCGACGAAGTCGTCGTATTCTTTCCCGCGGATCCGGCGCTGCCGCCAGCCCAGGTAGAGGTCGTCTTGCAGCAGCAGGGGGTTGTCGGTGCCGACGTCCAGGCTGATCGGCAGGGTCTGGCTGGGATGGATGCCGGCCCCGACCGTATACAGCACGACCTTTCCGATGGAGATGGAGATTCCGCCGGCGCCCTGGTCGCCCAGGCCGAGGATGCGTTCGTTGTCGGTCACCACGATCAGGCGCACATCCTGGCTGGGCGCGTGCGACAGCACCCGGTCGATCCGCCCGCGGTGTTGCGGCGTGATCCACAGCCCGCGCATCCGCCGGTAGATGTGGCTGAACCTCTGGCACGCCAGGCCGACCGTCGGGGTGTAGACGATCGGCAGCATCTCTTCGACGTACTCCACCATGAGCCGGTAGAACAGCGTCTGATTGCGGTCCTGCAGCGCCACCAGTCCGACGTAGCGCTCCAGCGGATCGGTCTTGCCCATGATGTTCCGGTAGGAGCGTTCCACCTGCTGCTTGATGGTGCTGACCTGAGCCGGCAGCAGCCCTTCCAGCCCGAAGGCGAAACGTTCCTCCGGCGTGAACGCCGTGCCCTTGTTATACCTGGGGTTGTTCAGCAACTCCTGCCCGCCATACGGCACCCGCACGATGTTCCCAGCCATGCCCGGAAGTTCCGTCGCCATGCCAATCCTCCTGTAGTAGAGACGCCGTGGCCGAGGGCGAGTATACCCGCCCGGCCCCTCATGCAAACGTCCTTGCGTCCTCGCGGAAGGCCGCCACCGTGCGTCCGAAGATCTCCCGCGTGATGCGCACCACTTCGCTGGCGTTGCGGCGCGACGCCGGCAGCAGGCACCAGCAGGTGAAGATGGCCTGGCGGATGGCCGAGTCGCGGTTGAACTCGCTCATGCGGCGATAGGTTTCCTCGGCCTGCTCGCGATTGATGGTGCTCTCGGCGGTGGGTTCCAGCGATCGGGCATCCATACCATCGTGCAACGCCATGGCGATGGGTTCGGTGCCGTAGGAGGGCAGACTCAGCCACCAAGCCATCCCGCGATCGATGGCGGCTCGGGCCGAATCGACGGCCGCTTCGACGCTCCGTTCCCCCGCGGGCAGGCAGCGCCAGCAGGCCAGCAGTTCGCCGAGGAGTTGGTGGGCCACATAAGCCGGCCCGGAAAACTCCTTGAGGGCATATTCGATCTCTTCGGGTTCGCCGGGGTCGTGTTGATGGCTCATGGCAGGTTTCCGGGAGCTATGGTAGCGGATCTCGCGCATGGGTCTACCGGCGGACCTTGGGCTTCTTATGTTTGGCCCCTTTGGGCTTTCCCGCCGCCGCCTTCGCCGGCTTTGTCTTCGCGCCGAAAGCCTTGGTGAAGATCACGTCGTCCTCATCCCAGTTGGCCAGCATGCGCTCGAACAGGAATCGCACGATCTTCGCCGAATCGGCAAAATCCCGGCCGCCGGCGCGGGGCATCATCATCCAGGTCAGCACCAGCGCCTGTCGGATGTGCCCGTCGGCGGCGTGGGGCAGGAGGTCGGCGAAGAAGGCATCGGGCGAGGGTTTCTTGATGGCCTCCCAGACCTTCATGTTCCGCCCGAAGACTTCCGTCAGGTGCTGCTTGACGGCCGACACGGTGCGGGTTTCCGCCGGGTGTTCGCGCCAGCAGACGCTGCGGGCCTCGCGCAGGAGTTCCTCAACCCCGTGCGGGCCCAGGACGGCGTAGACCTCGGATGGTGATTTGCTCGACAGTCGTAGTGCTTCCCATGACATGGTCGTTCTCCTGTTCGTAGGGTCCGCTTCAGCGGACGCGGTCCTGGTGCGCCCACGGGTGTCTGCGTCCGCTCAAGCGGACCCTACGGAGTCTGATGCCGGCACTATGAACTCACGCCCGGCGGGCCCAGCGGAGTTTTGCCGAGCGCGAGCGCGGATTGGCCCGCTGTTCCCGTTCGTCGGCGATTGCCGGCTCGAACGAGATGTCGCTGTAGATTCCCTGGTCCAACGCGATCTTGAATGCCTTCTTCACCAGCCGGTCTTCGCCGGAATGGAAGCTGATGATGGCGGCCGCCGCGCCGGGGCGCAGGACATCGGGCAGGACATCAAGCAGCCGCTGGAGATTGGGCAGTTCGCGGTTGACGAGCATCCGCAGCACCTGGAACGTGCGCGCGGCCGGGTGGAGCTTGGCGCCGGCGGCGCGTTTGAGCGTGAAATCGCGGGCCTGGCAGACGATGGCCATCAGGTCGTGGGTGGTTTCTATGGGCTTTTCGGCCCGCCGTTCGGCGATGCAGCGGGCGATTTCGTCGGCGTCCTCCTCGTCGCCCAGAGTCCGCAGCGCCTCGGCGAGGCGATCCGGCGGCATGGTGTTGACGAGGGCGGCGGCCGATTGGCCGCGGGTCTGGTCCATGCGCATATCCAGCGGGCCGTTGTGGCGATAGGAAAATCCGCGGGCGGGATCGTCAATGTGCGGGCTGGCCACGCCGACGTCGGCCAGCACCGCGTCAACCTTGTCGATGCCGCCGGCGGCCAGGATGTTGGGCAGTCCCGCGAAGTTGCCGTGGTGCAGTTCGAAGTCGGAGGAGACGGCGGCCAGTTTCGTCCTGGCCAGTTCCAGGTTTCCCGCGTCGAAATCGAGCCCGATGAGTCGGCCGCCGGGCATGATGCGGCCGAGCAACTCGGCCGCGTGTCCGCCGAGGCCGACGGTGCAGTCGACGACGACGTGGCCCGGCGCCGGTCGGAGCGAATCGAGGACGGCGTCCATGAGAACGGGGATGTGTCGGATTAGCTTTTGCACGCTGGCAGTGGATCGTTGATGGTTGAGGGTGTCAAGCGAGCGCGATGACGTGGTCGATAAATCGACCACGCCGAGCAAGCCGTGTGAGATGCTGAACGCGCAAGAACGCCTGTGGATGTGGAGGCACAATGAAGAGCCGAGTTGGGGCTCGGCGTTCCCAGGGTTACGCCGAGAAGCTGGAGCCGCAGCCGCAGGTGCTGGTGGCGTTGGGGTTCTTGAAGACGAAGCCGCGGGCCATCAATTCATCCTTGAAGTCGATCTCGGTGCCGTTGATGTAGAGATAGGACTTCATGTCCACGAGCATCTTGATGCCCTTGTCCTCGACCTCTTCATCCGATTCCGATTTCTCTTCCTCGACGAGGTCGAGCATGTAGCTGAAGCCGGAACAGCCACCGCCCTTGACGCCGACCCGCAAACGGGTGTTCTCGGGCAGCCCGTTCTCTTTGATGATCTTCTTGATCTCGCCGGCCGCGGTATCTGAAAGCACGATTGCCATGGGTGAAAACTCCTTTTGTCCAAGGAATGATAGGAGGACAGGGCCAATCAGTTCAAGTGCGGTACGAATTGCCCGGCGCGGCTTCGCCGCGAACGAAGACAATTAAACACGAAGACACGAAGGCACGAAGCGGGGTATGGA
>JBIOJL010000172.1:0-11722 GCA_044450885.1 Tepidisphaerales bacterium
CGACGCGACCGAATTGAAATCATCCGATCCCGCACTATGCTCCCAACGGAGGTCTGCGATGACCATGAAACACAACTGGATACCCGTCGCGATCGTGATGGCGTTTTTCTCGGGACTGCCGGCCAGTTCCGTCTTCGCCCAGTCCTCGGTCCAGATGCGCGAGGAACCCCTCGTCATCCCCACTTATCGCGCCGGCGAGCCCGACAAGAATCCCATCTTCTACACCGGCCGCAGCTACCAGGGCGCCAAGGGGCCGGTCTATCCGTATCCCATCCTCGACAAACTGACCGACATCAAGGAGGACCGCACCTACCACGCCGTGCGCTTGGAGAACCCCTACGTCAGCTACGTCGTCCTGCCGGAAATCGGCGGCCGGATCTTCAGCGGCCGGGACATGACCAACGGTTATGATTTCGTCTACCGCCAGCACGTCATCAAACCCGCCCTCATCGGCATGGTCGGCGCCTGGATTTCCGGCGGCATCGAGTGGAACATCCCCCACCACCACCGCGCCTCGACCTTCATGACCGTCGACCACACGCTTGTCGACAACCCCGACGGCAGCAAGACGGTCTGGGTGGGCGAGACTGAACTCCGCCACCGCATGAAATGGCTCGTCGGCATGACCCTGTATCCCGACAAGTCGTATCTCAAGGTGACCGTGAAACTGTTCAATCGAACGCCGCTGCCACATTCGCTGCTCTACTTCGCCAACATCGCGGTCCATGCCAATCCCGACTACCAGGTGATCTTCCCGCCCGCCACCGAATACGGGACGCAGCACGCCAAGACCGAGTTCGTCAACTGGCCCATCGGCAAGGGTTTCTACGGCGGGCTCGACCGCCGCGGCGTGGACGTGAGCTGGTGGAAGAACCTGCCCAAGCCGGTGTCAATCTTCGCCTGGAACCACGAAGACGATTTCTTCGGCGGCTATGACCACGGCAGGAAAGGCGGCATCGCTGTCGTGGCCGACCACCACATCGCGCCCGGCAAGAAGTTCTTCGAGTGGGGCAACGGCAACGAGGGGCTGCTCTGGGACAAGATTCTCACGGACACGGATGGGCCGTATCTGGAACTGATGGCCGGCGGCTACTCCGACAACCAGCCGGACTACAGTTGGATACAACCGGGCGAAACAAAGGTCGTCGAGCAGTTCTTCTATCCCATCCGCGAACTGGGCGGCATCAAGAACGCCAACATTGACGCGGCCGTCAACCTGGAGATCAACGACAAGAACGTGGCCCGTGTCGCGCTGAACACGACCGCGCTGTTCCCCGATGCCCGCGTCACGCTGACGGCCGGCGACAAGGTGCTCTTCGAGCAGCGGCTGGCGATTTCACCGGAGACGCCATTCGTCAAGGAACTGGCGTTGCCGGAGGGAACCAAGGCGGAGGATTTGCGCGTTTCGCTGACAACTGCCGACAATCGGGAACTGATCAGCTACCGCCCAACCAAGCCCAAAAACAGCCCCATGCCCAGGCCCGTGCAGCCGCCGCCCGCGCCGAAAGATGTGCCCACGAACGACGAGTTGTGCCTGGCTGGCCTGCGCCTGGAGCAGTTCTACAGCCCCGCGCGAGAGCCCGATCCGTACTATGAGGAAGCCATCAAACGCGACCCCGGCGACTACCGGGCGAACGTCGCGTTGGGCATCCTCTACTGCGAACGCGGACTCTACAACCAGGCCCAGGAGCGTCTGACCGTCGCCGTGGACCGAGCCACACGCAACTACACCCGGCCCAAGGATGGCGAAGCGTTTTACTATCTCGGCATCGCCCTGCGGGCCCAAAGCATGCACGATGCCGCGCGGGATGCTTTCAACAAGGCCACCTGGAGCCTGGCCTGGTCGGCCGCGAGCAACCTGGCGCTGGCCGAGGATGCCTGCCGTCGCGGGGACCTGGCGCGGGCGCTTGAGTTCAACGATCGCTCGATCGCGACCAATGCGATGAGCATCCGAGCGCTGGATCTGAAGGTGACGCTGCTGCGGAAACTCGGCCAAACCGCCCCGGCCGAGGCACTGGCCGCCGGCGTGCGCGCCCTCGATCCGCTCGATCACTGGTCGGGCAACGAACAATACTTGCTCCGCGCGGCGACGGGCCGGCAGGATGAGGCCCGCAAGTCGCTGGATGCATTGAACAAGATGATGCGCGGAGAACCCTCGTCGTATCTGGAACTGGCCGCGAATTACGGCAGCAGCGGCCTGCTCGACGAGGCCATCGACGTCCTGAATCGCTTCGTCGACGCGAGCCCCGACAAATCCAAGCTCCATCCCATGGTCCGCTATTTCCTCGCCTACTACCTCGAGCAGCGCCACGACGACCAGAAGGCCGCCGCGCAATACCGGCTGGCTAGCCAACTGCCGCCCGACCGCTGCTTCCCGTTCCAGCTCGAGGCGATCGACGTCCTCGGCCATGCGATCGCGAAGAACCCCGCCGATGCCCGGGCTCCGTATTACCTCGGCAACCTGCTCTACGACCTGCAACCGCAGGCCGCCATCAAAGCCTGGGAACAGTCAGCGCAACTCGACGCCACGTTCGCCACCGTACATCGCAATCTGGCCCTGGCGTACGCGCGAGTTGAGAAAGACAACACCCGCGCCGTGGCGGCCATGGAGAAGGCTGTGGCCTGCGATGCGAAGGATGCAAGGCTGTACGCCGAACTCGACAACCTGTACGAAGCCACGAACACCGACCCACAAAAGCGGTTGGCGCTGCTGCAGCAGAATCACGACGCCGTCGCCCAGCGCGACGATGCGCTGCGCCGCGAGATCGCCCTGGAGATATTGCTTGGCGAGTACGACCGGGCCATCGGCCTGCTCGACGCCGGCCACTTCCGGCTCTGGGAAGGCGAGAGCGTCACCACCCACGAACTCTACGTCGACGCACACGTGCTGCGGGCGCAGAAGTCCCTGGCGGCCCGGCAGTACGCCGAGGCGCTCAAGGATTGTGAGGCGGCCCTGGAATACCCCGAGCGGTTCGAGACCGCCCGGCCGAACGGCGTCGGCGGCAAGATGGTGCAGGTCTACTACGTGATGGGCACCGTCTACGAAGCCATGGGCCAGGCCGACAAGGCACGCCCCTGCTACGAACAGGCCGCCCGCGGGCGGGGCGAGATTTCTGAGAACCGCTACTACCAGTCCCTGGCCCAGCGGAAAATGGGACAGGAAGACCAGGCCAGCCGCGGCTTCGACGAATTGATCGGCTACGGCACGGAGCGCTTGCAGGCTGGCTCCGACGTGGACTTCTTCGCCAAGTTCGGCGGCCGGCAGTCGATCGCGTCCCAGAAAACGCGGGCACACTACCTGCTGGGACTGGGATATCTCGGCAAAGGCAAACCGGCCGAGGCAAAGAAGGAGTTCGAGGCGGCGCTGCAGTTGAACGTCAGCCACCTCGGCGCCCGGACGATGCTGAGCCGTCTGTAGCCGCGATCGCCGATCGCGGCCCCGGCCGTGCAGAAGCACGGCCCTCCCGGATTCGTGGTCGCGCCCGCCACGCGAAGGTCGGCCCGACAGTACCGGGGCGTTCACGCCATCAGCCGATCGACGCGCGGCGCCAGCGACCGGGCGACTCCCGCCACCCAGAGCGCCGTCACCGTACCGGTAAACACGTCCATCGTCCAATGCGCCCGCAGAACCAGCACGGTCCCGATCTCGAACGCCGCGATCAGAATTCCGAGCCCGACCCACAGCCGACCAAGTCTTCCGCCCATGCGTGCCAACTCGACGGCGCCAAAAACCGCGATCGCGGTGTGTCCACTGAAGAACAGGTCATTGCTCACGCCATAGGTGACCAGCAGCCCCGGCACGCCCGGGTCGCGCCAGATCACGCCGTCCGGCGCCGGCAGCGTCACCAGGCCCTGACAGGTCTGTCGCAAAGCAAACAGCATGAGCAGCCCCAGGAACGGACGAAATGTCGGCCCGAAGATCGACCGCGCAATCAGGAACGCGGCCAGCAGGTTGATCACCGTGGAACTGGCGATCAGCAACGCGTCGGCCGCGGCGGTATGCACCGCGAGGTAGCGGTTTGCCGGCCCGAGCCAATCCAGGATCCTGTCCCCGATTCGCCCGTCAAACGGCTTGGCGCCGATCAGGCTCTGCGTCCAGAACCAGGCTGCCAGACCGAGCACCACGAGCCCGAGCCGCACCGCCCAGCGATGCCATGCCCGGTGTTTCGCGGTGATCCCGATCAGCACATCCGGGCTCAAGCTGTCATTGCGACGGTTGGACATGGTGTTCTCCTGCGCAGGCCAGAGCGAGCGGGATGCCTCGCGCCGCATGGTTTGTAAGACACGATTATATCAACAGTTACGGCGTCCGCGGCTTCCGTGCCGTATCTGGTGGGCATGCACTGGATGTACCATCTCCAGCATTGCGTGTATTCTGCTCGGCGTCACCGGACGTGGTCAGAGATCCGGGAGGGTCGTGCTTCCGCACGACCGAAACCGTGATCAGCGATCGCGGCTACACGCGGTGTCACCAGACGGGAGCCCGCATGGCACTCTTCACACCGGCCGAGCGAGGTTTTGTCGAGGCTTTGGCGAAACTGGCCCACGGCAACCACTTCCTGCCCGAGCGGATCGAGTTCGAGCGCGAGGCGCTGGGCGACGACTTCATCGAGAAGGACCTGGTCTGGAGCGTCCGGCCGGAGGTGGGCCGCAGCCGGCCCAACATGGCCGGCGAGCGTCCCAACGTGCTGCTGCTGCTGGAGCGATCGCAACAACTGGCCCACGCCGCGCGCGAGCGGCTGCTGGCCGGGCAGCGGCCGGTCGGGAAGGAACTCGATCTCTATCAGGATGCGGTGATCTACATGCTGTATCACCAGAGCCGCGATCCGCTGATCGAACTGGTGACGGCGGCGCCCGCCAAGCCCAGGCGATTCCCCTACTACACCCGGCTGCTGGATGAACTGGATCACTACCTGAACCTGCCGGACTTGAAGATCGAGCCGCGCTATGCTCCGGCGCATCTGCTGGCCAGTTTCTACCAGGTACACCGGGCGTTCCATCACATCTTCCGCCACATCGTCGGCACTTCGATGCCGGCCGCCCGGCTGCGCGGGGCGGTGTGGCAGTCGATTTTCACCAAAGACATGCGCCGATACCTGCGCTGCCTCCACGACCAGATGCGCAACTTCACCACGCTGATTGTCGGCCCCTCCGGCACCGGCAAGGAACTGGTGGCGCGGGCCGTGGCGTTGTCGCGGTACATCCCGTTCGACCCGCGGACGCAGACGTTCGCGGCCGACTTCCACGACCTGTTTCACCCGCTGAACCTGTCGGCGCTGTCGCCGACGCTGATCGAATCGGAGTTGTTCGGGCATCGGCGCGGGGCCTTCACCGGGGCGCTGGATGACCGGCCGGGCTGGCTCGAGGTCTGCGGGCCGCTGGGATCGGTCTTCCTCGACGAGGTGGGCGAGATCGACGCGGCCATCCAGGTCAAGCTCCTGCGGGTGTTGCAGACGCGGACGTTTCAGCGGCTGGGAGATACCGAGACGCATCATTTTGAGGGCAAGATCATGGCCGCCACCAACCGCGATCTGGCCAAGGAGATGCGCGAGCGGCGGATCCGCGGCGATTTCTACTACCGCCTCTGCTCGGACATGATCGTGACGCCGTCGCTGGAGGAGATACTCAAGGACTCGCCGGAGGAACTGCGCAACCTCGTGCTGTTCATCGCCCACCGCATGGTCGCCCGCGGCGCGGGCGCCAGCGCCGACGAGGCCGAGCAACTGGCCGATGAGGTGGAGAACTGGATCGGCAGGCATCTCGGCCGCACCTACACCTGGCCCGGCAACTTCCGCGAACTGGAGCAGTGCGTGGCCAATGTGCTGATCCGCGGCGAGTACAACCCGACCGACGCGGCGGCCGCCGACACCCGCGATGATCTGGCCCAGGCCGTCTGCACCGGCCGGCTGACGGCGGACCAGTTGCTGCGCCGCTACTGCCGGCTGGTGTACGAACAGACCGGCAGCTACGAGGAAACCGCCCGCCGGCTGGGCATCGACCGGCGGACGGTGAAGGCGAAAGCTTGTTCGTAGTACCGCCTTTAGGCGGTCCGCAGCGCCGCTCCGGGTGCCACGGCTTGTCTACTGCAAGCCGTGTCTGCGTGACCGCGATCGACGACCGCGGCTATAACTCGGTGCAATCACTTCCGGCTGTAGCCGCGATGGGCCATCGCGGCAGTGTGCCGCGATCGACGACCGCGCGTACACATCGTCGTCGCCGCACGGAACCGCGATCAACGATCGCGGCTACAGACGACGATCGCGGCTACACATGGTGACAATAGGGACAGGCATCAATACTTCCTCGAGCCAATCGCTTCTTTCGCGGCCTTCTGGTCGAAGACACGATCCTCCACCGTGATCTTCCGCGGCACGGTTTTGCCGGCCATCAGTTTCTCGACGGTGTCGAAAACCAGCGGCCCGACCGCGGGGCTGAACTCGACCGTGCAGCCGAGTTTCCCGGCGATGGCCGCCTCCAGCGCGGCTTTCACGCCGTCGATCGAGACGATGATGATGTCCACGCCCGGCTTCTTTCCGGCCTCTTCGATGGCCGCGATCGCGCCCAGGGCCATGTCGTCGTTGTGGGCAAAGACCGCGTCGATCCGGTCGCCCGATTGCAGGAAGCCCTCCATCAATTTCTTGCCCTCGTCACGCGTGAAGTCGGCTGCGCCCGACTTCACCACCTGGAGATCCGGGTAGTCCTTGAGCACCTCGGCAAAACCGTGGTGCCGGTCGATGGCGGGCCCGGACCCCGGCACACCCTGCAACTCGACAACACTCCCCTTGCCGTTCATGCGCCTGGCGAGCCATTTCGCGGCCTTCCGCCCCTCTTCCACCATGTCCGGGGCGATCACGGTGGCGCACAGCGTCGGATCTTGCGTGTCGATCTCCCGGTCGAGCACCAGCACCGGGATCTTCGCCTCCTTCACCTCGTTCAGCACCGGCTCCAACCCGCTCGCCACAACGGGCGTGAGTACGATGACATCGACCCGCTGGGCAATGAACGACCTGACGGCCTTGATCTGATTCTCCTGCTTGTGTTGCGCATCGGCGAAGCGAAGATCGATGCCGCGTTTGATCGCCTCGGAGCGTATCGATTCGGTCTGGGCGGTCCGCCAGGCGCTCGCGGCTCCGAGTTGCGAGAATCCGACCACCAGCGGTTTGGCCGACTGTCCAATGGCGGCCAGCACGTCGAGGCCGGCGCGCGACACTTTGAGGTCATCCTCGGAAGGGCCGCCGCTGAAAGCGGCGATCGCGTAGCCCGTCTTGACCTTGGCGATCAGGCCGCCCTTCCAGCCGAACTCGCCGGTCATGGGCGGGCGCCCGGCGCTGCCGCTGTCCTTGAGCGTGTCCGCCATCTCGGCCGCCTTGGCGTAGGCGATGCCGAGAAGATTCGACCCGCGGTCCTTGTCGGTGGGAGCGTTCTTCAGCGAACCAACCACGGCCATTTTCGACGACCAGCCTTTGACGCTGTCGCCTTCGATGTACGCCACCACGGCGACGCCTTTGATCTTGAGTTCCTCCGCCCGCTTGGTCATCGCCAGCAGGGCTTTGTCGGCCAGAGCGTCGAAAGTATTGGGCTCCTCGCTGCCCGCACCCGGCGGTGCGTCGGGGGCAGCAGGCGCGGCATCCTGCGCCGAGAGGACGAGTACCCAAAATGATACGACAAACAGAAACGCCGCCAGCCACTTAGTCACGGAGCATGTTCTCTGAATCATGGTTCTCCCTTCTGTGCGTATGTTAGCCAGGGGCGGCCGATATTACAGTCGCGGATCCACTGGCTCGCTCTCCAGGGCCAGCACGCCGAAGACGCATTCATGCACCCGGCGCAGGGGCTCGCGGTTGACGAACCGCTCCAGCGACTCAATTCCCAAGGCGAATTCGCGCAAGGCCAGCGACCGCTTGCCGCCCAAGGCCCGGCCACGCAGGCGAGGCAGGTGTTCAGGCGCATCGTATTCTGGACCATAGATGATCCGCAGATACTCCCGGCCGCGGCACTTCACGGCCGGCTGCACCAGGCCGCGCTTGCCGCGGACTACGAAGTCCAGCGGCTTGACGACCATGCCCTCGCCACCACCGGCAGTCAACTGCTCCCACCAGGCGATCCCGGTCGCGACGCTCGCATCGTCGGTGACATCGACAACAATATGATTGGTTGCCATCAAGACACCGCCGGCCAGGCGGGCCAGCGTGTGCATGTGCCAGAGATGATCCTTGTCGACGAAAACGTGCTCCTCGGCCGCCAGCAGATGGAACGGCGCCAACCGCAGATCGCTCACCGAGGCCACCGGCCAGCAATACTGGCGATAGGCCTCGACATATTTGCCGATACGCTCCAGCCTCGCCTCGTGCTGCTGCAACAGCGCCGCCATGGCGGCACCGGCGTCTGCCGGATAGCGCACGGTGGCGGCGCGGAGGATGTTCACGGCGTCGGCCAGACCGGCGCGGCCGGCCGAGCCAACGGCGGCGTACTGGCCCTTGAGTAATTCCCGGGCCTTGGCCGACCACGGCATCAACTCGCAGTCGAGACAGAACCAGTCGCTGGCGAATTCATCCCAGAAGCCTTCGCGCGTCAATGCCGCGTGTACGTGTTCCAGCAACTGGCGCTCGACGGCGCGATCTTCAAAGAACAGCCGGCCGGTGCGGGTGTAGACGATTCCCGATCCCTCGCCGCGAATGCCGAATCGCTTCGCGGCCTCGTCCTCGTCGCGGCAGATGACCACCACGGCGCGCGAGCCCATGTGCTTCTGCTGGCAGACGACCCGGGCGACGTCATTGGCGCGGAAGTACGCGAACGCCTGGCGCGGGTGCTCCAGCAGTCCCGGCTCGTCGGTGGTCTCGGTCGGCGACATGGTCGGCGGGAGATAGATCAGCCACTTGGGGTTGGCCGCGAACCGGCTCATGACTTCGAGGGCGGCGATGGCGTTCTCTTCGCGGATGGTCACGGCACGGTGGATGCGCGTCTCGATGATCCGTTTGCCGATGACGTCTTCGATGTCCAGGACATCGTCATTCGCCTGCTGGGCCGACATCGTCTCGGCCGGGGCGGGCTCGGCCAGGAACGGGCGGGCCGGCTCGGAATAGACGCGCCGGGCGGGCACCGCGTAGACCTCCTTTTCCGGCCAGCGCAACGCCGTCAGCTTGCCGCCGAAGACGCAGCCGGTGTCGATGTTGATGGTGCGGTTGAGCCAGTCGGCCTCGGGCACGGGTGTGTGGCCATAGACCACGGCCGCCTTGCCGCGGTATTCGGCCGCCCAGTTGTAACGCACGGGCAGACCGAACTCGTCCGTTTCGCCGGTGGTCTCGCCATAGAGGGCGAACTCCCGCACGCGGGCGCTGGCCCGGCCGATGTACTGCTCCTTCATGCCGGCGTGGGCCACGACGAGCCGGCCGCCATCGAGCACGTAATGCCCGACCAGAGCATCGATGAACCTCTCGACTTCCCCGGCAAACTCCGCCGATTCGCCGGCCAGTTGCGCCAGCGTTTCGGCCAGCCCATGCGTGATCTTCACATCCTTGCCCCGCAGCTTTCGCAGCAGCTTCACATCATGATTCCCCGGCACGCACAGCGCGGTGCCCACTTTCACCATTGACATCACCAGCCGCAACACCTTCACGACACCCGGCCCGCGATCCACGAGATCGCCCACGAATATCGCCTTCCGCCCGGCCGGCGGCGTGACGCTGTATCCGAAGGCCCCATCGGCCGACTCGGCCATTGCCCCGGGAGGGCCGCAGTCCCCTGCGGCCGTTTCGCGCGAGCGGCCGCCCCCGGCCGTGCAGGAGCACGGCCCACCCGAGTCGGTGGCCACGCGCCCATCGGCGGGCTCGGCGACGACGTAACCCAGCTTCTCCAGCAGTTCCTTCAGTTCATCAAAACACCCATGCACATCCCCGATGATGTCGAACGGCCCATGGTCGTCCCGCCGGTTGTTCCACAACGGCTGCCGCTCGATCTGCACGCCCTCGACCTCTTCCGGTGTATGCAACTCATACACATACCGAAATCCCTCGCGCCCCAGCCCAAGCAACCCGCGCCGCATCTGCTGAATCTGCTGCCGCACGACATGCCCGCCGAAATCCCGATCCGCCCGCTGCTTGTTCCGCTCCCGGCAAATCTCCTCCTTCAGAATCAGCACGATCGCCACCGGCAACACATCATGTTCCCGTGCCAGTTCCACCAGCGGCTGCCGCGAATCCGCCTGCACATTGGTCGCATCGATCACCGTAAGGAGGCCGCGGCTCAATCGCTTGCCCACGACATAGTTGAGCACGTCGAAGGCATCGTTGGTCGCTTCCTGGCTGTTCTCATCATCACTGACCAGCCCGCGGCAGAAGTCGGAAGAGATCACCTCGGTCGGCTTGAAGTGCTTGCGCGCGAACGTGGACTTCCCGCAGCCGGACGGACCGATGAGAACGACGAGCGAAAGTTCGGGAATGGTGAGTTTCATTTGACGTTCGCCATGACTGCCTTTTCAAGTTTAGCGAATAGCGCCGGACGCCCACCGCTCGCGCCATGGCTCCGGCTTTGTGGATATCCGCGGAGCGGCGTGGAATTTCGCCAAGCCCTCGCTGTAACTCCGGATAATCCAGCGCCCATTCCGACGTCGTAAATCGAATGTCCACACGACTTCACAATTCTCCGCTGGATCGCCTTCGGTGGACATTATGTGCTCGACACCTCGAAGTACCACAGCTCCACGCGATCCTTCGATCCACCATTGGTCCACGACGCGTGGATATCCCCAGCGGCCGAACTGATGCGTCAGATGGGCTTCTCGGATTTTCGTGGCGCGTTCGTCGATCGTCTCATGTGAGTATGGGAACGCAGCCGCCATCTGATGCCAAGCTCGGTCATGATGCCCCTCGAACCAGTCCCTGAGTGGCACCATCAGAGTTTCCGGGGCGTCGGTGGGCTCCAACGCGAAAATGGGTTCGGCGGGTGGACAGTAGTCCAGATCCGGCTTCTCATCTTCGCCGGCGGGAATGATTGTATCTTCGACAATGCACTCGGTCGATTCTTCGCGGTCATCGGTCTTCGTGGCCCAGCGTTCCTGCCACGCCCGCCACCAAGCATCAAATTGATCGGTCCATTCTTCGATCGTCAGCGGTAACCCGTCGGTACGGGTATCAAGCCCTTCGAAACCGACAAGCACATGAACGCCGATACACGGCAACCCGAAATCCGTCCACTGGTTGAACGCCAGCGTGAGTATGTGAGTCGCCTTAGCCAGGTCATTTGCAGTGCCACACAGCCAGTCAATCTTGGCTGACTCCAATACCTCCGCAATGTCGCCTGTCGAGTCAATCGCCAAGTCCGCGTGTTGTTGCCGATACGCCCACGCAGCTAGATCGCCAGCCACAATCCGTCCGGCAGGCTCGAAGCACGACGGGCGCACCTCGCAACCGAAGTCGTCGTACCCTACACAGATCGGCCCCACGGTTGTCAGCACCAACTCCACAGCGCGATCACTCAGATCAGAGCCGTCGATATTGCGTCGCAGGCAATCATACACGATGCGAAGTTGTCCGATCTCTGCGTCCCAGGCGAGCGTCTTCAGCATCGCATCGTGCAGCAATTGACGAATCGTTTGAAGTTCATTGGGGATCATGCTTGCGTACCTCCATCCTGCCGGCGCGAGGCAAACACCGCCATCTGCGTCGGCGCCCCCACCACTTCATCCTCCACCCCAATCCCGCGAAACCTCACCTCATATCCAAAC
>JBIOJL010000173.1:0-11672 GCA_044450885.1 Tepidisphaerales bacterium
ACACACGGCCGACGAGCGCGTCGGCCCCACTGCGACTTTGTCCTCCACATGCATTTGCCCAAGGTCTTGCCACCGCTTTCCCGTTTGCGGCGCAGTTGGCGTCGAGTACCAAAACCCGTGCGGAGCGCGCCGTTTCGGCCGCGTGTCAATGCAACGAAGACAACACCACGACAACGCACAGCCCCGCGCCCAGGAGCGCCAGACCCAGCCCGATGAGCACGCCGAGGAGGAAGCCCCGCCAGCGCCAGCGCTCCCGGGCAACGACGTTCAGAGTCGCCAGGGTAACGAATACCAGCACTCCCACCATAAGCAGGGCCGCACCTCCGCCTCGGCTCATCGCCAGCAGCAGGACGGCGACAAACCCTGTCACCACGAAGGCCGCGAAACCGAGGGCCACCTGCCAGCCGTAAGGCACGCCACCGGCCGGTCTTTGCTGATCGGGCGAGGCGTAGTCGAGCTGATATGCCGGCCGGTCCGGCCGATCGGGCGGTAATTGAGTCATGCGGCTCCTGTGGGTAGTGGATCAAGTATCTACATTGTTCTACCTCGGAAGCGGCCTGGTGGCCGTTCAGATGAAGGCGAGCAAACACACGCCGATCGCCAGGGCCAGAAGGCCCAGCCCGACCAGCACACCGATGAGAAATCCTTTCCATCGCCATCTCTCTCGGGCGACATCGGTCAGACCCACCAACGTGCAGAACACCAGAAACAACACTCCCAGCGTGGCGCCGAACCCTCCCTGGATCGCCGCGCGCAGGACGACGCCAACCAATCCCGTTGCCACGAAGGCCACAACGCCGAGTGCAACCTGCCAGCCGTAAGGGACATCGCCGGCCGGCCGCTGGGGATCGGAAGGGGCGTAGTCGAGCTGATACGCCGGCCGGTCCGGCCGTTGGGGTGGTGGCAGTTGAGTCATGCGACTCCTGTAAGTTCTAGCCCAATCCGTTCCATTGTTCCACCTCGGACGCTGCCTGCCAGCAGGCAAGATGCCGGTTCAACGAAAGGCGCCCACAAAGCACAGGCCGATCGCCAGGAGCAGAAGGCCCAGGCCGGTCAGTACGCCAATGAGGAAGCCTTTCGTCCGCCAACAAGTCCGGGCGGCGGCGATCAGAAGAACCAGCGAGGCCAGTGCGATGGCCGGTGCCAACAACACGATGATGTCTGGTCGGGGAACGTTGCCGACGATCATTCCCGCAATGACGGCGCCAGCGATCACTGCCGCGAAGAACGCCGCGACACCGCGGACGATCTGGCCTGCGAAAACGCCGTCGCCGGCAGGCCGAATGGAATCAGGCGAGGCGTAGTTGAGTTGGTGTGCCGGCAGGTCCGATCGCTCTGGTGGTGGTTGTTGAGTCATACGGCTCCTGCGGCGCGCGAGTTACGGGAGAATCCGCCGCATTCCTTTACCTCGTACGTGCCCTTGCAGCAGTCGAGTCCCGGCTCAATGGAAGGCGACCGCAAAGCACAGGCCGATCGCCAGGAGCAGAAGACCCAGGGAGCCGAGCACGCCGATGAGAAATCCCTTCCATCGCCAGCGGCGTCGGGCGGTAATGGTCAGAACCGCCAGCGAGACCACGGCGACGACCGGACCGAGCAGGATGACGGCCCCTGGTGGGTCGCCCGCCGAGGCGATCATTCCCGCCATGACGATCCCGGCAATCACCGCCGCCACGAACGCCCCGAAACCAAGGGCGACCTGGCCTGCGAACCCCACGCCGCCGGCCGGCCGATTGGCTTCCGGCGAGGCATACTCGAGCCGATACGCCGGCTGGTCCGGCCGCTGGGGTGGGGGTAGCTGTGTCATCTGAACACCCCATATCTCGAGACGCACATCCCCGCGACGAGCGCCACCGTGCCCACGAAGATCAGTATGAAGATGAGAACAGCTTTGTATGCCGGGTCCATACTGCTCCTCTCGGGTCCGCATCGTGGACCAATGTATCCGACTATTCTACCGCGTGTGCGGTCTCGCTGCTCATCCGGCAACCCGGCCGGTGCAGCAGGTTGTACGTCTCGAACGGCATCAGCCGCCCATCGGCAGCCACGATGTGGACGCACGATCGTTTCACCGAACGCAGGTCCATGCTCCAGGCGTCCATGAACTGCATGATGATCACGCGGAAGACGTTCTCGTAGTTGATCGGTGATCCGTTTCTGGGCAACAGCGGCAGGCAGCATTGCAGTCCGAGCTTCTGCGCCACCGACATCGCCGAGGCCGACGCCGTGAACAGCTCGCGCACATGCTGGCGCAACTTCGGATCCTGCTCGAAACAGATCGTGTTCCCGGCCACTTTCAGGAGCGCCTGCGGGTCCAGGAGTTTCGACAGCGGCACGACGCCGCCGCCGTGACGAAGTGCGTAGCCCATCGCCAGGGCATCGGGATGGCACGGCACGGGAACGATGTCTTCCCGTGTGAACAACTTGTGCTGTTCGATGATGGCCCGGCGGACCTCGGTGAGGGTCAGGCGATGCACGGCCGGGTCGAAGCCGTTGAGCCGGCCGGCCGCCTGGATCGGCTGGAATGTTACCCCGCGCACGCACGGCTGGGCGATGGCGAAATCGAGGATCTCGCCGATCTCCTGGTCGTTGACGCCTTTCTTCAATGTGACCACAAGTGTGGTCGAAATATTGTGCCGGTTCAATGCCGCAATCGCCCGGCGGCGGCTGTCGCTCAGGTCCTGCCCGCGCAGTTGCCGCAACGTGCCCGGCCGGAGCGAATCGAACTGGAGATACACCTCAAAGCCCGGGCGGTACGTGCCCAGCCGGCCGACAAACTCGTCATCCTCGGCGATCCGCCGCCCGTTGGTGTTGAGCATCACGTGGCGGATCGGCCGCCGCCGCGTGGCGTCGAGGATGGCGAACAGGTCGGGATGCAGTGTCGGCTCGCCGCCGCTGATCTGCACCACGCCGACCATGGTGGCAGAGCCGTCCCGGCTCTGAGCTTCAGCATCCAGCGTCGAGACGCCGCTGCCACTGTCTTGGCGCTGGCCTGCCACCACCGCATCCAGCATCGCCTCCACTTCCGCCACCGAGCGGTGCCGCCCCCCGGCCGCCGATGAGGCATAGCAGACCGGGCAGCCGAGGTCGCACTGGTCGGTAATCTCCACGATTGCCAGGCACGTATGCTGCTCGTGGTCGGCGCAGAGCCCGCAATCCCAAGGGCACCCCCGGCGCATTTCCGACTGGCGCCGGCCGGGTGCGGTCGGCGCGCTGGTGTAGAGATCGCGGCATCGCTGCCAATACCCGGCATCATCCGCGATCAGCACGCGCTGCTGGCCATGCTCGGGGCAGAACCTCTGCAGAAACACCCGCCTGGCGTCGACCATGATCTTGGCCTCGACCTTGGCGAGGCAGTGCGGGCACAGGCTGTTGGTGAGTTCGACGCAAACGGGGACGCGGTCGCCGCCCTCCGCCGCGCGAATCCCATCTCCCGCCGCACGCCCGCACTCCCCGCCGCACTCGCGGGCATCCGCAGCGCATTCCCCCTCCGTCGCTCCGTCGCTTCGTCGCTCCGTCGCTTCTGCCAACCTCCCGCAGCAGTTGTCGTTCCAGTGGAAGATGGCGTAGACCATTCCGCCCAGCGACGCGAGCTGGATCGCGCTCAGCGGCACGACCGGCATCGTGTAGCGCGGCTTGATGAACTCCACCAGCAGCCGCCACCCCATGTACGCGAAGACGAACTGGCTGAACATGCAGCCGCGTTGCCGGCCGCTGCGCAGCCGCCACGGGGTCCATGACACTTTCGGCGGTGCCCCTGCCAGATTCTGGTGGGACAGACATTCTTGTCTGTCATCGAATGGCTGTAGGACGGACATTCTTGTCTGTCGGGGCATTCCTGCCCCTCCGAAGCCATTCGAAGGGATCCCGCCGATTCTGTCATGCACCTGCCGCCACGCCAACACGCCGGCCGTCGCCATCAGGAAAACCACCTCGTACAACTGCGTCGGGTGCCGGCGGATTCCATCGCCGAAATCGACGCCCCACGGCACCGAGGTGGCGATGCCATAGGTGTGGTCGTCGAGCCCGCCGAAGAAACAGCCGACCCGGCCGATGCACATGCCCAGGATCACCGGGAAGACGTAGATGTCGCCGCTGGGGTGCGACAGCCCCAACCGCCGCTTGACCAGTTCCACGCCCACCCAGCCGCCGAGGATGGCCCCGACGATGGTCTTGCCGCCGATGAGGATTCGCCAGTCGCCGCGGTGCTGCCAGTACACGGGCGCCGATTCGGCCCAGGCAAGCAACTTCGCCCCGACCAGCGCCCCGAAAATGACGCCGATGACGATCCACGCCGTCTGCTCCGCGTTGAGCCCCGGCCCGCGTGGCCAGCGCCGGCGCAGGAAGAGGTAGAGCTGAAACCCGGCCGCATACGCCGCGAGTTCCAGAATCTGGTGGGCGTACAGACTGATGGTGGCAAGAATCAAAGTGCGTCCTCGGGGCGAAGACGGGATGGTAACGCGGGGAGAAGGCCGAGTCATCAGCGGTAAGTCGTAGTCCGGGGTCAGTAGTCCAACGCGGCTGGACTCCTGTGGCGATGGGACCTGTTTGGGTGGCATGGGCAAGTACGCTTGCCCGTGTCTTCGACCGCCACGCGACTTCCGCCGCCCAGGAGCCAACAGTCGGCAGTCCGTCGGCGTGTACCCCTCTTTTGTGGCACGGGCTTCCAGCCCGTGTGCCGCGGTCCTCCGCGGCATCCATGCTCCCTCTCATGATGCTCCTATGTGTTGCGGCAGGGATCGCATGTGTGATAACCTGTGTGTTGTCGGGGCGCGTCCCCGACGGCTCAAAACACGGCAGACTCGGAGGATACTGTGGGACTATACGGCACAATCGTTCTCTATCCCACCGTTGCGGCGAAGGCGGCTGCACCGGCGGCGCAGAAGAAGCTTGGGCTTGCGGTGATCGAGGCTTTTGTGCGGCATGACCTGCTGCGCGCCGGTGCCGTAGCTGAGTTGTCCGCAGACAGGGAACCGAGCCCGGTTACCTGCGAGTACCTGAGCGACAAGCCGCCCAAGGGACTCTCGTGGATTCATTTTGCCATTGCACCCGAACAACTGCTGCCGGGCATTGGCTCGCTGGTCTACACGGACACCGCCAGGGGTTTCCTGGGAGAGAAGGACAAGAAGAAGCGAGACCTGATCGCAATCCCATACGTCGACGTCACGGTGCTGTCGAAGCCCCTTGAGTTTCACGATCACGATGGGGCAGTTGTGTTGGGGAGCAACGTCCTCATCGAATTCAGCTACGCCGACGCCCGGCTTTCCCCGATAATTCACACACTTCGCGATCCGAGACATCCTCTACTGGAAGATCTTGCATCCGTGCTGGGCAGCAAGATTGCATGGGGTGTTGTATCGGGCTGACGGTTGGCATGTGCGCCCACTCTACGGGCGGCCCATCGGCCCCGCCAGCCGCGCCAGCGCGCCGGCCGTGCCTCGGACGATCCGGCTCATCGCCGGGTAGTGCAGTGTGTCGGGTGTGTCGCTGGGCAGGTGATAGTTGTTGTTGCGGAAGAATGACGTGTCGGTCACCATGAGTGCCGGGATAGCCGCACTGCCAGAATGACCAGTGGTCGGACATGTCCGGACCCATGACCGAACGCGGCGTCGGGAACGCCAGCGTCGGGAATCGGGCGTGGCGGCGGAAGTGGAAGGCGAAACGGGCGCCGAAGGCCAGCGAACCGAAATCGGAACAGATGACGATGAAGTTGCCGCGGCTGGACAACAGGCGGGTGAGCAGGTGCAGCGGCCGGGGGAACGCAGGGTAGGTCTGCGAGTTTGGGGCGTCGGAATAATCCACACATGACGTTCGCCAATCAGCCCCGCCAGCACGTCGACGTGGCGAAAGAGCCGGTCGGCGACCGATTGCTCATCGGGCGTCAGGCGGATGCGGTCCAGATGTGGACGGGCCATGGGGCGATGATACGAGGCGTGGAGTGGAACGTAAATTGGTGACGGTTCTTCCATTCGGAGGTGGACGTGTGACGGGATATGGACTTTCCGCGATTGCCTGCTGTAATGTTCGGTATTGTGATGTCGTCACGGTGTATGCCCTGCTGGTCGCGTGATGCATGCTCAGCGGAAAAGGGTGAGCGGAGGCTCATGACCGTGCTCGCAACGGAACGGTACTCGGAACAGGTCAAATTCTGGCCGAAGCAGGGCCGGCACATCCTCGCCCAGTTCGACGATGGCACCATCGTCGTCTATCAGGCTTATCGTTCCGCGATTGGCCGCTACGCTGCAGAGCATGGGCGGTTTGGCGGTGATTTCAGCCTCTCGCGAATGAGTTGGATCAAACCGAATTTCCTCTGGATGATGTATCGCTCCGCGTGGGGCACCAAGGAGAATCAAGAGACCACGCTCGCTCTGCGGATACACCGCGAGTTCTTTGATTCGCTGCTTGCGGCCGCCGTCCCATCAAGCTGGGACCGTGACCAGTTTGCGTCCGAAGACGACTGGTCCAGGGCTGTGTCTCGCTCATCAGTCCGCCTCCAGTGGGATCCCGATCATCACCCCACCGGGGCCAAAATCGAGCGCCGGGCCATCCAGTTGGGGTTGCGGGGCGAAATGCTCGAGTTGTTCGCTCGGCGAGAACTGCTCGAGGTAATCGACCTGTCGGATTTCGTCGCAGAGCAACGGTCCCGGATGTCGTCAGAGGGAGTATCCGCCTTGGTTACCCCGCGCCAGCGCGTCTACCGCCCGGCCGACCCGATCGTGGCCGCCCGGCTTCGGCTCGCCGAATAGCGATTCGCCCTCCGTCCAGTTCGGGTCATGAAGAGGGGTCATTAAAACGGGACGCGGACAGAATCGGCTGACGCCCGCGATCCGCCCCCACCTCCTCACATCATCTCCGTTCACCACTCCCGCCGGGCTGCCAGCCCCTGGTCCTCTTCTCTGTGTCCTCTGTGGCCTCTGTGTTTTCATCTTCCCTGTCTTGATCCGTTTGTCCAGATTCCTGACTCCAGCAAAAACCACGACCTGTCCCACCTCAACCAGTAAATAGAAACAGAACAATTGCTCTTGACACACGCCTAACACAGTGGTATACGTCACAACATGATCACACCAAACTCATCCTCCCTTCCACATTCCGCATGCCGCATTCCCCATTCATCACTCGGCGTCCGTCATTCGCCTGCTCGGCAATCTGGGCAACACCACGCCGTCTTCGCTATCCCCTCCGCCAACACGCCCAGATCGCAACCACCACCGTCGATTTCACGTCGGTTTCAGGTCGATTCTGTGTCGGTTATAGGTCGGTTGTAGGTCGGTTGTAGGTCGGTTTTGGGTCGGTTCTATGTCGGTTTTGAGTCGGTTTTCCCAGCCGCCGCCAACACCGTGGAATTGTAAACACATGAAAATAAATAACTTATAACAATAGACACGCCAGCCACCAAAAACATTTTCGGCAACCGTGGCCCTCTCCATCACCTCCGCCCCTTGCCCAAATTAACTCCGTCCGCTCCCACTTCGTGCCTTCGTGCCTTCTGCCCATGTTGCGTGTCGCCGGGAAAAAGCAACAATTCGCTTCGCAGGCACACATGTCGAACCAGGAGAAACCATGAGATCACCAATCATCGCGGTCGCGGGTGTCCTTGTAACGGCGCTTGCCGCCGGCGCGGGCGCGTTCCACGTCGCTACCGGCGGCAACGATGCCAACCCCGGCACGGCCGCCGCGCCATTTCGCACGATCCAGCACGCGGCCGATCTGGCGCAGCCCGGCGACATCATCACCATTCACCAGGGCATCTACCGCGAACGCATCAACCCGCCGCGCGGCGGCGAGTCCGATGCGCAGCGCATTGTCTATCAGGGGGCAGCGGACGAGGGTGACACGGCCGAGATCCGCGGGTCCGAGGTCGTGCGCAACTGGGCGAAGGTGCAGGATGACACCTGGAAGGTCACGCTGCCCAACACCTTCTTTGGCGGATTCAACCCCTACGCCGACCTGATTCACGGCGACTGGTTCGACCGCCGCGGCCGCGACCACCACACCGGCGCGGTCTATCTCAACGGCGAGTGGCTGACCGAGGCGGCCAAGCTCGACGATGTGCTCAAACCCGCGGCCGCGGCGCCGCTCTGGTTCGGCCAGGTGGACAAGGACAACACCACCCTCTGGGCGCAGTTCAAGGGCGCCGATCCCAACGAGCAGACCGTCGAGATCAACGTCCGCCGCACCGTGTTCTATCCCGATAAACCGGGACGCAATTACATCACCGTGCGCGGCCTGGCGCTGCGCCATGCGGCCACGCCCTGGGCCCCGCCCACGGCCGAGCAGATCGGGCTCATCGGCACCCATTGGAGCAAGGGCTGGATCATCGAGAACAACGTGGTCAGCCACTCGGTCTGCTCGGGCATCGCCCTGGGCAAGCATGGCGATGAGTTCGACAATACCTCCGCCAACACCGCCGAGGGCTACGTGAAGACCATCGAGCGGGGTACCAAAGCCGGCTGGAGCAAGGAGAACATCGGCCATCACCTCGTCCGCAACAACACGGTCTCGCACTGCGAGCAGGCGGGCATCGTCGGCAGTCTCGGCCCGATCTTCTGCACCGTCACCGGCAACACCATCCACGACATCCACGTCCGCCGGCTCTTCAGCGGCGCCGAGATGGCCGGCATCAAGTTCCACGGCGCCATCGACACGGAGATCAGCGGCAACCACATCTATCGAACCTGCCGCGGGCTCTGGCTCGACTGGATGGCCCAGGGCACGCGCGTGTCCGGCAACCTCTTCCACGACAACGCCGGCGAGGATGTGTTCGTGGAGGTGGACCACGGGCCGTTCCTGCTCGACAACAACTTCATGCTCTCCAGGACCAGCCTGCTGAATGTGTCCGAAGGTGGTGCGTACGTACACAATCTCATCGCCGGGCGCATCGTGCTTCAGCCGGAACTGAACCGTGACACGCCGTTCCACCCCGCACATTCCACCGTGGTGGCGGGCCTGCGTAAAACCGTCGGTGGCGACGACCGTTACTACAACAACATCTTCGCCGGCGGCAACGGCCTGGCCGCGTATGACAACGCCAAAATGCCCTCGTTCATGGATGGCAACGTGTTCCTCAAGGGCGCCAAGGCATCGAAGCTCGAGAAGGATCCGGCCGTCAAGCCCGACGCCGACCCGGCCATCAAGGTCGTGCAGAAGGACAACGGCTGGTACCTCGAGATGCAGTTCGACAAGGCCTGGGCCACCGGGCGAACGCGCCAGCTCGTGACCACGGATCTGCTGGCCAAGGCCGCCGTCCCGAACGTTGCTTACGAGCGCCCCGACGGCGCGCCGATCCGGGTGACGACCGATTATCTCGGCCAACCGCGCAACCAGGCCAACCCCACGCCCGGCCCACTCGAGAACCCCGGCGCGGGTGAACTGTCGGTGAAACTCCGGTAGGCGACGGAAGTAATGCAGAATGGTGAATGCAGAATGCAGATTCCGCATTCTATTCTGCATTCTCTCCGTTGCTGTTACGCCGTGCTATGTGACGCGGTGCCGAGCAATCCCCGCGCGAAGACCAGCAGCACGCCGCCAACCAGGGCGACGTAGAGGAGCTCGGTCGTCTCTTCCCACGCCGCGAACCAGACCTGGTCTTCGGCGAACGGTGCGACCACGATCAGGCGGAACAGGCTGAAACCCATGGCCCCGGCGGCGGCGGAGAAGAGGATCTTCGATATGGGGACGGGTCTGAGTTCCACTCTCCAGAGCACCACCAGGCAGTTGGCCAGCAGCAGGATGGCGACGATCGGCAGGTAGCGCAGCTCGTAGACCTGGTGGATCGCCGGATGGCGGTAGCTGTGGAGAATCCCCAGGATCCGGGTGTTGTAGACCTCCTCGCGAATGTCCGCGAAGAGCGGCAGGGCCGCCAGGATGGCCATGCCCGGGAGTACCACCATGAACGCCCGGTGCAGCCCGCAGTGTACATCCTCCTGCTTGATGCAGCGGCCGCAGAGCGGCTTGGCCGCACAACGGGCCTCATCGCTGAAGTGCATCAGCCGCGCGTCGACGCCCTCCAGCAACGCGTAGACGGTGAACGCCAGGGCCAGGACCATGCCGACGCTGTGCAGATGTTCCATCAGGAACGAGTCTTCGAAGAAGATCATGACGTTGATGAAGCAGAATGCCTCGCCCACGAAAAAGCAGACCATGGCCCGGCGGAGGGCGGCCAGATCGGGCTCGGTTCGCCGCCACAGGGCGATGACAATGGCCGCGGAGATCAGGCTGTAGAGCGCCTTGACGCCGAAGAAAGTCACCACGGCCAGCCACTGTTCGTAGACGGGCGAGTTGCGGAAAAGCGGGATCGCGGCGTCGGTGACGGGATTGGCGTGGAGGAGGACGCTCTGCGGGCAGCCGGGCACGGCCGCGAGCCAGTCCTGGAGGCCGCCGCGGATTGCGAACGCATCGCGCACGCCGATGTCCCGCAGGTGTACCGCGGCGCGGGCGCTCTCCATGCTTCCGGGGCAGACGAGCAGCAGTTTCCGTCCGCGCAGTTCTTGCGGGACATTGTCGGGGCTGCTGGCGGCGAGGATCGACTCGAGCGCCCAACGGCTTGCCCCGCGCACCGGTCCCACCGACGGCGGCGGCGTCACGCCCAGTTCCACCAGCACGGCCGACCCGTCGGCCAGCATCTGCTGGGCTTGAGATTTCGGGACAGTCAACCCGCGCCCGAATACCAGGCCGTAGAGCACGAGTGGGACGGCGACGCCAACGGAGATGATGGCGATCACCCACCCGCGATGCCGGCGGCAGTCAGGGCTCATGAAAGGCAGATTATGCCGATGGTATGAGGAGGGGCAAGAAGACCGAAGGGTTCAAGTGTACGGCAATGCTTGGCGCACTGTAGGCAGGCGGGCGGGAAGGACAGGCAGGAATGAGTCTGTGGAACAAGTGCCGCCGACGCCCTCGTCGGCGGAATCCAACCGCGTTCCGACGCGAATGCGCCCGGTACATCGACACCAAGTGTCTTCCGGACAGCGTCCTTCAACAGAATCGAGAATGTCCGCCCTACTTCTCCACGGGTTTGCCCGCGGCCAACCAGGCGTTGATGCCGCCATCCAGGTTGTACAGAGTGCCAAAGCCCTTGCCCGTCAGTTCGCCGCAGGCCCGGGCGCTGCGCCCGCCGGAACGGCAGTGGACCACGTAGACCTTGCTCTTGTCGAGTTTGGCCACGCGCTCCTCGAAGTCCGGCGAGTTGACGTCGATGTTCACGGCTCCCGCCAGGTGCCCGTCGGCGTACTCGCCGGCCGAGCGGACGTCGAGGATCACGGTGTTCGGCTGTCTGGCCAACGCCTCGAACTGGTTGGCATCGACGTTCGCGTAGGGCTTGGCCGGCGCCGGCAGCGCCACATTGGGATTGGCCGGCGTCCCGGAGTTCTGCGCACAGCCGCCAACCAAACCGCACAGGACAATCGCCACGGCCAGCGTTCTCGGTAACATGTGTACTCCTTCATCGTTTCGTGATCTGTCGTTCGCAGTCTTCGTCGGGAGATTATACTCCATCCGGCGCGTGGGGTTTTCGTGGACGCATTTGCGGCTATGATGTCGGGCATACTCGGGACGGAAGTGATTGCTCATGAGCCAGATACGATTGACACTTCGCTCGCAGAAGCCAGCACAGCCGGACGTGGCCATTACGTTGTCGGAGGGACAAGGGTGGGTGGTGCTGGGGGCGGGCGGCG
>JBIOJL010000174.1:0-11663 GCA_044450885.1 Tepidisphaerales bacterium
GAGCATACTGCGGCGGTCGGCTGTATGTCTGGGTATCGGCCGAGCGCCACGGGCGGATTGAGAAGGAACTGGCGAAGATGAGGGCGGAATGGAAGCACTGAGGTTCGGAGTCCAAGCTTCACCGAGCCAAGGGCAACCACTCGATGCGAGCGCGGATGTATTCCATGTCCGCCGCCAGGGAGATCAATTCCAAGTCGTCGATGAAGCGGCCGATTGTGATACCCGATTGGGCGGCATAGATCACGCCGGAAAACGGGATCCCATGCCGCATCCGATGCGACGCCTCAATGAGGAGATCCTCGTCTTGAGTGACCAGGGCTCGATCGAGTGCCGTCGACCGATCCAGCAGCAGGGGATCATCCAGCGTCGCGCCCCCATCCTCCTGGGCCGTGATGACGTCCACGCGGCGTAAGCGCAGTGCGCGAGTAACCGGGGCCGGAACATGGACATCCATATATAACGGGATGCTCACGGGAGTTTCCCCGTCTCACGCAGGTGCTTGCGCAAGGGCGATTCGCCGGACGCGGCGCGCATGGCCTCAACTCGCCGCGATTGCTGGTCGATCTGGGCGTCAATCTCGGCCTGATGATCGTAGTAGTAAGCCATGGCCGCGTGAATCTTGGCCAGGGGCAGGTGCGGATGCTGGAGATGCATCTCCTCGGGACTCCACCCGTAGGCGACCCAGTCGAGAACGACCTCGATGACTTTGGTATTGGTCCCCTCGATCCAGGGGCGGCCCTGCTCGTCGAGTACGATGTGGGAGGTTGTCACGGCGGTGGTGGTCATGAGCGCACGGATTATACGGGTTGGCCGGTCTGCCCGTCCAGCAACGAAGCGCGAACTCCGAACATCCCATCACAAAATGCCGCCGGGACGGTAGACTGATACGAGCACCTGTACTCTGCCGTGTCAACACAAGCGAGGAAGCACGATGAACACCAACCGAAGAGAGTTTCTGGCGTTGTCAGCCGCCGCCGGCATCGGACTGGCCGGGGCGCACACCGCATCGGCGGCCATGAAGACGACCCTGCACAAAGCCATGATCATCGGCAAAGTCGATGAGAAGGCGCTGACGCCGTTGAAGGCCGCCGGCTTCGAGGGCGTCGAGACCACGGCCATCGTCCCCGCCGAGGAGGCCGCCAAGGGCAAGGAAATCGCCGAGAAGATGGGGATGCGGGTACACAGCCTGCTCCGCGGCTGGGCGGAGTTCAACAACAAGGACGAGGCCAAGGCGGCCAAGACGCTGGAACTGACCGAGGCGGCGCTGAAGGCGGCCGGCGGATACGGGGCCGATACGGTGCTGCTGGTGCCGTGCCGGATCGGCGGCATGCCCATGCCCGAGGCCTGGGAATTCAAGATCGAGTTCGACGACAAGACCGGGCATGTCACGAAAGTCGTCGAGGGCGACAACACGAAGTTCCAGGCGTACATCGACGCCCACAACCACGCCATCGACACCTCCACTGTGGCCGTCAAGAAGCTCATCCCCACGGCCGAGGCGGCCAAGGTCGTCATCGCCCTGGAGAACGTCTGGAACAACCTCTGGGTGAAGCCGGCCATCTATCAGCACTTCGTGGCCTCGTTCAAGAGCCCCTGGGTCAAGTCGTATTTCGACATCGGCAACCATGTGAAGTACGCCCCGCCGCAGGAGTGGATCAAGACGCTCGGCTCGCTGATCGCCAAGTGCCACGTCAAGGATTTCAAACTCAACCCCGATGGCCACGGCGGCAAGTTCGTGCATCCGCGCGATGGAAGCATCGACTGGCCGGCCGTGCGAGCCGCGCTCGACGATGTGGGATACAACGGCTGGCTGTCGATCGAAGACGGCGGCCTGCCACTGGAGGAATTCAACAAGCGGATTGACCTGATCATCGCGGGCAAATAGCCCCGTCAGGGGCGGAACATGTCAGCCCATAGCGCAAGCTATGGGGGAATATGTCGCGGGCAATTCATAAGCCCGGGAGGAGCGAAAGAGACGTTCTTTCGCCTCTCCGGGGCTTAATCCCGGGCAAATGGACACGCCCACATAGATGGTTCCTCCGTTCCCCGCCACCCGCCACGCGCCACGCGCCACGCTGCCATGTCTTTCGTCCTGCCCGCGGATTCCGTAGAATCCCCTTTGGCGCGCGGTTGTCGCCGATAAAGGATCCGTTCAATGCCGTTTCCCCCGATTCCCGAGATTCTCGACGAGCTTCGAGCCGGCCGCATGATCGTCCTCATGGACGATGAAGACCGCGAGAACGAGGGCGACCTCGTCTGTCCGGCCGAGATGATGACGCCGGAGAAGATGAACTTCATCCTCGTCCATGGCCGGGGCACGGTCTGTCTGGCCCTGACCTCCGATCAATGCGACAAGCTCAATCTCCACCCGCAGACCGACTCCAACACCGCCCGGCTGGGCACGGCCTTCACCGTCACCATCGACGCCCACCCGCGCTTCGGCGTTACGACCGGGGTCTCAGCCCGGGACCGTTCGGCGACAGTGCTCGCCGCCACGGCCGACAACGCCAAACCCGCAGATTTGCTGCGGCCGGGACACATGAACCCGCTCCGGGCCCGCGACGGCGGCGTGCTCGTCCGCGCCGGGCAGACCGAAGGCTCGGTCGACCTTGCCCGCCTCGCGGGGCTCAAGCCCGCGGCCGTGATCTGCGAGGTGCTCCGGCCGGAAGACGGCGAGGCCATGCGCCGGCCGGAACTCGAGATCTTCTGCGCCAAGCACAAGATCAAGCTGTGCAGCATTGCCGACCTCATCAACTATCGCCTGCGTCGCGAGCAGTTCGTGCGGCGGATCGAGTCGGTGACGCTGCCGACGCGCTGGGGCGTCTTCAAGCTGTATGCGTATCAGTCGATCGTCGACCCCGAGCCGCACCTGGCGTTGTGCCTGGGCGGCGTGGGCGAGCCGCGCGAAGACGGCACTATTGCCGAGCACGAGGAACCGGTGCTCGTCCGCGTCCATTCCGAGTGCCTCACCGGCGACGTGTTTGGTTCCGGCCGGTGCGACTGCGGGCTGCAGCTCGATGCGGCGATGCAGGCCATCGCCGACGCCGGCACGGGCGTGCTCATCTACCTCCGCCAGGAGGGCCGCGGGATCGGGCTGAAGAACAAACTGCACGCGTATGCGCTACAGGAGCAGGGTCTGGACACCGTCGAGGCGAATTTGAAACTAGGCTTCCCGGCCGACAAGCGCGACTACGGCATCGGCTCGCAGATCCTCCGCCACCTCGGGCTCAAGAAGATACGTCTGATGACCAACAATCCTAAGAAAATCTACGGTCTGGACGGCTACGGCCTGACGATCGTCGATCAGGTACCCCTGAAGATCGAGCCGGGGCCGGACAACAAGGCATATCTTGAGACCAAAAAGACCAAAATGGGTCACATGCTGTGATCTGGCTTGGGAGGGTCGTGCTTCCGCACGACCGCGGCCGCACGGAGTGCGGCCCTCCCGGCGGAATGGCCGCGCGAGTTATTTGACCAGTTGCGACAGCTTGAAGATCGGCAGGATGATCGACATGGCGATGAAGCCGACGACCGAGCCCATGGCGACGATCATCAGCGGTTCGATCATGGCGGTCACGCCCTTGATGGTGGCGCGCAGCTCGCGGGCGTAGTACTCGGAGACCTCGTCGAGCACCTCGCCGAGTTTGCCCGACTCTTCGCCGGCGCCGATCATCTGCACCACGGCGCGCGGCAGCAGGGGGCTCTTCTGCAGGGGAGCGGAGATCTTCTTGCCCTGTTTCACCGACGTGTACACGGCCCGCCACATGCGGCGGTAGAGCGAATTGCCGGAAATCTCCGCGGTGATCGCCAGCGTGTCCAGCATGGGCACGCCCGCGTTGATGAGCTGTCCCATGGTGTGCAGCGAGCGGTTGATGTAGAGCGCGCGGAACATCTTCTTGAACAGCGGTATGGTGAGCTTCATCTTGTCCCACCAGAGCCGGCCCCAGGTCGTCTGCAGCATCATGAAAGAGCCCCAGATCCCGGCGGTCACGGCGACGATCAGCACGTACCAGTAGTTCACCATGAAGTTGGACAACGCCAGCAGCATGCGCGTCGGCGCCGGCAGCACGGCTTCCTTGCCGGCGAAGATGACCATGAAGCGCGGCAGGACGAAGGTCAGCAGGAACACGGTGGTGAAGACGGCCATCGAGCCGATGATGCCGGGATAGATCATGGCGCCGACGACCTGCCCGCGGGTTTCGATCTGCTGGGCGAGGTAGACGGCGATGCGGTCGAGCATGCGCGAGAAGCCGCCCGAGAGCTCGGATGCCTTGACCATGTTGACGTAGAGGGGCGAGAAGATTTTCGGATAGCGCATGATGGCTTCCGAGAACTGCTTGCCCGACTCCAGGTCTTTCTTGACCTGGATCAGCATCTCCTTGAACTTGGCGTTTGGCGTCTGCTCGGAAATGCCCTCGACCGCCGCCCGGATGGAGATGCCGGCGCGGATCATGACCGCGAGCTGGGAGGTGAAGTTGTGGACGTCCTTCATGCCCGGGCCGAGGCTGATGCTGACTTGCGAGAGGCCCTTGCGCTTGCCGCCGCCGTCCACCGGCATCAGGGCCATGATGTAGCCGCCGCGGCTGCGGAGTTGCTGCGAGGCGGCCGCGAGGTTCGGCGCCTGGAGCACGCCCTGGCGGACGGCCCCATCGGCTGCTTTGACTTCGAACTTATAAGTCGGCATGGCGTTCCCTTCTCATCTCGGTCGGGCTCAGGCGGCCAGTTGCCGGTCAAGTTTCTCCGGATGCTGGGCCATGGCGATGGCGTCCTCCCGGCTGATGAAGCCGTTCACGAACAACTGGCGGATCGACGTATCGAGCGTCGTCATGCCCAGGGCCTTGTTGGTCTCGATCGCGTTGGGAATCTCGAAGATGCGGTTTTCGCGGATGCAGTTGCGCACGGCCGGAGTGCAGAGCATGATCTCCATCGCCGGCACCATGCCCGGCTGGTCGACGCGGCGGAAGAGCATCTGGGAAATGACCGCCTGCAGCGTGTTGGCCAGCATCGAGCGGATCTGGTTCTGCTGGTCGGCCGGGTAGATGTCGATGATGCGCTCGATCGTCTGCGGGGCGCTGTTGGTGTGCAGGGTGCTGAGCACGAGGTGGCCGGTCTCGGCGGCGGTCATGGCGGCGCTGGTGGTCTCCAGGTCGCGCATTTCGCCGACGAGGATGGTGTCGGGGTCCTGGCGCAGGGCGTGGCGCAGGCCCGAGGCGAAGTTGGGCACGTCCGAGCCGACCTCGCGCTGCTCGATGGTGCATTTGTGCGAGACGAACATGTATTCGATGGGGTCTTCGAGGGTGATGATGTGTCCCTGCTCCCGCTTGTTGATGTCGTCGATCATGGAGGCCAGCGTGGTGCTCTTGCCCGAACCGGTGACGCCCGTGACCAGGACCAGCCCGCGCGGCAGGTAGGTGAGTTTCTGCACGATCTCCGGCAGGTGCAGCTCCTCGATGGCCGGGATCTTGTCGTTGATGGTTCGGAAGGAGATGGCGATGGTGTTGCGCTGGTAGTGGGCGTTGACGCGGAAGCGCCCCAGCCCGGCGATCTCGTAGGAGAAGTCGATGTCGCGCAGCTCCTCGAACTCGGCGATGCGCTTGTCGGTGACCATTTCCTTGAGCAGGCGCAGCGCGCCCTCGGGAGTGACGATGGGGAAGTCAGACGGCTTGAGGACGGTGTGGATGCGGAACATGGGCGGCAGCCCGACGTTGATGTGTACGTCGGACGCCTTGGCGCTGACCGCGTTGCGAAGCATGTCGTTGAGAATGCTCATCGATGACTCTCCATTTCAGTTCGCGTTCTCCGTGACCCTGAGAATTTCGTCGACCGTGGTGATGCCCTTGAGGACTTTTTCGAAGCCGTCCTGGCGAAGGCTGGTCAGGCCCCGCTCGCGGCAGATCTTGCGGAGCTGGGTGACGTCGGGATTGCTGGTGACCATGTCGCGGAGCTGGTCGTCCATCACCAGCATTTCGTGGATGCCCGCCCGGCCCGTATAGCCGGTGCGGCGGCAGCGGTCGCAGCCCGCGCCCTTGAAGAACTCTTTGTGGTCGTATCCCTGCATCTTCAGGAACTCGCGCATTTCCTCGGTCGGAACATAGGTCGTCTTGCAGTGCTGGCAGATGCGGCGGACCAGGCGCTGGGCCAGGATGGCGTTGACGGCGGAGGAGATGAGGTAGGGCTCGACGCCGATGTTGATGAGCCGGGTGATGGACGACGGAGCGTCGTTGGTGTGGAGGGTGCTCAGCACCAGGTGGCCGGTGAGGGCCGCCTGCACCGCGATTCGCGCCGTTTCCGGATCGCGGATTTCGCCGAGCATGACCACGTCGGGGTCCTGCCGCAGCAGCGCCCGCAGGGCGATGGAGAAACTCATGCCGATCTTCTCGTGGACCTGCACCTGGTTGGCCTGCCCGAGGTGATACTCGATCGGATCCTCGACCGTGGAGATGTTGAGCTTGTTGCCGTCGAGGCAGCGGAGCGAGGAGTAAAGCGTGGTGGTCTTGCCCGAGCCCGTCGGGCCGGTCACCAGCAGGATGCCGTGCGGCTGGTCGATCTGGTTCTTCCAGATGGTCAGATGGTTTTCGGAGAAACCGAGGTCATCGAGCGCCACGTTGATCGAGCGGTTGTCGAGGATGCGCATGACCACCTTCTCGCCGTGGGCGGTGGGCAGCGTGCTCATGCGCAGGTCGATCTTGCGGTCGTGCATGATCGCGCGGATGCGGCCGTCCTGGGGCAGGCGCCGTTCGGCGATGTCCAGGTTGGCCATGATCTTCAGGCGCGCGACGATGGACGCATGCATCTTGTGCGGCGGGTTGAGGGCCTCGAAGAGCACGCCGTCGATGCGGAAGCGGATCTTCAGGTCCTTCTCCTTGGGCTCGATATGGATGTCCGAGGCGCCCTGGGTGACGGCATGGTGGATCAGCGAGTTGACGAACTTGATGACCGGCGCTTCGTGGCCGGACTTCTCCAGGTCGGCGACGTCGTCCTTGGCCTCCTTGACGACCTGCAGGTCCTCCTCGCCCATCTCCTTGATGATCTCTTCGATGTGGACGTCGCTGGTCCCGTTGGTGATCTGCTCGACGATGCGGTTGATGTCGGCCGGCGTGATCACCACCATGCGGCAATCGCGGCGGAGCTTGCGTTTGACCTCGTCGAAGAGGAACACGTTGGTCGGATCGGTCATGCCGATGACCAGGGCCTTGCCCTCGAAGCGGAGCGGCATCACCGCGTTCTTGCGGATGAAATCGACGTCGAGGAGGGCGAAGGACTCGGCATCGATGGTCGATCTTTCCGGCGTCTCGAAGGCGAGGTTGAGCGTCTCGGCCAGCGCCGAGAGGATCTGGGCCTCGCTGGCCGCGTTCATGGTGAGCAGGATCTGCGCCAGGCTCTTGCCGGGCGTCTGGCTCTGCACGGAACGCGCCTGGGTGAGCTGCTCCTCGTTGACCTGGCCGCGCTCGAGCAGGAGCTGCTCGATGCTGCGGCGGGCGCGGGCGGCGGTCGGAGTCCAGATCGCCTCCGGCTGGAGGTCGGACTCCGCGCCGTCGACGTCGCCGACGTCGAGGACCGCCTTGGCCGTGCTGGATCGTTTGCCGAACATGCTCGTCCCTTCCTTGCCCCGTCACTCAGGCTGCTGCATCGTCAGCTTGAAGACGTAGGGCTTCTCCGCGAGTGTCCCTTTCCTGCTGACGACCACGAACGTCCGTCCGATCTCCTCGATCGTGAATCCGTTGACCTGCTTGCCCTGGGTGTAGGCCCGGCTGCCGATCATGCACGTTCCGCGGTTGTCGGAATAGAGGATCGACTGGAGCTGCAGTTGTCTGGCGGCCGTGCGAATCTCCTGCTTTTCCTTCTCGATGGCGGCGAGACGGGCCTTTTCGGCAGCCTCCTGGCGGGCTATCTCGGCGGGGTCTTCGGTGGGTTTCACGGGCTTGGGTTTCTCGAACTCGAAGGGGTTGGTCTTGAGTTCCTCGAGCTTGACCTGGGTCATCGTCGGGTACTGCAGAAAACCCTGCACGACCTTTTCGGTGTTTCGCAGCGTGTCCTTCATCTGGCTGATGTTCTTCCCGCCGTCAGTGAGGAATTCGCTGACGGTCTGCTGGGCGTCGCGTGATTCCGGGCTGGCCTGGGCGGGAGTGGGGCCGGACTTCACGTGCATGAAGTAGATCCCTCCGCCGCCAACCAGAACGATCAGCAGCAGAAGCAGCAGGGCCGACTTCTGGGGCGAGTGCTCGGCCACGGCTTCGAAGCCGGTCTCGATGGTCTCCTCGCCACCCGGAAACTCCTCGGCGGCGCTCTCGTCAACGTTCGCGTTCGCGTTCTCGTTCGCGTTCTCAGCCTTGTCTTCTTGGTCATTCATGGTGTGCTCCTGCGTTTGCGTGCCTGCGGTGTACGCCGGCTCAAGGCACGGCAACAGCTGTGCGCGACGCGCCGTCCGACTCGAAGTAGATCGAGAGGGTCATGTTCGCCGTCATCTGGCCCTCCTGGTTGGAAATCTTCTCGAGCTTCATCTGGGTGATGCGGGTGATTCGCGACAGTTTCTCCAGCTCCAGGAGAAAGGCATAGAAGCCGCGGAAATCGCCCATAAGCCCGATCTGCACCGGCTGCTCGGAGTAGCCCGCGAGCCGCTCGCTCTTGAGCGTTTTGATGGTCTTGGTTGTCAGGTTGTTGCGCTCGGCCATCTTCCAGACTTCGCGGAGCACCGTGTCGATCTCCTTTTCCTGGGGCAGCTTGCTCTCGAAAAACTTGATCGCCTTCTGGACTTCGTCAATCTTCCGCTCCAGGTCGGAAATCCCGACCGTCGCGGTGCGCAGGTCGGTCAGGTCCTTGCGCTTGGTTTCCATTTCCGCCTGCCGGGCCAGCCGCTTGTCCGTGGCCGGCTTGAAGACGAAGTAGTAGCCGCATCCCAGCAGCCCGATCATCAGCGTCACGAATAGAAACATTCCGATCTTCATGTTGCATCTCCTGCGCCAGGCGCTATTTCTCCACGCTCACATCCGCCACCCGCGAGCCCGCGGGCGGCGCGATCTGCTGCGCATCGGCCGCCGGATTGAGGCTCATCTCCATCTCGAATTTCCGCACCGGCTGCTTGTCCAGCAAGGCCGGCTCGGTGAAGTTCAGGTTCACGTCCTTCAGCAGTCTCGACTGCGACAGCTTCTTGAGGTATTCGGCGACGTTGCCGTCATTGGTGGCAATGCCCACGAGCTTGATGGTCACGTCGTATTTCTTCGGCTCCGGCAGCGCCGTACCCGGCTCCCTCGGGGGCGCCTTGGCCGCCTTCTTCTGCTCGAACGCCGTCTTGGGCGCCTCGACGGCAGGCTTGACGGTCAGCTTCGAATCCAGCGTCATGTCCAGCAGCGAAACCCCGGCCGGCAGCAGGTTGGTGAACTCGGCGAGCAGGAAGCTCCTGGGGACGCGTTCCAGCAGCGACGCGGTGATTTCCGCCTGGTGGGCCATGTGTCTCTGCTTGCTCTGCATCTCCTTGACCTGCTGGATCTGGCGGGCCTCGTTGACATACTGTTGCTGGACCAGGGAATCTTCCTTCTCCAACTGGTGCGTGGCCTGCTCGGAAAGCCAGAATGCCGATCCCAGTCCCCCCATCACGCAGAGGAACAGCAGGCCGCAAATGATGCTGGCGCGGCGCTGCGACTTCTTTTCCAGATAGTCTTCGGGGAGAAAGCTGAGTTGATTGTCGTGTGCCATTGGTTCATTCCTCCGTTCGTGCCGCCGTCTGAAGAATTTCGGCCTCGCTTGGCGCCACCGGGCCCATGCTCAGTCCGATGGCGACGGCCCAGTTGGGCTGGGGCTGCCGGCGGTCGATGCCGCTCTCCGGACCGATGTCGCTGATTCGCCCCATCCGCACCAGGGGATCACCGACCTGTGCCGCGATGCCCAGTTCCTGGGCGATCTGCTGGCAGGTCCATCGCTGTTTCGCCTCGCCGCCCACGAAAACCAGCCGGCCGATGGGCCGGTTCGGGAACGATGCCTCGTAGTAACGCCGGCAGAAGTCGATTTCCTCGACGAGCCGCCGAAGGGGATCGAGCATGGCCCGTTCGATCAACTCCGCCTGCGGCGAGCGGCAGGCGGCCGCGGTCTGTTGCGCGGGCTCGCACACGCGAACGTCGCCGCCGGCCTCCTGGACGAGCGGCGGATTCGCCTCGGATTCGACTTCCTGTTTCTTCTGTCTCTCGCTGCTCGCCGGCTGGCTTGCGGCAAGCCGCCAGCGGATTTGCCGGGCCTGTTCCAGGTCGATCTGCAGGGCGGCCGCCACCGCCCTCGAGAGATGATCGCCGCCGCTCGGGATCGACCGGGCAAAGAGAATGTGCGCGCCGTTGGCGATCACCACCCGGGTGCTCGAAAACCCGATGTCGATGAAACAGTTGGTCATCTCCGCGTCGCCCTTTCTTCGGTACACATGCCCGAAGCAGTCGACGATGGCGCGGGGTTCGACGTTCATGCCGATTACGTCCAACTTCGCCCTGGCGGCCATGTTGAGGTAGCCCGAGACCACATCGCGGCCCGCGGCCATGACGATGACTTCGTCCTTGGGCTCATGGTCCTGGAACACCTCGCCGGCGACGTGGTGGCGCAGCACGGCGGCGGCGGGATCGATGGGCAGTTTGCCGCGCGCTTCCCAGGGGATCGACTTCCTGAGGGTCTCTTCGTCCATCTTGGGAAGGCGGAGATGCTGGATGTACATCGAGGCCGCCGGCAGGGCGATGATGGCATCGCGGCCGATGAATCCTCCCTGGGCGACGAGTTCGCGCACGGACTGTGCCAGGAAAGCCATCTTCGCGGGCATGTCGTGACGCACGTGCGCGGGCACGTCGATGCTGGCGGCCGCGACCAGCTTCCAGTCGTTGTCGGCTCGCGCGACCTGGGCGAGTTTGATCGTGTCCGATCCGAAGTCGGCACCGATGGGGTTGGGTTTCGGTCGCAGACATTTCTTCAGAAACGACAACATAGGCTCACTGCTCCGGTCCAAGGCCGTCCATCCGATGGACGTACGATATGTCGGCAACACAGGCAAACCGGGCGGACTGCACCGGTTGGGCGGTTCCGGCAAACGTGCGACACCATCGCACCTCTAACCGCTGTATCGTCGGGTGTGGCGGTGCGGTTTAGGTTGCATGGCGGGTGGTTCTACAAACGAGGCGTTCCGCGGCCGATAATGCCGTCGGCAGGCCGCCTTCCATCGGGATCGCGGATGATGAGGGTGAACGAAATTTCACTGGCCCGACATGTATTGCAGCCGCGATCGACGATCGCGGTTCCCCGCCACGGAAGGTCATTCCGTGATGAACTCGCCCGCGATGCCGTCCGCAACCTCAAGCCCGCGCTCGGTCATGCGGATACCGCGTTCGTCACGGTCGATGAGCCCCGCCCTTGCCAATTGCTCGATCGCGGCGGCGAATCGCCGGCGTGCATCCACGCCGGTGCGGGCCAGGAAATCGGCGAAGTCGATCCCCCGCGCCAGGCGGAGTTGCAGCATGGCCAGTTCGCCGGCGCGCTGCCGCGGCGTGAGCGATTCCACGTTGGTGGCGGGCACGCGGTCCCGGTCGACGGCCGATTCCCACTCGCCCAGGTGCGCCTGGTTCGTCCAGCGCCACCCCTGCACGTGCGATGCACCCGAGGGCCCGAGGGCAATGTAGTCGCCCCCGTTCCAGTAGAGC
>JBIOJL010000175.1:0-11647 GCA_044450885.1 Tepidisphaerales bacterium
GCTGTTCGTAGTACCGCCTTCAGGCGGTCTGAAGAGCCGCCTGAAGGCGGTACTACGAACGTGACCGCGAAGCACGGCTTGCAGTAGACAAGCCGTGGCACCCGGAACGAAAAGCCCGACAGTTGTCGATGCGCCGGCAAAGAACGGCTGAGCACGCATGAATCACTCACTGGAACCACTGGAAGACCGCTGCCACCTTTCGGCGCTGCCCTTGCCCGACCACATCGTCGTGGTCGTCGAGGAGAACCACGCGTACGCCCAGGTGATCGGTTCACCGGCCGCCCCGTACATCAACGCGCTCGCCCGGAACGGCGCCTCGTTCAGCCAATCGTACGCCGTGACCCATCCCAGCGAGCCGAACTATCTGGCCCTGTTTTCCGGCGGAACCCAGGGCATCACCGACGACTCCACGCCGCACACCTTTCACACCGCCAATCTCGCCAGCCAGTTGCTTGCGGCCGCCTACACTTTCGCCGGGTATTCCGAGAACCTGCCGGCCACGGGCTCGGGGGTCTCCACGGCCGGTAACTACGCCCGCAAACACAACCCCTGGGTGAACTTCACCAATGTCCCGGCCTCGCTGAATCTGCCGCTCACCGCGTTTCCGACGGATTTCCGTTCGCTGCCGCGCGTCAGCTTCGTGGTTCCGAACCTGCAAAACGACATGCACGACGGCAGCATCCAAGCGGGCGATGCGTGGCTCAAGGCCCACCTGAGCAAGTACGTTCAATGGGCCAAGACGCACAACAGTCTGCTGATTGTCACCTGGGACGAGGACGACGACTCGGCCGGCAACCAGATCCCCACGGTGTTCTTCGGCCCCATGGTCCGGCCGGGTGCGTACGCCGAGCGGATCAACCACTACTCGGTGCTGCGGACCCTCGAAGACCTCTACCACCTCCCGCACGCCGGCCATGCTGCGACGGCCCGAACGATCACCGATGTGTGGAAGCCGATAGCGAAGGCCGGCGGCTGAACCTATTCACGGCACGCGGGCGATCAGGCGCGCCTGGCGGCGCTGGTCCGCCTGGCGATAGCGACGCTGCTCCTCTTCGGTCTCCGGCACGACCTGGGCGATCTCGACCGGATGCAGCGCGTCGTCCAGGGCCACGAAGGTGAAATAGGCCGAGAAGATGTGGTGGCGCCCCAGCGTTTTGAAATCCTCGGCGAAGACCCGCAGTCCCACCTCCATGCTGGTGCGCCAGACGCGGTTGACGGCGGCCTGAAAGACCAGGATGTCGCCGTGGCGCGCCGGCGCCAGAAAGCGCACCGAGTCGATGCCCAGCGTAACACAGACGCGCTCCGAGTGCCGCTTGGCGACGACTGCGGCGACGCGGTCGGCCTGTTCCAGCACCCGCCCGCCGAAGAGCGTGCCCAGGGAATTGAGGTCGTTGGGGAAGACGATGGCCGTCTGATCGTGGAGGGCCGACTCGCTGACGGTCTTGGGACGGAGGGTCGCGTTCATGGATCACCTTCAAGTAGGGCCGGCGTCCTCGCTGGCCTGCCTTCGGGGTTCCTTCGGAGTACGTTCGGAGTTCGTTCGGAGTTCACGCTTCAGCGTGTCTTTCCGTAAAGACGCCCGGAAGACACGCTGAAGCGCGCTCAAGCGTGAACTCCGAACCGGTTTCCGGGCCGCGTGAAGCGTGGCAGGTGCGGCATGCACCGGCTCGTTCTTCTTCACCGACGCGGCCAGCGCCGGCGCGGCGGAGGAGTCCGCCTCCAATGCCGGCCCGGCGGCGAAGTTGCCGGCGCCGAGATTCGCGCTCACGGCCGCCAGATCGTTTACCGTCACCACGCCGTCGTGGTCCAGGTCGCCATCCAGCCATTGCGCGCCGGCCCGGCCCATGTTGGCGATGATGTTGAGATAGTCGGCCGCCGTCACCTGGCCGTCCATGTTCGTGTCCCCGATCGGCACTCGTTTGACCAGCACCTGTTTGAAGTTGGCGCCGTTTCCGAGCGGCACGTTGTTCCACACCGTCTGATGAACGGTTGCGTTGTCCACCTGGGCGAGCGTTGCATTGGAGACGCCGGTCGCGATGAGCTTCCCGACCTGGATGTACTGCCGCACCGTGTCCACCGGGCTCGACGCGGCATACGAAAGAACCATCGTGCCGCCGGCCAGATCGAGCACCGAGCCGCTGGCGATCGACAGGGTGCCGCTGAACAGCGCGGCGTTTCCCGACACATTCAGTTTGCCACCGCCGGACAACTCCAGGCTGGTCCAGTGCTGCGTCGTTGCGGCCGTCAGGTTTCCACCCAGCACGCGCACCGTGCAGTTGGGCCGGACGCTGCCCAGGTCGTCCGCCAGCGTGACCGTCCCGGCCGACACCTGCAGCACCGGCGCGGCCGTTGTGCCGGTGAATTGGAAGCCGGCCGGCACCCCCGAACGGATGAACAGTTCGTCGACGGCCAGCGCAGACGGACCCGTGTATGGCTTGGTGGTTTGCGTAGCCCTGATCCAGACCGTTCCCTGGGTGTTGGCCGGCAGCAGCCACATCTGGTAGGGCTCGGCCGGGTCGGCGCCAGCGCCGCCTGGGATGGGAGTGGCGATGCGGGTGATAGCCAGGGAAGACCTCGGCACAATCTGGGTCATGCTGCTCCATGTGGTGCCGTTGGTTGAGTACGCCAGGGCATACTCATCCGCCCCGCTGGCCCGCCAGGCGTTCATGCAGACGGTGACTTCGGTGCCGGCGGCCACATTGAACTGCCAGCGCTGGTCGAGGATGTTGGAACTGTTTTCGGCGATGGTTTCCAGCGCGCCATCCGTCGCCTGGAGACTCGCGTAGCTGTTTGCCCTGGTCCCGCTCACCGTCGTCTCCGCAACCGGATAGTTGTAGATTGGCGGGGCCGGCTGCACGCTGACGCTGACCGTCGCCGGGGCGCTGACGGCCTTGCCGTCGCTGGCTTTGTAGGTGAAGCTGTCGGGGCCGACGTACTTGGGGTCGGGCGTGTAGGTGAGTGTCCCCGTTGCATCGGCGTAGACCGCGCCATGGGCCGGCAGACTGGTGAGAATCGGCGTCAGGGCGTCGCCGTCGGGATCGGAGTCGTTGGCGACGACATTGATGGTGACGGATTTGCTTTCCGGGATCATGACCCAGTCGGCGGCCGCTACCGGCGCGGAGTTGACCTGCAATAAGACCGTCGCCGTGTTGCCGCCGCTGAGCGTATAGGTGAACGCGTCGTTCCCGTGATAGCCAGTGTTCGGCGTGTAGGTGAACGCACCCGGCGTCGGCTGGTTCCAGGTCAGCGTGCCGTGGGCCGGACTGGTGGACGAGGCAATCGCCAGGCCGCTGCCGGCATCGTTGGCCAGCACATTTCCGGCGATCGCCGTGTTCTGCGGCGCGGCAAACGTGTCATCGTTGGCGATCTTCCCGGTGGCGAAACTGAATCGAGTGGAGAAATTGAACGCGTACGTGGTTTGTCCGAGGCTGGTATCCGATAGCAACGAACTGGGAGAATAGGTCGTGATCTTGATGGTGTTGTTGTTGGGAGAGAAAGTGAACAACTGCATATATCCCTTGCCCTGGTCGTCGCCCACGGTCTCGATGACGGTCGATCCGGTCGAGTTCGTCGAGGTCTGCAAGCGGATTGCGCCGGTGTGGCCGCTCAGCACCAGGAATATCTGCGGGTTGGGATACACTAGTTTCGTGAAGATGCCGTTGCCGTCGTTGCCGAGAGGATCCAGCGGCCCGCTGGTGCGGCCGCTGGCGTTGAGATATTCGTGCGTGGTCAGAATGACCGGAATCTGCCGGTGGGAGTTGATGACGCCCTGAGCCCAGGCGATCGTCGAATCCGGGGCTTCCCACTCCAGGCTGAGCACCATGTACTGCTGGCCATCGACCGAGAACATCTGGTAGCGGTTGCGCTGATCGAGTGATGATCCGCCGAAGCCGCTGATGGCGATGGACTGATAGTGGGCGTCGCCGAACCACGAGGTGAAGTTGGCGGAACTGATGTGCCGGTCGAGGTCGTCGAACTGGTTGTCGTAGTCGTGGTTGCCGATGTCGAGCGTGTAGGGGACGGTGGCATCCAGCTTCGCAAACGCCGCGTGGGCCTGGGCGGCCTGGTAGTCGCTGTAGCCGCGACGGAGCAGGTCGCCCTCCTGGGTGGCGAAGCGGATATTGGCGGCCGCGGCGTTGTTGAGGATCCAGTCGGTCTGGGCGTTGAGCATCGGCGCGCCGGGCACCTCGACGAGGTACTGCGTGTCCGGAATGGCCGCGAGAGAGAAATCGGCGGCGAGGAGGGTGCGGTGCTCGAGGGCCTCGATTGGCGCGGCATGTCTGGCGCGGGTTTTCATGTGTTCTCCTCTCATCGGCGCTCTGGTTGTTGGCCAGAAAACGCAACGCACCCCGCCGGCCAAGGACCACCGGTCAGCGGGCAAAACGTCGAATGCATGTACTATCCTGCCACATTTTGGACTATTTGCCAGAACTCGGATCGGGAATCCTGATGTGGAGGTGCGGGGGCAACGCGGATTGGGAGTTGCCCGGATTCACATTGGCCGAGCGGACGATGGGCTCGAAACCTCGTCCGCGCGGGTGGGCAATCAGCTTTGGCCCATGGGTAAAGAGCAGAATCCCGGCGGCGGGAAGGCTGGACGCCGCGACAAACAGCCACATGGGAATCACGATGGCGTACGCGTTGTGCGCCATGCTGGTGAAGTACGATCCGTGCCTGATGCCGAACCAAGTGGGTTCTCCAGGTCCGAATGCTGCCTGAAAGGGCTGGGGCGGATCGCCGAACTTCGCCCGATGCCACTGCCAGGGGCTTGGCGTGGCGAAGGGCTGAGTCAGGAGAATGACGCCGCCCCGGCATGTCCCTGCGACTGAGAACCCGTACGGGGAGGAGAACTCGATGAGATCGGATGCACAGTGGCTCCTGATCCAGAGGGCCGACCACGCCGCTGCCATGGCGAGCGAAAGCCAGACGATGATGACCATGACCCAACGCACAACCATTCTCCGATGGTCAGACCCGGGTATTGTACCGCGACGTTGGTTGAGCGGATACCCGATGACGTGTCGTTCCGGGCAGTCGCTGGGCGTGGCGGCGAGTCAGCACTGGCCCGCGCGGGCTGGGGTGGCGGTTCCGCACTCCGGGCACCGGTCGGGCGAGGCGCGGAGGTCATAGCCGCACATGGGGCAGAGGCCGAGCGCGATACGGCGTTGCTTTCGGCGTCGTTTGCGCCGCGCCCGCCAGTATACCGACGCGGGAAAGGCGAGGGTCAGCAGGATGAGGAACCAGTGGGGAACGGTCACGAAGCGGCCGACGCCAGGGAGGCGTCCCCACAGGCCGGCACGGCCAGGGTAGATCTCTGTGCCACGGCTAAACTGCAAGAAGCTGCGCTGGGGTTCGTGCCATCCGGGACCTTCGCCCGGGCCGAGTGATCCGGAACGGCCGCTATCATCCGTTATCGCAATACCGCCCAAAAACCACGGGCCCGCAGCGCTAGGTGCCCAGATGTGAACGAGGGTGTTGCTGAAATACTGGAACTGCACCAGACCGCATCGCTGGGATGCTCCATAGACAGTGGACGGCGTGATTTCCGTCTCAACCGATCCACTCTTCTCAGGGATCGCGTGGTAGAGGTATTCCGCGTACCAGTAGCTCCGCACCCAGAGCGCCATCAGAGCCATGCACGCAAGCAGCGACAGGATGATGCCGAAGATACACACCAGGGCCGGAAACCTGAGATACGCGGGATCGGGCTCGCGCCCTTTCAACCATTGACGCTTAATCCAGCAGCCCAGCAGCACGACGGCGCTGGCCAGTTTGACCCAGTCCCAAGACGTCAGGCGCGTCAGCGGGTTGAAGGGAGGTGATCCCAGGGGCTGCACGCGATCGACATCCATCCTGAACAGCGACGATGTTCCGATCGGCTGCACATGCAGCGTACCGAACACCTGCACGCGCCCGGGACGCACGCTGGCAGCCCGTGCAGTCCGAGCCTTGGCAAAAACCAGATGCTGGATGCGCGGATCGGAGAATTCCTCGAACGAGTCCATCAGGATGAAATCGAACTTCGGGTCGGGTTGGCCGAGGTACATGATGCCATCCAAAACGACACGCCTGCCATCCAGCTCGCGGATCTTCTCCGGAACATCTTCCAGCCGGCCGGCGAGTTGGTCGAAATGGAAGTTTCCGAGTTCCTGCAGATTGACGGGCTGGTAGTCCCGCACCCAACAGATGACCAGCACTGTCAAATAGAGCAGGGAAGCAGCGAACAAGATGGAATACAAGCGGCGTCTCATTGATTCACCGCCGGGACGCGGCGATTACGTCTTCTGCTCGACCTCCGACACGGGGATGGCCTTGAGGGTCACGGGAAAGCCGCCCGTTGGGTCCCATTCACAGCCGCATTCCAGGCACTTCCAGGCCGGCTTGACGAAGAAGAGCGTGGCCCACGACGGATACACCAGCAGCGCCAGGATCCAGAGCGCCACGAGCGGCAAGAACTCGACGCCGAGCAATACGAGCAGGAAGACCCGGTGCAGCGCCGGCTGGCGGTAGACATCCATCGAGCGGCAGCGGATGCATCGCATCACCGCGCCGCCCGGCGGATCGGGCGAAGTGTCCATCTCGGGTTCCATGACATCGGGGATCAGGGCTTCTCTCGCCTCGGCGAACTCCTCTTCCGGCACGTTCAGTTTGGCCCCGCCAACTGCGCTCGCGTAGTACCAGTCGAGCCCGACCAGATTCTCATTGTCCAGGTAGCAGGGAATCCCGCAGGCCTCCAGCCGGATGCGGGCGATGTGGGCCCGGTATATGTTGACGTAACAGGCCGCTGTCACCCAGTGAAGTGGTCGGCCGTCTTCGCTCGCCGCGGGGGTTCCTTCCTCGAACGAATGATTCCCGGAGTCGTCGGCTGGCCCGGGATCGCCAATATCAGACTGACCTGATGATGGGGTATCCATGTTGGCAACAAGTATAACACCGCGCCGTCCGCCGGTCAGCGTAGGGTCCACGACCGCCGTTGAGGCGGCCTGGACGGGCTGCATCAGCCCCGGAAGGGGCGACACATGTTAGCCCATGGCGCAAGCCATGAGGGTAAGGGCCCTCAGTTGATGCCAGCCTCGTAGGGGCGCAAGAACGCTGGTGTCGCCCCTGCGGGGCTGGATTTGTGGCTTACCCATTTTCACCCACGAGTTACGGCGTGGGCTAAGATCTATCGCCTACGGGGCGAAAGCCGCGTCAGCCCCTGCCAACAACGGTCGTGGACCCGTCAGCGCAACAGTTCCTTCGCCTTACCGGCCGGGGCGAGGAGATAGACCGGCGAACTCGACAGTTTCGCCGGCGGGCCGGGCAGTTTGCGGCCCATGGTGTCGAGCCAGGTCAGGCCGGGGCCGGCGGGGAGGGTGGGTTTGCTGCCATCGCCGGTTGTCTGCCAGAAGACGAGGATGGAGCGCTCGGGGGTTTCAAAGGCAACGCAGCAGTCCGGGCCGGTCAGGTTGCGCTCGCCGACGCAGGTTGGGGCGGGCCCCAGCAACTCGGTGAGGACGGCCAGGGCGGGCAGGAGTTTGCGGGGGGTGCCGTGGACCAGCAGCGGGCAGTCCACATCGGCCTCGTTGGCCTTGCCGTTGGAACCGGCGTGGAGGAAGACCTTCTGCACGCTGCGGGCGAGCGACACCACAAAGAAACGGACGGTATAGTCGGCGCACTGGCGCTCGCTGTCGAGCAGGCGGGCTTCGGCCCAGGAGTTGTCGGCCGGCTGGAATGGCCGGCGGGAGAGGTCGTCGGCGCCGTAGTAGGCGAACTCGGTGATCCAGATGGGCTTGCGGCCGCCGTGGGCATCCATCATGGCCAGCAGCTTGGCCATATCGGCGGCAAAGGTCTCCGGGGCGCGGAGGCCGGGATACATGTGCAGGTTGAAGATGTCGATTTGCTTGAGAATGCCGGCGTCGATGACTTGCCGCGTCAGGTGAGTGGGGCCGCTGCCGATGCCGCCGATGACCTTGCAGGTGGGGTCGGCTTTGCGCATGGCGGTGGCGGCCACCTCCAGCAGCGCCACGTAATCGGCGGGCGAATACTTCCGGCCGCCGTAGCGGTTCGTGGGGTCGGCGGGCAGGGAGTAGTCGGTGTAGATCGGCTCGTTGAGGAAATCCCAGATGTGGATGCGGTCCTTGTAGCGCGAGACCGCCTGGGAGATGAAGCCGGCGAGTTCTGTGGGATCCCTGGGGCCAAACGCCTGACGGATGCGCACGCCGGGGTAGCCTGTTGTGGGCAGTCCGGCCGGGGCTTCGCTCGACCAGTTGGCGGAAGGGAACGGCGGCAACAGCGGCAGGACGAACGCCCGTTCGCGAAGGACGCGGTCGATCTGGGCATCGCCGGCTTCCCAGCGGTATTGGCCCTTGGACGGCTCGATGTGCTGCCACTTGAGCGACCAGTCGCGATACCAGGTCACGCCGGCCTTTGCGGCCAGGCGGATCAGGTCAGTGGAGACAAAGGCGTGGTTGACGCCGAGGACCGAGTCGGCGCCGGTGCGGCGCGGGACGATGGCCAGGCGCACATCGGTGGGCAAGGGCTGCACGCCGCCATCGGCCGAGGCGACGATGCGATAATAGCCGCGCCAGTCGGGCGGGAGTTTCACCGGGCGCTGCACGTTCGACCGGGCCGGGATTTCCAGCGACTGGTCGGGCAGAGCGGCCGGGGCGTCGAGGTAGTCGGTCGCCGAGAGATGGACGGTCAGTTTGGCCGCGGCATCACCATGGTTGGCCGCGCGGAGGATGAGCGAACGGTCTTCGTTGTCGAAGAATATCCCGCCCGAAGCGGCGGGCTCGATGCCGAATTCCAGGGTGCCGGGCGGTGTGAAGGTGGTGGCGTCTGTCCCCTTTTCCAGTTGGACGGAGTCCAGATCGACGTCGACGCGCTGCTCTTCGGGCAGATCCGGGCCGGTGTAGACGAACACATAACGCTGCTGCGGGCGGAAGGTGAGCGCATAGCGTTTCCATTCGGTCGTGAGCTTCACGGCCAGGTTGTGATCGCGCGACGCGCCGGCCGGGTCTTTGGCGCGAGCGCCGAGGAGCGCGGGCGTGGCGTCTTTGCTGGCGCGCATGAAACACGACAGCGTGTATGCCTCGCCCTTGTCGACGCGAATCCAGCCGCGGCTGGCGGCCAGGGGGCGCAGTTCCCGCTTCACGACGGGCTCGTAATAGTCGAAGGACAAGACGGGCGTCTGGCCGCCACCGAGGGGAATCCGCAGGAAGTTGCGGCCATGCTGGCCGCCGGTGGATTCGATGGCTCCATGGAGGCGATGGAGATCGCCCCAGCCGAGGCCGGTGCCCATGGAGGTCCAGCCGGCCGGGCCGACCTCGAACGAGCCGTTGGGCAGGAGGTTTTTTCGCGCCGGTCGGCGGCACCACCTCGGTGAATTCGACATCCTCCGGGCGGGATTCGACGAGGCGCACGTCGGCAACCCAGAGCGTGCCGGGTTCGGTGAACCAGATCTGGAGGCGGTTGGCCGGGCCGACATCGCGGGTGGCGCGGAAGATGCGGCGGAACGTGCGCCATTCGGGTCCGACGGGGGACTGGCCTTCCAGGCCGCAGTTGGCCCAGGCTTTGGTGTCGCTGATGGCGACGGAGACGGCGCCGCCGGCGAGGCCTTCGCTGCGGAGGCGGCAGGAGAATTCGTAGGTCTGCCCCTTGGCCAGACGGAGGACGCCGACCTGGGCGAGCATGGCGTGGGCCGCAGGAGCGCCGGCGTCGCAGCGGGTGCAGACCAGTTCCGCACACGGTTTCCCGGCCGCATCGCGGGCGATGCGCAGATTCTGGGTCACGGCGTTGGTGTCGCCGGAGGTTTCCCACTGCTGTGGTTTCTCGCCGGCCGCGGCCGAGAAGTCGCCGTTGGCGATGAGCTTGGGCGGCGCGTCGGCCGCGAGCGCGGCGAGGCAGACGCCGAAGAGGATCAAGGCGGATACGGACGCCACCGGCAGCCGTTGCCGCGCGGCGGCCGCGTAGATTCTGTTGCATATCGACATGACTGGTCTCCCGGGCAAAGCCCGCGATCGAGGGGTGGTTCAGATGGTTTACATTATCTGTAAACAATTCACCAGCCGATGTTGTCAGAGAACTGCGAACGCATCGGCATACCGAAGTGCTTGAGGAACATGGCCCGATGGTCCGTAGATAGCTGACAGGACATGTTGAAACGGGCGGATGCCCACTGCCGAGGGAAGGTGATAAGGAATGCGCCGCGAAGGCGCGATGCCGCGAAGACAGACGCGAAGAAGACGATTCTCTTCGCGTCCGTCTTCGCGCCTTTGGGTCTTCGCGGCTAATGGTCCGTTGCGTTGTCTCCAGAGAGCACGGAAACCCGGTCTTGACGGTGAAGGGAAAGCGGTGTCGAGCCAACGCAGTCCAAAGGGGCGCGTTACTTCGGCGGCGCGGCGTTCTTGATTCGATACAGTTTCCCGGCGGTGCGGATGATGAAGCTGTCGGGGGTGATGGCGGGGGTGGACATGCAGGTGTCGTCGAGGGCGTTGCTGGCGAGGACTTTGAACTCGGGGCCGGCGCTGATGACGGTGGTCAGGCCGGATTCGCTGAGGCAATAGACCTTACCGTCGCAGGCCCAGGGGGAGGCGGTGAAGCCGCCCTGGCCGCCGATTTCGAGGCGCTGGCGGGGGTAGACCTCGCGGCCGGTGAGGGCGTCGTAGCAGACGACAAAGCCGCGGTCGTGCAGAACGTATAGGTACTTGTCGTAGACGAGCGTGGTGGGGTTGTAGGGGGCGATGGTGGGGCTGGACCAAGCGATGAAGTCGTTGTGGTCCTGGGCGGTCTTCAGGGAGATGTCGCCGGCGGCGCCGGGGCGGATGGCATAAAGGGGACGGAGCTTGTCGCCGACGTAGCCGGACGAGAGATACAGCAGGCCGTTCGCGGCGTAGGGCGTGGCGATGGTGATGCTGGACATGCCCTTGAGGCTCCAGAGCTCGTTGCCGTCGAGGTCGTAGGAGATGACGCGGGTGCTGGCGGGGACGACGAGTTCGGTGCGCTTGTCGTTCTCCCAGAGCAGCGGGGTACACCAGTTGGATTCCTTCTCGCGGGGCTTGCGCCAGAGTTCCCGGCCGGTGGCCGCGTCGAGGGCAAGGAGGAACGCCCCTTCCTCGTTGTCGCTGACGAGGTAGATGCGGTCCTTGTGGAGAATCGGGGACGCGGCGGAGCCCCAGCCCCAGCGGAAGTTGAAGGGGCCGATCTTCGTGGACCAGAGGCGTTTGCCGTCGAAGTCGAGGCAGACTGGCCGGCCTGGCCGAGGTAGGCGTAGACGCGCTGGCCGTCGGTGACGGGGGTTTCGGTGGCGTAGCTGTTCTTGAGGTGGATGTCGCGCGGCAGGCCGCGGAGGACTTCGTGTTGCCAGAGGCGTTTGCCGGTGGCGAGGTCGAAGCAGTAGACGAACCAGGTGTGGTTGGCGCCGCCGCGGTTCTTGCCGATGTAGAGGCCCATGTCGGCTTTCTCGTCGCCGCCGTCCTTGAGGGCGGTGGTGAGGAAGATGCGGTCGCCCCAGACGACGGGGGAGGACCAGCCCAGGCCGGGAACGTCGACGGACCAGGCGACGTTCTGGGTGGTGGACCAGGTGGTGGGCAGGCCGGCGGCGTCGGAGACCCCGCGTGAGCCGGGGCCGCGGAACTGAGGCCAAGTGGGCTGGGCGGGGGTGGAA
>JBIOJL010000176.1:0-11643 GCA_044450885.1 Tepidisphaerales bacterium
CCTGCACATCCAGTTGTTGTATCGCGGCCAGTACCTGTTCGATGACGAAGCCTTCCCAACTCGCTCCGATCCATGGCTGGTCGAGCAGGTCTTCTTCGGCGGTGACGTTCAGCACCGCATGCAGCAGGCCGCTGTCACGCCAGTAAACTTTCGGACTCTTGACGACGCGCTTGCCAAGGTTTACGAAATAGGGCGGCAACCGGCGGATCAGGAACGCGCCGACAAGGTAATCCAGGTAATGATTTACGGTGTGGTAGGAAAGCCCGAGGCTCTGGCCGAGTTGCGACGCGTTCCATGCTTGTCCGTGTACGGCCGCCAGCATCTTCAGCAGGCGATGGGTAACCTGCGGCGCGGCAGACAGGCCCCATGCCGGGAGGTCTCGCTGGGTGAGAAGGCCGAGATAGTCGTGTTGCCATCGCGGGAACCGTTTGGAGTGCAGTATCCCGCCTTCAGGATATCCGCCGTAGCACCACAACTGTCGCAATGGTACATCGGGCAACTCCGTGCGGACCAGCGGCGTCAATTCGATCAGGGCCAGACGCCCGGCCAGAGATTCCGACACCGGGCTCATCAGAGCAGGCGTGACGGAGCCGAGTAGAAGGAACCGGCCGGTGCGTTTGCGGTCTTCGTCGATCGTGCCGCGAAGTCTGGGAAGAACCTCGGGAGCGGCTTGCGCCTCGTCGAGAATCACCAGTCGCCTGCCCGCGGCGAGTGACTCCCATTCGAGATTGAGCCGCAGCCGCTCCTGTTCTTGCTCGAGGTCAAAGTACGCGCCACCGAGCGCCTGCGCCAATGTGGTCTTGCCGCATTGGCGCGGCCCGACCAGTGCCGCGACCGGGTACCCAGCAAGCCTCTGCCGCACGATGTCACCCATTCGCCGAAGGATCATTCTTGCATTTTAGAAATCAGTTTCTATTTTGCAAGGAAACTTGCAGGACAAAAACAAATTTCCATTTCGCCGACGACGAGTACAAATGACAAGTGACCAGTGACAAATGACAAGTGACAAATGACCAGTGACCGTATCGCATCTTTCCTCCCGCCCATTACAATCCCCCTCATGTCCAGCAGCCTGATCGACCTCGTCGCCAACCTGCCGGAGACGAAGATCGTCCTCGTCGGCGACCTCATGCTCGACCGCTACATCTTCGGCAACGCCGAGCGCCTCAGTCCCGAGGCGCCCGTGCCCATCCTTCATTTCCAGAACGAGGAATACCGCCTCGGCGGCGCGGGCTCTGTCCTGGCCGATCTGGCAGCCCTCAAAGCCCGCGTCCGTGTCGTCGGCGTGCTTGGACGCGATGAGGCCGCCGCCGAGGTGCGGAATCGCATGCTCGCGTGCAATGCCGACGTCGGCGGTGTCATCGAATGCGCCGATCGTCCGACCGTCGTGAAGATGCGCCTGGTCGGCTCGGCCCAGCACCGCCACCCGCAGCAGATGCTCCGCCTGGACATCGAAAAACACTCGCCCATCGACGACGCCTCGGCCGAGCGCGTCATCGCCGCCGTTGCCGCGGCCTTGGCCGACGCCCAGGTCCTGTGCCTCGAAGACTATCACAAGGGTGTGCTCACCATGGCCGCCACCCGGCGGATCATCGAACTCGCCCGCGACCGCGGCGTTCCGGTGATCGTCGATCCGGCCAATCTCTCGGACTTCTCCAAGTATTTCGGCGCCACTGCCCTCAAGCTCAACCGCACCGAGGCCGAGCGCTCCACCGGGCTGCCCGTTCGCATCCCCGAACATTTCGGCCCGGCCGCCGAGTGGCTGCTGAAACACCTTGAGCTCGAAGCCGTCATTCTCACGCTCGACAAGCACGGCGCGTTCCTGGCCACTTCCGACGGCCAGCGCCGCATGCTCTCCACCCGCCCGCGGCAGGTCTTCGACGTCACCGGCGCCGGGGACATGGTCCTGGCGATGGTCGCCGTGGCCCGCGCCGCCGGCGCGAGCTGGTCCGATGCCGTCGCCCTGGGCAACATCGCCGGTGGCTTGGAAGTGGAGAAATTCGGCTGCGTCCCCATTACGCCCGAGGAGATCATCCACGACCTGCTGGCCGAGCATCGCGAGCGCGTCGGCAAGCAGCGCACCTTGGAACAACTCCTGCCCGAGCTTCAGCGCCACCGCGCCGCTGGCCGGCGCATCGTTTTCACCAACGGCTGCTTCGACATCGTCCACCTCGGCCATGTCGAGTATTTCCGTTTTGCCAAGCGGCAGGGCGACATCCTCGTGGTGGCCGTCAACAGCGACGGCTCGATCCAGAAGCTCAAAGGCCCCAAGCGCCCCATCATCCCCGAGGACGACCGCATCTCGGTGCTCGAGGAACTGGAAAGCATCGACTACCTCATCAAGTTCGACGATGACACGCCGATTCCACTGCTGGAGAAGCTCAAGCCCGACGTGCTCGTCAAGGGTGCCGACTACACCAAGGAGCAGGTGGTCGGCTGGCAGATCGTCGAATCCTACGGCGGCAAGATCGCCCTGGCCCCGCTCATTGACGGCCGCAGCACCTCGCAGGTCATCGCGCGGATTCTCGAAGCTTACAAAGAATAAGTGCTGCCGACGCCCTCGTCGGCAGGGGTATGATGCTTTCGGCCGGCCCAGGCGCCGGCTGAGTTTCTTCCGCCGGCACCTCCGCCACGCCCCCCGGCGGACGGTGCCCCCTTTCCCGAGACCCGCGGACATGGCGGCATCCCGGCGGCCAGGCAGATCGTCGATCATCTGCGGCAGCCGCGGTGTTTGTCAAAGGTGGAGAATCTCGAACTCGAAGAACGCGCCGCCGCTCTGAGAGCGTATCAAGAACGTCGTCCAGATCCCCAATCCGTTCAACAGGGGGATGAAGAAGCCAACAACCGCTCTGCAATCGGCTGGGATCCCCGCGCGGTGGATCTCGCTACGGCGTAAGATCTCTTCTGTGGGTCGAGCCACCCTTGCGGAACGGTTGGCTCCAAAGAATCCCTCGACCCTTGTCTTGAAAGAGTCCGCCGTTTCTGGTGATCGAAAGCATACGGCCTTCATTGCCGCAGGGTACTCATCGTTTGCGAGCAGTTCGAGCCACGTTCGAATGCCCTGGAGGATATCTTCATCGCTCGGTTCCGTTGGAAGCATCGTACCAAGGATCCTTGGTATCGTAGGTGTACGGTACCAGTCCTTTTCGATGTCGGCCGCTGGTTCCTTTCTCATATCCGACCCTTCGTGACACCGGACCACTGAAGCAGCAGGTCTTCCGATGCAATCGTTCAAAGAACGCCGTCGTGAACGGCGTCGCAAGGAAGTTCTGGAGACCTGGGAGGCGAGCTCGATGACGCGGGCGCTATGGGTGCTGAAATTGTCCGAACCGCATCAGTCGGGAGCGGGCGACGTCGGAATCTCTTCGGTCTTGGGGGGAATGATGCATACCGGGGGCTGCGGCACATCCGACCCACATTCCGGGCACCGGTAAGGCGTGGCCCGCAAGTCGTATCCGCATTGCAGGCTGTGAGGTTGGACCTCATACCTGAAACCCGTAGGGTTATACTTCGGTGATCCGTATTTCAGGTGGAAGAGCCAGGGTGCGGCCACATCGTACACGGCGAGGGCCAGGATCGGCCCTGCCACAAAGAAGAGAACCTTGTTCCAGACCAGCGAGCGGGACGGCATCCGCCTCCGACAGCTTTCCTCGGGACGCTTCGAGATGGCCGTGGGGTTCCGGGACTGAGATCAGCGGGCAGCGGGCTGCCAGACGATGACCGTGCGTTCTTTGGAGTTGACCGTACCGGTCCACCCGGCTGCCGAGTTAGAGACTTGGGGCTCGCCCGTGGACCGGTAGCCTGCCTTGAGCGTGAGCGTAGTGAAGTTGGTGATGGCGGGCCAGCCCTGCCACAGTTTGGGGTCGAACGAGACCTCGCGGACAAGGGCCTCGCCCGGTTGCAGGATGGTGGTCGTCGGGCCGTTTCTCGTCCATGCGCCAGGAACCTTGGTGACGGTCCCGGTGTGACCCTGGGCATCGGTCCAGTCGAGGGTGACATTGCCGTAGCCCCAGGAATTCCACTCGTCGAAGTGGCTTTGAGGCTGTTTTGAGACGTTCTCGATGATCATGTGGAGCGGGGACCCGGTGCTCTGACGCCCTCTCTCCACGACCGCCAGCGAGACTTTCACCTCCGGGATCTCGGCGCGCCTGACGTCGCCTTCGGAACGAGCGGAACGCTGAGGTACTGCAAAGAATGTGACCAGAAGCAGCATCAGAATCAGAGTGGCAAGATGACGCATGTGGGCGGGTCTCCGGGTAAAGAGGCGGCAAAGGTTCGACGTCTGAGTGTGCGGCAGGTTCCAGGATTATTATGGCCCCGGCCCGGGGGGTTTGCGATTCCCCGGCTCGCACAAATCCTGTGAACGTCATGGCTTCTTGCGATCGTAGGTGACGAGGAACTGCTGAGTGCCCTTTTTGGTCTTGAACTCGGTGGGCCGTGCGCCGCCGCTGAGGTCGTAGCAGATTCGCAACGTGTCTTCAGTCTTCTCGTAGATGGCGAGGATCGTCTTCCCCCTGTTGGGTCCATCGGTGCCCGTAATATCGAGCACCCTGGGTTTCGCCGACGGGTCCAGCTTGACGGTACCCCGGTCGGTCTCCTTGCCCGCGGTGACCGTGTACTTGCCGTCGCCGATGACCAGTTTTAAGGTCTTTCGAAGTTCCTCGGGAAACTTCTCGCCCCCGAGTTCAGCGGCCGATGGCAGCCAGGTGCCGTCAATCGACTTCGCGTCGTCTTTGGTGGCGTCACCTCGGGAAAGGCACGAAAGCGACATGGCCAAGAATAGGGCGAGGTACCGCGAGCGGGGCATGGCTGGTCTCCTGGAAGAAGCACATCGGTCTGCAGCGGCGTTCTTCATTGAGATCATTGTACGCGCGTCGGCGTCCGCGCATCGTCGGCCAACCGGGTGTCTTTCGTCCGAGACGGATTTCCGTGCGAAAGGTCACTGCCCAGTGGTATGCTGCCCTCCATACTCAAGCTGCCTGGGCTTGATCTTCTCCAACCCCACGAGGAAGCATCATGTATTCCAAACAGACCCTTCTGAAATCGTCGTTGCTCGTCGGCCTTTCCCTGCTGACCGTCTTCGTCGTGCTGGCGGCCGCGCCCCAGCCCGCGAAGAACCAGGCCCCGGACACGCCGGCCGCCAAGCTGGCTCGCGAGAGGCTTGAGGTCGCCGACCAGGGCTACAAACTTGTGGTCGAGCAATACAAGCAGGGCCTGGTCCCCTTATCCCTGAGCGCGGAATGGGCCAGACGTCAGGCCCAGGCCCATTTCGATGTGCCCGAGGCCACGGCCGATCGCGTGGCTTTTCTCGAAGGATATGTGCGACAGGTCCAGGATCTCGAAAAGCTGGCGGAGAGTCGCTTCAGAGCCGGGGTCGCCGGACAGCTTGACACGCTGGAAGCCAAATACGTGCGGCTGGAAGGCGAAATGTGGCTGGCCAGGGCCCGCGAGCAGTAGGCTCGTCGGCGGGTCGCTGGATTACCCAAGACGCCGACTCGGCCCGGACACTGTTAGGGCGACACGCCGCTGTCGCTCACTTAACTGTTATGATACTCATAGGCTGCAGCAACGCAGCCTGGCAAGACCGGGCGGAGGATCAGTATGAGAGAGTACGAAATCGTCGATACCAATGCGGACAACATCGGCGCATGCACTATCTGCGGCAACAAGGCTGCCAAGAACGAGGGACATCGTCGCAAGTCTGATTGGCTCAAGAAGCGCTACGCGGAAGGCCTCAGGTACAAGGTGCTCCGCTCACGCGAATTCGGCGATATCGGGATGATCGAGTATGCCCCTGGCAGTCATGCGTGGAGACCCGTCGAGGCGGAGGGTTACCTTGTCATCCATTGCTTGATGGTCTTTAAGCAGAAGGGGAAAGGACTCGGCGCTCTCCTGCTGGATAGTTGTCTGAGGGACGCGAAGAAGAGCAAGTGCCGGGGGGTCGCAGTGGTCACAAGTTCAGATAGTTTCATGGCAGGAAGCGGTTTGTTCATCAAGTCGGGTTTTGTCCCGGTGGAGAGCAACCCTCCGTACGAACGGCTCGTCAAGAAATTCAAGGCAACAGCGCCTGATCCCCGTTTCATCGTCGACAGGGAGCGAGCATTGAAGAGGTACAAAAGGGGCCTCACGATCCTGGCTGCCGATCAGTGCCCTTATGTCGTCAAGTCGGTGGAGAGGATTTCGCAGGCGGCCCGAGCCCTGGGGCTGAAGCCGAAAGTGGTTCGAATCAGGAGCGCCAAGGCATCAAGGGAGCTTCCGACGCCCGATGGCGTGTTCAGCATTATCTACGATGGAAGACTGATTGCGGAGCGTCCGGTCAGCGCAACGAGATTCACGAACATCATGAGTAAGCTGACATAAGGACTACATGGACATCGAGATGATCGGATGACTTCTGCCAAAACATCAGGGCTATTGGCCGGCGCTCGCCGCCCGTCGACCGCGTCACCCCCACCCGCCTCCACAACCCGGTCCGCACCGGGATCCCGGCGTCCGTCCACCGCCGCTCCCCAGTCGGAAGCCCGGCGGCCGGTCGGCGAAGCCGGCGCAGGCCGGGAACAGCGGCTACCGGGCCTGCAGACGGATGACCGTCGCCGAGTGGGCGGGGAACGGGTATTGGAACACGGCTCCGGAGACAGAGTAGAGTGCTCGCGTCAGTCGCACGATCGGCTCGGGGGCATCGCGGAATGAGTGGTACGCCGGCTGGCGGTTGGCCACGTCGTTGTGGCTGAGGGCGCTGGGCCCGTTCAGCGTCAGGACCTCGGCCTGGGCGCTGGGCACAAAACCCTCGATCGCCACCCGGGCTTCGATCGCCTGTTTCTCGTCGCGATTGACCACCAGGAGCCGGAGGGACTTGCCATCTTCACTGCGCGTGGCGTGTGTGGCGAGCAGCGGAACTTCACCCTGGTAATTGACCAGCGTGTGCCAGTCTTTGGTGGAGTAACTTCCCACGTTGCTGACCTTGCTGTCCACGAGGACCGGGCCCATCTCCCGGCTCCAGAGGTGTATCGCGTAGGCGAGCGGGCGGATGGTCTTGCCGTTCCAGGGTTCCGTGGGCCAGGAACCCGTCCGATCCTGCTCCCAGCCCGGGATCAGGCCGCAGGCGTGCTCCTGCAGGTTGTACTGGATGGCGGCCTTCACCCCGCACCGGGCCATTTCGCCCAGAGCATCGGCCGCGAACAGGGCCGTGGCCAGCGTCTGGATCCCACCGACCTCGGGCCACGGCGGGCCGTTCCACTCCCAGCAGTGGACCTCGATCCGCTCAGCTTTCTCGGGTGCCTCGCGCTGAAAGATCTCGCGGAACTTGCGCGTGTCCTGGGCCACGAGCAGCGACCCGGCCATGATCTTCTTGGGTTCGATGCCCGAAGCTTTCTCCCAGCGCCCGGTGTAGAAGTGGAAGTCGACAAAATCCACCCAGCGCGCAGTGTTCCGGAGGACGAAGCTGTCGCGGCCCTTGTCCGAATTCTCTTCGATCCAGGGCCCACCCCACGCGATGCCCAGGCGGATGTCGGGATCGGCCTGTTTCATGGCCGGGGCGTAGCTGTTGACCAGTTCGACGTACGCCTCCCTGGGGATGTAGTGCTTGTCGCCCTTGAAATAAGGCTCGTTGCCGAAGCACCAGCAGGATCCGCCGAACCCCCGTTTGCGGGCTTCGGTGACCGTGCGGGCGGCTTCCTGCGGAGAAGAGCCGTGAACCTTGAGCGTGAAGAACATCTCGGCCTTGAGCCCGCGGGCCAGGTCCAGAGCGGTATCGAAGCGGGCGAGCTTCGAGATCAGAGGCTGACCGTCCTGGACCATGACCCCGCCCGCCGCCCAGTCCCAGGTGTAGCCCTGGTCGATGCTGTCGGGATAACGGAAGAGGGTGATCCCCGTATCCCGGAGGAATGTGCGGATCCGGTCGTCCTGCTCCATGTTCTGGCGGAGGTTGGTGCCGAACAGCCGGCGGGGTACCGGGCCCAGGTCCCTGGCCGCGTTGATGCTGACCAGGGGCATCGGACCATCGGCCGCCGGGGCCGGTCGCGGGGTGAGCAGAAGACTGATGAGAGACAACCAGATCGTGGGGTAGCGGGCTGAAGGCATGATCGGGCGATTATACCGCAACCGGCAGTCGAGTCTGCTTTTGCCGCGGTTGGCCATGGTTGGCCGGCCCCGTGCGTCCATGAACAAGATCGGCAGCAGGGCGGCGTCGATGATCTCTGGCGTGGCCGAATGGAGGAAGGTCGAGCGAGTTGCCCGCCGTCCGGCGGACGAAGGCCGCGGAAGGTGAGCACGGGGCATGGCAACTGCGACCGCAGCATCGAGCGCCGGGCGACGCTGTCCGGGTCCCGGGTACCCCGGGCAGCTTTGGGGCCTGGGCAGCGGGCCGCTGACCCGGCGATTTGATGGGGGACGGATGCGGGACGGATGCCGGATCTATGTTCCGCAAGCGCTTTCGAAATGAGTCCGAGTTGACAAACGCCCCTGGCCATTTGTTAAGATGATCGTAGGTGGCGGCTGGACGCCGCCCCGAGTACCTGGAGCATGCTGATGATCTCACCTCCCCCGAATCGCCTCGCAGAGCTGTTCACGGATCCGCCGAAGATCCCGGCACCCCGGACCGAGGCCCAGCGCCAGGCCAGCCGGCTGAACGGTTCGCGGATCTGCGGGCCGCGCACGGCGGCCGGCAAGCGTAAATGCCGGTTCAACGCCCTGACCCATGGCCTGCTGGCCAGGGCCATCGCCCCGCCGGCCGACATCCCGCGAGGTCGCGAGGCCCGAGGATGGCCTCTTGCGGCCGGTTGAGTTAAGCTGGAACAATGACCCCGATTCGAGTCGTCAATACAAATCTCGTCCGAATGATCGTGAGCGTGCTGGCGCTCGGCACCACTTTGCACAGTGTCGCCGACCCGACCGCAAGTCGCTCCGTCACGCTGACCGTCGCCACCCAGCCTGCTCAGACTCTGGAGGGCTTCGGTTGCAGCATGAGCAGCGCCGGGCTGCGCAAAACCAGTATGCCAGACTCGGCCCGAGCCGAAATGTTCGACCGGGTGTTTGGCGATCTGCACATGAATGTGCTTCGCCTCTGGGTCGGAACTGACGCCGCTCGCACCGCTGCGCAAATGAAGGCGGAGTTCTACAAGACCTATGTTGACAGCGGCATCATTGCCGATGCCCGGAAACGCGGGGTGACCACTTTGCTGCTGGCACCGGCACGCGGCGAGAAGCCGCCCACCGAACCGATGTCTGAATATGCCCGGAAGTTGAAGGACTTCATTCATGATGTGAAAGCCGAACGCGGCATCCACATCAACGTCACCGGCATCGCCAATGAACCGGATGGTTTCAAGCCCGAGCAACTGGCGGAAGCCGTGCGCGTGCTGCGACAGGAACTGGATGCGGGCGAGCTCAAGGATGTGCAGATCATCGCTCCGGAATGGGCCAACGGCGATGATTCGGCGTTACGCGCCATTGCCGGGATCAAGGCAGACCCAGCAGCTTGGGCCGCTCTTCGGGGCATCGCTACGCACAGTTACAATATGGCGGCCACACCCAGTTTCCCCAAGATCATTGCCGGCACGGACAAGCAGTATTGGATGACCGAGGCGGCCGATGTCGGCAATGAGGGCGAGGCAGATGCCAACCGGGCCGCCACAATTACTGCCCGTTTCATGAATGACCTGAACTGCGGCGTGACGCACTGGGTGTATTTCATCGGGTTCTTCGACAGCCCCGATGTGACCACGGACCGCGACAACGCCACAAAACTGATGGTCTACGATCTCAAGCAACAGCGCATCTTCCGCCATTTGAAATATGATTGGCTCCGGCAAGTGCGGGCCGCATTTCCCAACGGTTCACGCATCCATCCGCTGCAGGCGCAGCCGGGCGGCGATCTGGTTTACACTTACGGTCAAAAACCCTGGCTGAATGCCGTTGCGGCGCGCCGTTCTGACGGTGGCTGGTCCATGGGCATGGTCAGCCTGTGCGGCGTCGGACCAGACACCAGGATCAGCAAATGGCATCCGGCCACGACCTTGAATGTAACCTGGGAGGTCGCACCACTGGCCGGCAAGGGAACCATTGCCTTCAACGTGTTCCGCTCCAATCTCACCCAGCGGTTTGTGCCTGCCGGCTCGGCGACCATGACCGATGGCAAACTCACCCTTCCGCTGCAACCTGGCGAACTGGTCACACTCATCGCACAATAAGGCCAGCGTCTGCGACGAGAGTGGCTGACTCCTGCTCGTCGTCTGGAATCGCCGACAAGAACGCTGTGCGGCCCAATCCCGATGCCACGGGACGTGGTCGGCGGCTTCTGGGAGCCCGACGGGGATTGACTTCAGAACTCCGGGTCGTACAACGGCGCAGGTACACGCGGGTTGGGTATGCAGAACCAAAGTCGCCTCGACTGGAATTGACCGCGGGAACTGGATGCGGGTGGAGAGCATCAACGAACAGAAGGAGTGAACCAGATGAAACCTGCAATGTTCGTCGAGGTGCGCCTTGTCGCGTGCGGGATGCTGCTGGCCATCGCCGCAATGCCGCAGGTTGCCTTGACCCAGGCGCGCGGGCCTGTGTCGCCCACCTCCCAGCCCGCATCCAAGGCCGCTCCGGTTTACATGGCCTGGCCGTTCGACCCCGTCGAGGCCGCCCGGCGGCAAGATGAGACGGCCAAGGCCCTGGGGCTGCAGAAGCAGATCCTCGTTGACCTGGGCAACCGCGTCCCAATCAAGTTCGTCCTGATCCCCGCGGGCAGGTTCATGATGGGCGGCCCCGGCGCACAGCGCGAGGTGACCATCGCCCAGCCCTACTATTTGGCCGTGTACAAGGTGACCCAGGCCCAATACGCCCAGGTCATGGGCAACAACCCCAGCGCCGTCAAGGGCAAGGATCTCCCGGTCAACAATGTGACCTGGCGGGATGCCGTGGATTTCTGCCAGAAGGCTTCCAAGACAACCCGCAAGAGCATTCACCTGCCCACCGATGCGCAATGGGAGAACGCCTGCCGGTCGGGTGCCAACACCAGGTTCTTCTGGGGCGACGACGAGACCAAGCTGGGCGATTATTGCTGGTATCGCGAGAACATGGGCGGGACCATGCACGCCGTCGGCCTCAAAAAACCCAATGCCTGGGGCCTGTACGACATCAATGGACTGATGTGGGAACCATGTCGAAGCGCCAATGCCGACGCCGGCGATGGCGATACGGGCAGGAACTACACCCTCCGCGGCGCTACCTGGGGCAGCCGCCCGCCCATGTTCGTCATGGGTGTCACTATTCCTCCCATCGAAGATCGCACTGAGGGCAAGGGTCTGGATCGTTGCGGGATGCGGGTGGCGATGAACGCGGAATGATCTTCGCCATCGATGGTATCCCTGGCACGGAGAACGCACATGAAACTTCAACTGCTGGCGATGCTGGTTTTTCCGAGTATGGTGTTTGCGGGAATGCCAGCACCATTGTCATCGGACAAGCCGACCGTACAGCCCTCAATCGCAAGTGCGCTTCTGGACAGGATACGCAACGCCCCGGCCAATACGTGGATTGAAATCCCCCAATCGCCCCTGATGGCCGTGGCCCCCAAGCCCGACCAGTTTCCCAAGACCTGGGCCGTCTGCGGACCCGGTTCAGTCGTGGCGGCCTGGTGCGGGGCGGCCTATGACA
>JBIOJL010000177.1:0-11642 GCA_044450885.1 Tepidisphaerales bacterium
CGCTACGGCACCGTCCCCCACGCCGGCTTTGGCCTGGGTTTTGAGCGCACGATCATCTACGCGACGGGCATGGCCAACATTCGCGACGTGATCCCGTTCCCGAGAACGCCGGGGAATGCGGAGTTCTGACTTTGGCGTGCTTTGAACATGTGGGCGGGTTAGAATGATCGCGTGAAATGGAGACGCAACTTCCCGACGGCCGTGTCGCTCGGAGTGTGTCTGTTCTTTCTGCTCTGGCGCATGTGCCTGCCGCCACCCCACGTTCAGCCCGCCCTTCCGATACCTGGTGAGTGGTCGTGGGCGGCTCAACTTCATGAGGAGCATTGCCCCACCGGCCCCGTCTATCGCTTGCAGATTGGGCAGACCATCGAGCTTCCTTTCTGGCTTATCATCTTCGTGACGGCATACCTGCCCGCGCGGTGGCTCTTTATGTACCCCATCCGACGTGAAGCCAGACGCAGATCGGTGTCAGACCGAACTCTCGCGGGCCGCAAGTCTCTTGCAAGCCTTTCCGTCCTGTCGATGCTGCTCCTTGTGTCGACGCTGACGCTGTGGGGCCGAAGTTATTGGGTTTTGGATGAGGCCCATGTGGGCGGCGGGTTCGATCCGATTGTAGGTACGACGTCGTGGTCCTCTCCGCTTCAGTGGGATGTGTGGCACAAGTACCAATGTGTGGGGTCGCATCAGGGTCGCGTCTACTATGCGACAGGCGGACCTTTGAACTACATAAGCACGCTTGCACACATCAAACACATGGGCGAGCCGATCGATTTCTCATCGTCACTGAACCAAGGAATGCTCGGCTACGGCCCGATACCTACGCCAGACGGCTACGGTCTGACCGACTGCTCGCTCTTCTTCCTGCCGCATTGGCTGATCGCCGTGATCACGGCGGCGCTGCCCGCGCGCTGGTTCATCCTCGTGCGGCGAAGACTGCATGCCGCCAGGCTCGGCCTGTGCCTGACCTGCGGCTACGACCTTCGCGCCAGCCGGGACCGATGCCCGGAGTGTGGAATGCCATTTCTCACCACAGGTCAATGATCCGGCAATCTCCGAGAATCAGACGCCAACTCTTCGATCTACGCACAGGATTCGGCCCATACGGGCTGCCGGCGGCTCGCAACAACCGCCAGTCGGAGCCTGTACAAAGGGTAGAATGTCACTGGCGCGCATCATCTTCAGTCTCGCGCTGGCACTGGGCACGCCTGCACTTGCGGCGGCCCCACCTCCACCGCTCGCCGCGTATCCGCGGGCGATGCAGGAAATCGTGAACTCCTGCCGCACGGACGAGGAGACGCGCGGCGCCAATGACGACGTCTATATTGGGATCGCGGGCTACGGTGGTCGCGAAGGCTCATGGCTCGAGGACGCCAGGTCCGTTCTGGAAGCCGGCAAGCAGGAACATTTTGAGTTGCTTGTGGCCGAGAAGAGCCCCGTGCTCCAGGCACATGGGCTGTATGGCCTGGCGCACACGGCGACGGAAAAATCGCAGGCGTTGCTCCGTGCGCGGCTCGACGACCAGACGCCGATTCTGCTCGGATTGGGTTGCGTCGCCCGAGATTCCACACTGGGCAATCTGGCCGAAGAACTCGCCTTCAATCGCCACCGGTTCGAGTATAGGTTACCACCGGAGCCGGCCTTACCCGCGGACGTGCTTATGGAGCGGGGGCTGAGAGTGCTGGCCGACGACAAGGTTGTGGCGCAGCGTGCATCTCAGCGCGACGGGAACCCATATCCCAAATACATGCACGACTTGGTCGAGGCGAACTCCGCCCTGCTGGACCTCCCCCGGCTGCGAAAGTTGGCGCCCGGCCTGTCCGACGAGCAGATCATCAAAGCCATCGGCCGATTCCAGGAATCCCGGCCGATCATGCGGTTCCTGATCGATTGCGTCGCCGACCAGCAGCTTGCCCGCGCGGCCCGCTCGCGGGCGCTGCGGGCGCTTGGCAACCTGTCTTACGCTTCCGAGTCGGAAGCACTGGACGCGCTGCGCAAGCACCGCCAGCAGATCTGGCCGGATGTCCACACGCCGATCGTCCCGCCGCCGGTGACGAGGCCAAGCAATGAGCCGTAATGCGGGGCGAGTGTCTGTGACGATAAGCCGCCCGGTCGATGAGGCGAGGGCGTACGGGATGTTCTCGCTTGACCGCGCTCCCACCGCAGCCGATCCTGTATCTGGAGGTCACGCCCATGCCCCCTGTAAAGCACACCGACAGCAGAGGCCGCCTCACGCTTGGACGCGACTTCGCCAACCAAACCGTCACTGTAGAAAACGTCGAGGATGGCCAAGCCAGCATCCGAGTCGTGCGGATCATTCCCGACGGCGAGGCATGGCTCTATGAGAATCCGGCCAGTCTCGATGCCGTTCGCAGCGGCTTGGCCGATGCCCGTGTTAATCGCATCGGCCAGGGGCCGAATCTCAAAGCGGCCGTCCGGGTTGCGAAGAAATGCGACAGTCCTCGGAAGTAGACGCGATGCCCTTCGACCCGCGCACGGAGATAACTGAACCACAGCGATTACCGGGCGTTTCTCGGATGAGCCGGCAAAGTAGGGCCAGCGTCCTCGCTGGCCATGGGCACCAAAACGGGTAACGCTTCAGGAAGGCCAGCGAGGACGCTGGCCCTACTTGCTCACTTTGCCAGCAGCGCCTTGATATTTTCCCGGTCCTCGGCCTCAAGCCGCCGGCGCTTGTCGAGGAAGTGCTGGTATTTGGCCTTTTCCTTCTCCGTCCACGCGGCGGCCTCCGTGTAGTCGCCGCAGTAGGGAATGAGCAGGTCGATCCAGCAGGCGAGGCGTTCGTATTCGTCGCGGGAAACTTTCACGTCGTAGTGGCCGCGTTCCAGCAGCGGCAGCAGGCCGCTCTGCGTGGAGCCGGAAAACATCGGCGGGAGCATGGAAGGAACCGACTGGGCGCCGATCCACTTGACCATGCGGTTGGCGTGGCCGCGCTGGGTGAGAGCGAGGTAGGAGTCGCTCCAGTTGCGCTTGGATTTCTCGTCGACCGTGGTTTCGCCGAGGAGGCTGAAGGACTTGACGCGGGCGCCGGGCGCGAGCGGCGCGGCGGGTGCGGCCGGAGCGGGGCGGTTGCGGTCCCACTGCTGCGAGCGGTCGTCGTGGCACTGGATGCAGTGGCGGTCGAGGATCGGCTGGATGTCGCGCGGATAGCTGAAGCCGCGCACCGGGCCGAAGGGCGGCACGAGCTTCTGCACGCCGGCCTTGGCGGCCTGTGTGACGCTGCGGCTGGCGTAGGAGATGGCCGTCTTTTCCTCATGGCAGCCGACACAGGAACTGGTTTCGCCGGGCTGGAGCGTGGACCAGCTTCGCATGGTCTGGATGGCCCGGCCCTTGTCGTCGAGGCACTGGAAGTAGACGGGCGTGCGGGCGGGGACCTCGAAATAAGCCGAGCCGTCCTCGTACACCTGGGCGTCGCCGAGAACCGTCTTGGGATCCCAGGCGCCGTTGTTGATGGATGGCGGCGTGCTGGAGAGGGCCCCGCCGGCCGGGCCGCCGCTGCCGTTCTCGCCGATGCCGGCGGCGCGGAAAGCCATGGTGACGACGCGGACGCGCTTGATGGTGCCGCGCTCGATGCCCCGCAGGCCGGGTCCGGCATAGACATCGTGGATGTAGAAGGTGCCGGTGTCCTTGGTGTAGTCGACGAGGCTGGATTTGACGGCCGGGCGCGTGCGCTGCATGAGCGGAATCGGCTGGTTGCAGGAGATCTCCGGGTCGGCCGCGAGCAGCTCGCGCTGGCCGTCGATGGTCATGAGATACACGCCGAAGCGGGTCTGCGCCCGGCCGCGTTTGTGGTCGTTCCAGCCCGTGGGAATGTACGAGACGAGAAACTGTGTGTCGCTGAGCGGATACGGATGTTGGAACAGTTCGCCCTCCTGGCCGTAGGCGTCGATACGTTCAGCCTTGGTGACTCGGACGGGGGCGATGAGCTGCACGCCCTGATTCTCCTGCGTGCCGTGGGCCGGGTCGATGATGGCCAGTTTGCCGGCCTGGTAAGAATGGTGGCCGGTGAGGATGGCAACCACCCGCCCGGAACCCGGCAGGCCGCGGGCGTGGATGATGGTGGTGGGGAACCAGGAGTTGTTGCCGTAGAACTCGGTCTGATTGGTGCCGTCCGGGTTCATCTGGTAGAGCGGCTGGGGGAAGACCTGGCCGCGGTCGTTGTAGTCCCAGCGGGTGTAGATCACCCGGCCGTCGTCCATCACCGTCGGATAGTTCGTGTGTACCTGGTCGAAGCTCAGCCGGCGCAAAAAGCGGCCATCGGGCGCACAGGTGTAGAGATTGCTGACCTCGGTCCACCAGCAGTCGACAATCTGCACGCAGCGGGTGGAGTTGAAGATGATGTCGCCGGAGGGCAGATACGCGCCTTCATAGTCCGCCACGCCCAAGCTCGAGGTGATCTGGCGGACGCTGGCCGTGGCGGCGTCCATCTCATAGAGGTGGTAGTCATCCTCGTGGTTGGACTTCTTCCAGGAGAAGAGGATGCGCTTGCCGTCGTAGGAGACATCCGGATCGCGGATGACCCCCTTCTTGTCGTCGATCAGCGTGCGGATGTTGACCCTGCCGTCGGCGATTTCCAGCGTGCAGAGCGCCGCGCCGGGTACGAAGTTGCGCTCGGCCTGGGCGTCCGACTGGGCCTCGGTGTACGCATAGTGCGAGCCGCCCATATTGGCGTGCTTGGTGAAGACCATTCGCGGACACCGGGCGGCCAGCCAGGCGAGGCGCTCGGCCCGGCGGGCCTGGCAGGCGCGGAGGTAGAGTTCGAGCCAGCGGGGATCGCCGCCGGGGGCTTTGTCCTCCGTGAGCTTCGCCAACTCAGCGAGCAGCGGCTGCGGCCTGGCGCATTGCCCGGCCGCGCGCTCGATCATCCGGCGGAGCGTATCGGCGTCGGCCGATTTGCCCAGCCACGGCCCGAACTGTAGGGATGAATCCTGCATGACCCAGTCGAACTCGAGGGCGAAATCGCGTCGAAACGGCCAACCCGCCTCCTCGGCCAGCGCGGGGCGATCCGCCGGCGCCGCCGCCGCGACCTTCTCCCGGGCCGCCCGAACGGCGTCAATGAAGCCGGTTTCGGCGGCGCGGGCGCAAAGGGCCGTGGTCAGGGCGAGAACGAAGATGATGGCGAGCTTATGCATATGGATGGTTGGTGGCGTCCCGATGAGATACCGGCGGGGCTGGGGTAGGGTTGAAGGAACAAGGGAGAAAGGGAAGAAGGGCAATGACATCGGTGGGCCGTTGTCGTGGTCAATGGATCGATTCCCCGGGATCGGTGGCCTCATTCCGCAACCGACTCGCCAAAGACGACCATTGTCTTCGAACGACAAAGAGCGTGGCAACCCAGATGATCCAACAAGGCACCAAATTGATCATCGAGATGTCGGCCAGCGAGTTCGCCGTGTCGTAAACGAACAGCGGCAGTGCCGGAACGTAAGGAACGGTCGAACATGACCAAACAAGCGCCAGGCCGGCCGGCACGTACCATTCAACGACGCGCAGCGTGTTACGTAGCCGGCGGCCTGCGAATTCCTGCGACATGCGAACGCAGTCCCGGATGACTTCGAATGACCACGGGACGATCGTGAAAAAACAGGCATAGATCGAAACCTCGAACCAGGGCAGGCTCGGGATGCGCACGCGCCAGACACGCAGTTCCCAGGCCGTCGCGAATACCACAGTCCAGAAGAGCGATCGCCATACCAGCGGCCATCGTGACCGCGCGACATGTCGAAGGCGGCAGGCGCCATAACCACTCCATGCAATGCACGTGACAACCGCCGCCAGACTGAGAGCCGCGTCCGACGCGCCGGCAAACACGATGCAGATCGCCCCGAACGCGAGCGCCTCCACGGCAAATGCGCCGGATTGCAGCTTCTGGCTCAACTCCAGGAGGCTGCGCGGATACGTCCGGCCGCACTCCGGGCACCGCCCCGCCGCCCCGAGCCCGCGAAGATTGTACCCACAATGTTCACAGCAGAGGTCCCAATCAATGGAATGACCGGCGGAAGGTGGAGTCTCGGTCATGTCATGCTCCAGCCTCGTATGGCCATGAATCTCCCGGCCCGCGAGGCATGGTGATACGCTACAATGGCAGTTGGAGGCCGTCAACGGCGAGTGCCGTCACGCCAGGCAGATTGCCTTGTGCGTGTCCCCGTTAAATCGACGTTCCTGCCCGCGGTTCTCATTGTTCAACATCGGCCAGCAGGAGCACGCTCGCTTGCGACCGGCAACTCCGCCCCGCACAATTGACGCGTGAGATCGAAAACCGGCTGAAGCCGGTACTACGAACGAACGACTCCGAACAAGTATTGATCGCACCGTCCGACGGGCTATTGTGAACGCTTTAGCGGAGACAGGCCCTCATTATGCTCAAGTTCTGGCAGACACTTCATGAGACGGCGGGAATGGGCGGTGGGCTGTATATCTACATCGCGGCGTTCCTGGTCGCGGCGGCGGCGATGCTGGTGTTCGTGGCCGCCGAGAAACGCCGGATTACGGTGTCGCTGACGCTGTTCGTGCTGGCCCTGCTGTCGCTGTTGGTGGCGGCGGGGCTGGAAATGGCCGGTGGGCTGGACAGCGGATACCGCTTTGCCCGGTTCCTGTACCTGCTGCTGATGGGACTGGCGGCCGTGAATCTGTCGGGGGTGCTGTTCTTTCGGGTGGTGTTGCGGTCGGCGCGGCTCGAGCCGCCGCCGATTCTGTCGGACCTGCTGCTGGCTTGCATCTATGTGGCCCTGCTGCTGGCGGTGCTGCACCGCTCCGACGTCAATCTCACCGGGATCATCGCCACCAGCGCGGTGGTGACGGCGGTCATCGGTCTGTCGCTGCAGGACACGCTGGGCAACGTCATCGGCGGGATGATCCTGCAACTGGATCACTCGATCCAGGAAGGGGACTGGGTGCGCTTCGACGGCAAGGAGGGAATCGTCCGCGAGGTGCGCTGGCGGCACACGTCCATCGAGACCAACGACTGGACGACGGTCATCATTCCCAACAGCCAGCTCATGAAGTCGGTGGTGGTCGTGCTCGGCCGGCGCACGGGCAAGCCGCAACTGACCCGGCGCGACATCAACTTCAACGTCGATTTCCGGCATCCGCCGTCGGAAGTGGTCGAGATCATCGAGCAGGGCTTCCGGGAGGAACAGATCCCGGCCGTCGCGAGCGAACCGCGGCCCAATTGTGTCATGCTCGACTACAAAGAGAGCTACGGGCAGTATTGCCTGCGCTACTGGCTGACGGACTGGCTGCTGGACCGGCCGACGGACACGGCGGTGCGGGCGCGAATCTATACAGTGCTGAACCGGGCCGGGATGAGCCCGGCCATTCCGGCGGTGGCGAACTTCGCCACCGTCGAGGACTCCGAGCGGCGCCAGCGGAAGCATACGGAGGAGATGTCGCGCCGGACGGCCGCGTTGCGCGGGGCCAACCTGTTTGCGCCGTTGACCGACCAGGAGATCGGCGAAATGGCCGGTTCGCTTCGGCCCGCGCCGTTTTCGCGCGGCGAGACGATCACGCGCCAGGGGGCCGTCGCCCACTGGCTGTACGTGCTGGTGCGCGGCACGGCCGAGGTGCGGGTGGCGGCGGAGAAAGGCGGGCCGTCGCAGACGCTGGCGACGCTCGGGCCGGGCAACTTTTTCGGCGAGATGGGGCTGCTGACCGGCGACCCGCGTTCGGCGACGGTCGTCGCGCAGACGGACGTACACTGCTATCGCCTGGACAAGGACGGGTTCCTGGGGATTCTCAAGAAGCGGCCGGAGGTGGCGGCGGATATCTCCGTGATCCTGGCGACGCGCCGGGCGGAACTGGACGCGGTCCGCGAGGGCCTGGACCAGGCCGCCGCGCGGCTGCGGGCGCAGCGGACCCAGGCGGATTTGCTGGACCGGATCCGGTCGTTCTTCGGGCTGGGAGCGTAGCGGGGGAAATATGAAACGTGAATGACGACACATTAGCCGCGAAGACTCGAAGGCGCGAAGACAGACGCGAAGAGAATCGACTTGAATTGCTTCGCGTTTGTCTTCGCGCCTTGGCGACTTCGCGGCTAATTCTTCGCCGCACGAACGAACGTCCGCCGCAATTGGTTTGACGCGGTCTCGAAGCGACGGGTGGAAAACAAAAAAGGCGATCCCTTTCGGGATCGCCGTGTTGCTGATGCGGACGAGAGGAGTCGAACCTCCACAACCTTACGGTTACAAGAACCTGAATCTTGCGCGTCTGCCAATTCCGCCACGCCCGCGTGACGTAGAACGGTATATTAAAGTGCGGGGATGGCGTGTCAAGCGGGAACCGGCGTGATATCATGAGTACGCGTACCCATCCCTTGTGGCACGGGCTTCCAGCCCGTGTATCGCGGTGACCCGGGGCAGGAGCACGCCGGATCGCATTGTTTGCGGCCGAAACGCAATGGATGTGTCGGAGTGCCGACACCATGGGCTGGAAGCCCATGCCACGATCAGGGGTCACGCCCCCACAAGTCGTGCAATGGCCAGTTCCAAGAGAGCCAATTTCGCCCCGCGGATCTCCAACCGCCGAGCCCTGCACGACTTCTTCATCGAAGCCAAGCTGGAGTGCGGCATCGTGCTCACCGGCACGGAGGTGAAGTCCCTTCGCGACGGCAAGGCCAACCTCCAGGATGCCTATGCCTGCGTCGAGAACGGCGAGCTGATTCTCTTCCAGTCGCACATCGACCCCTACGACAACGCCAGCCATTACAACCACCTGCCGACGCGCGAGCGCAAGCTGCTGGCCCACCGGCGGGAGATTCACCGGCTGGAGAAGGAAACGGCCGTCAAAGGCGTGACGCTGATCCCGCTGGCGATGTATTTCAAGGACGGCATGGTCAAGGTGGAGATCGGCGTGGCTAGGGGCAAGAAGGAACACGACAAGCGGGCGACGATAAGGGAGAAGGAGATGGAGCGGGAGTTGCGGAAGCAGACGAATCGGAGAGTGTGATGTTCGTTCGGAGTACCGGCTTCAGCCGGCCTGGCTCCTCATAGGAGGTAAACGCCCCGACCATGAACGGCTGGCCGGTGAAATCCGAAGCTCGAAATTCGAATGACGAGTGAAATCCGAATGTCCAAATCCGAATTCGAGTGGAGAGTGTGCGATCTGAGTTTCGCGTAACCCCCGTGGATCCATCCTCAGCCCAAACTTCTGCCCAGCCGCCGACCGATGAGGAGGATACCCCCGTCTGCCCCAACTGCGGCTACGACCTGCGCGGGTTCGCGGCCGAACGGTGCAGCGAATGCGGGCAGGCGATCGACTGGCCGTCGCTCCGGGTCAGCGGATTTCCCTGGGTCCGCCGCCGCGAGATCGGGCCCATTCGCGCCTATCTGCTCACCGTCTGGCTCATCACCATCCACAGCCGCAAGCTCGCGCACGAGGCCGCCAAACCGCAGACGCTGGCTGATGCCATCGCCTTTCGTTGGATCACGGCCAAGCTCATGGCGACGCTGTTCATCCTCGCATTTGTCGCGGTGACGCTGCCCAACAACGGGCTGGCTTTTCTCGCCGTGCAACACCCGGCCTTTGGCGTGCTCGCATCATCATCGCCCGCCTGGTTGTTCAATTTCACCGTCCCCTGGTCGGCCGGCGCAACCCTGTGGCCGGTCATTCCGCTGTGTCTTCTGGTCCTGCCCTATCAGATGGCAGCGGCGACGCGCTGGCTCTTTCACGTGCCGGGCGCTTCTCCCCGGCGGCGGGAACGCGCTGAAGCGATCAGTTGCTATGCCACCGCGCCCATCGTCTGGCTGTTCCCGGCCGCAATCTGTTTTGCCGCCGTGGTCTATATTCAGGAGAGGGAGCTGCTTCCGTGGTCCGCCATGTTGGTTGTGATCGGCATCGTCTGGGTTCTGATCCTCAGCGCCCTGACGAACGCGATCATCTGCATCGCAGAAGGGGTCTCGCGGGTCAAGCACTGCGGCTTTGAAGGTATTCTTGTCGCCCTGCTGAAACTGCTGGGCATCGTGCTATTTGTCCCGCTGGTCATCGTCGGGCTTATCCCCTGGTGCATCGGGCTTCTGTCTATCGTGATCGACAGTCTTAGGTAATGGCGGCGGCACGAACCGGGATATGTCGCGGTACTGGCGTATCGCCACGCCCGTTGGTCCGGCCCCAACCTGCTGCCCGTACATCGGCTTATCCGAGATGGCCGAGTCGTCCGCGGGTCCGGCATCAAAATAAACGAGCGGCCGATCGCCCCCGCCGGGTTGCTTCGCCTTGAGCACGACATAACCCATGGGCCGTACGTCGTCGTGAAAAGGATCCAGCGGCAATGCCGGCAGGCAGGAGTCCGCGACCAGTTCCTCCAACCGAGCCGGCCAGCGGCCGTGATCGGCCCTGAAAAGCTGGCATGCCAGCGACACCGCCGTCGCCCGCTGCTCGCCTTCGTTGTGGAAGTGCATCTGGATGCTCCGCGACCGATCATAGCCATCCGGCGTGAACCAACGCGAGTACCGTGGAACGATCGGGAGTGACGCCGTTCCCCACTTAAACGGCGACATCGGCTCGTCCTTCCACCGGGCAGCCTTGAGAATGGCCTGGGCCGCCGGCCAGTTCGTGCAACCGGCGGCCTGAACCAGAAGTTGCTGATTCCGGATCTCCTGCAACGCGTCGATGTCCGCCAGGGGCTGGATCACCCACTGCCCGGCCGACTCGTGTCGATACCAGTCAAGCGTAAAGACGCCCTCGGCCATCAGACTGCGGCGCAGCCGCTCCCGAGCCGTCTTCTCATCCGTCAACAGCCCGATCACTTGGCGCACCTGCTGGCGGGTGGCCGGGCGGCTCGTGGCGCCCGGATCAAACCGCAGTCCGGGCGCGATCACCTGCGCGCAATTGCAGCCGACACCGTTAATCCCGATCCCGATGATCTGTGTAACCATCGGTTGGTCCTGCCGCAGTGAACTCGACAGGTGCAGCAGATCGTGTACTCGCTCGACTGCCTCCGCATCATCCCCCTGTAAATGCGAGTACATCGCCCCATCACTGGCGGCAAGAGCGAGCGTTTTCGATCCATTGAGGTTGTTCAGCATGACCATGGCCCACAACGAAAGAGTCCGCCGATGCTGCGCCTCCTTCAGCGGGCGCGACTGGCGCAACAATGCAAACGCCGCTGCATTGGCCTTCTCCGACGCCGCGGCCATCTTCATCCACGCCGGCGGATAGGGCGGGCAGTTGTCATAAACCAAGTTGCTGTTGCCCGGCGATTCCACGGTGGGTGACAGCGCCGCGGCCGCGTTTGCCTGGACGATCGCCGCATTCTGGGCGTCGGCCAGAGGTGCATAGGCGATATCAGACCACTCCACCGGCTCGCCGCGCTGGCGCATCTGTTCCAATTGTGCTGTCAGTTGCCTTCCCACATGCCAGCCCCAGATCAAACGCACCAGCAGGGTCAGGCCGACAAGCATGGCCAGCGCCCGCAGCCTGCGCCGCCGGCCGGAAAGGCACAGGACGGCGGGCAGAAACTGGCCAATGGCGGGTCTCATACGTTCCCACAAAGCTTGTCATCGAACGTGGTGGCCGGCGAAGACGCATGATGCGCCGGAGTTCTGAAAAGACCGGCTGAAGCCGGGACTCCGAACTCATTCCGGCTTCAGCAGCACCCAGCGGACATTCATCGGCTGCCACTCTTCCTTCAC
>JBIOJL010000178.1:0-11569 GCA_044450885.1 Tepidisphaerales bacterium
AATACTGTTTCCAGTTGTGCTCGCGCTTGGGGTCGACGCGGAGAATTTTGTAGCACAGCCGCTCGAGCCATCCGAGAACGGACGACAGGAACGGCCCGCGGCCGGCGCGATCCGGGTCGAGCACCTGCACGAGATAGATACCCAGCGGCCTGGTGATTGCCACCAAAACCGCCACGAACAATAGAAGTTGAATCCAACCGGAAGCGTTCATATGAACCTCACAGACGCTGATCAATCCGAACAGGGTTAGGCCCGACATTCGCTCTCCGCATCAGAAATTCTCGGGCCGGATCATCGTCCAGAACAGGTAGACCAGCAGACCGACCGCAACGAAGCCAATGATGATGTTTTCCATGGCTCACAGCTTTCCACACGCATAGGTGTAAAGGATGCCAACGACAAAGAAGGCGACAGTGGCTCCAACAAAAACAAGGTCTGGCATATTCAATTCCTTTCAGATGATTCAGTCCTTCAAAACGGGCATCCGGGCGAACCACATGTCCAGCTCGTCTCCCAGCGTCACGGCCTGTGTGCTGCGGCCGAGGGTTTCCAGTTCGTAGAGCCGCCGCATGTTCAACTGGGCCGGCTCATACGTGCCGTCTGCGGCGATCGCCTTGCCATAGCACTTGCGCGCCAGCCGCCACTTCTGCTGCGCCTCATAAAGCACGCCCAGCAGGTTGAAATAGGGGGCGGTGTCCAGGCCGTTCAGGTCCGCGGCCTTCATCAGCAGCCATTCGGCCGTGGTGTAGTCAGCCAGCCGCAGCGCCTTCCGCACGCGGTCCAGCACCGCCGTATATCCCCCGTCCAATTGCGACTCGTCGAAGCGCGGCGCCGCCAGCGGTTCGGCCAGGGCCCCGGCGACGGCGCTGCGCAATTCCTCGGGAGTGATCGGCTTCTCCAGGAAGTCCAGCGCCCCCAGGCGCGTCGCCTTGACCGCCATGGGGATCGACCCGTAAGCCGTCAGCACGATCACGCGGGGCTTCTTCGCGGGCGACCACTCCGCCAGCTCCTGGAGGACGGCCATGCCATCCATCACCGGCATGTTGAGGTCCAGCACCATCAGGTCCACCGGGTGCAACCGCACCCTGTCCACGGCCTCGCGTCCGTTGGCCGCTTCATCAACCTGGTATTGCTCAGACTCCAGCGTGCTGCGGAGCATCAGGCGGATGTTGCTCTCGTCATCGACAATGAGTACGCGCGGCGGTTTCATGGCTATCCTCCGGGCAGCAATCCGCCCGTTTCTTTCCGAGGCTCGCCCGGCCGTTTCTGGCCGGATGAGTCTCTACGGGCTGCTGATGCACGACGTGTGCCACAGTCTGGACAATTCGCAAGTGCCTGCCGGTTAACTTGTTATGGTTGGCTCGGATCGGGAGCAGGTTGCTGATCGGTTGCAGGCCCGCAAGACGTCAGGCGGGAGGCATTGCACAATTGCAATGGCTGTTCGGAGTTCACGCTTGAGCGTGTCTTGCGTGCATACCCACACGAAGACACGCTAAAGCGTGAACTCCGAACATGTGCCGACGGCCACAGGCAATTTCCCCTGGCTCGGCCGTCAGCGCGGTGTACTCGTTTTGAGATCGCCGGACGCCATAAACTGATCTTCATCGCCCAGCGCCACCGCTTCCTTGCTCCGGCCGAATGTGTACAACTCGTAGATGCGGCGCATGTTCTGCTGCGCCGGTGCGTACTTGCCATTGGCCTTGATCGCTTTCCCGTAGAACTTTTGTGCCAACCGCCAGCGGCGGCCTGCTTCGTAGTAGACGCCGATCAGGTTGAAGTACGCTTCGTCCTCGTGCCCGAGATCTTCCGCCTTCATCAGCAGCGTCTCGGCAAGGGCCATGTTGCCGGCCCGCAGCGCCTCGCGCACGCCGCTCAGCACGGCGGCATAGCCGCCGGCCGCAGCAACGCCGGCGACCATCGTCGTCAACTCCGGCGACGGCTCAGCCAGCACCGCCTCCACCGATTCACGAACCTCGTCCGGCGAAACTGGCTTCTCGATGAAATCCATCGCGCCCAGGCGCGTCGCCTGGACCGCCACCGGGATCGAACCATACGCCGTCAGCACGATGACCCGCGGTTTGTCTCCGCGGCGCAGTTCCTTCAGCTCCCGCAACACGCCCATGCCATCCAGCACGGGCATCGACAGGTCGAGAATCATCACGTCCGGCAGTTCCTTTGCGATCGCCTCGAGGGCCTCGCGGCCATTGGCCGCCTCCCGCGTCGCATAGCCCTCGGACTTGAGCGCCGTCCGCAGCATCAGCCGGATGTTCGCCTCGTCGTCCACCAGAAGGATGTCAACCGGCTTGTCCATGGGTTGCCTCCCGTCCGCTTAGCCGGACCTCGTCCGCGCGCCCAAGCGTGAAACTGAATTTGCTGCCCTTGCCTTCCTGGCTCTCCACCGTAATTCGTCCGCCGTGGGCCTTGACGACCTCCTGGGCGATGGCCAATCCCAGCCCCGCCCCCTTGACGGGCTGGCCGGGCACGCGGAAGAACCGCTCGAAGATCCGGCCCTGATACACCTGCGGGATGCCGGCCCCGGTGTCCTCGATGCTGAATCGAACGCCGCCGTCCTCGGTCGCCGTAAAGATGCGTACACGTCCACCGGGAGGCGTGTATTTCAGGGCGTTGGTCAACAGATTGGAGAAGACGTGCTGGATCCGCTGGCGGTCGGCGAGCACCGGCGGCGTGTCGTCGGGCACATCCACCGACAACACCACGCCATGCTCGTTGAAAGCGGTCATCATCGGCTCAGTGGAATCCGATACCAGTTGCGCCGCGCTTTCGGACTTCAGGTCCAGCAGTTCCTTCCCGGATTCGATCCGGCTCATATCCAGCAGGTTCTCCACGATCCGGTTAAGCCGCTCGCTGTCCTCCTGCACGGCCGACAGGATCTCGTTCTGTCCCGGCGTCAGCGCCCCCAGCCGTTCCTCCAGAATCAGGTGGACCCCCATGCGGATGCTGGTCAGCGGAGTCTTCAACTCGTGCGAGACCACCGAAAGCATCCCGCTTTTCATTTCATCCAGCCGGCGCAGGTGGGTCACGTCCGCCAGCACGATGGTGACGCCGAGAAGTTGCCGCTCGTCATCAAGGATGGGAACGGCATGTGGCAGGAAGAACCGCTCGCCGCCGCTTTCGTCGAGCACCTGGATCGCCGACTCATACCCGCGCGACTCCACCGGGCACAGGTCTTTCAGCGTCTCCCGGTACAGGTGATTCAGCCAGTCCGCGTGCAGCTCGGACACGTGCGCATCCTGTCGCAGGCCGAAAAACCGCTCGGCCACGGTGTTGGCCATCTCCACCTTGCCGTCCGGACTCAGGATGGCCACGGCGTCCGGCAGGCTGTTGATCGCGTTACGCGTCGTCTCCTGGGTCCGCACCAGTTTCGCGCGGTTGGTCCGGCGGTACTCCCGCAACCTGGCGGCCATCGAGTTGAACGCCTCGGCCAGTTGACGCAACTCGTCACGCGACTTCACCTGAACGACGAGATCCAGGTTCCCCTGCTCGATCTGCCGCGCCGAGTAGGTCAGCGTCCGTATTGGTTGCAGGATGGACCGGCCCATGAACGCGATAAAGATTACCGCCAGGAGCGCGCCGGCGGCCGCCAATCCGATCATCAACCGGCTGGCATTGTCGGCCATGGCCTTCACCCGCCCGTCGATCGGCTTCATGTTGTCGAAGTTCAGCTTGATGATGGCCTGTGCCCCGGATTTCACCTTCGGAACCAGAACCAGCGATCTCGCATACGTTTCGGCGCGGGCCTGGGGCTCCAGGCTCGCGTCCAGAAGTCTCGCGTGCGCCGCCTTGTATCCGTCCAGGCCGCTCCAGAGGTTCGTCAACTCCTGCGCGAGGCGATCTTCGCCCGGCAGGGTGATGTTGTGGTTCTCATCATCCAGATTCTTGTCGAAAGTGGCGATCGCATCGGCCGAGTTGGATCTTGCGGCCTCGATATCCGTCGCCGCCGGTGTCCCGTTGGCGCCGGCAAGCACTTTGTCGGCATCGTGTACCCGCTCCAGGGCGTCGATCATGTTCTGCCCATACACCACGCTCCGCCAGTTCTCGTAAAGGAACCGATCCAGCGCGTTGCGGTGTTGCCGGAGCACGGCAATGCCCAGCCCGCTGACGCCTATCAGGATCAGCAACAGCCCGCCAAAACCCAGCACCAGTTTCTGACGCAAACCAAACATGGTTAGTCCTCCTCAAGCACGGGGCGTGCCGCGGATCATGGAAACCGCAAGCCCATTCCCACACGCAGCTTATGCGTTCGGCAACTCGGGCGATGCGGGGCGCGTATTGCAGGGTCGCAACGGGTTGCCGCGACCTGATTGCAGAAATGCAACGGCTGTCGCAGCTCAGATCCCGTGCTTCTTCCGCTTCCGCCACAGCGTTGCCGCATCGACGCCCAGCGTCTGTGCGGCCTCGTCCATCGTCTTGGACGCCGCGATCACCCGGCGGATGTGTACGGCCTCGATTTGGTCGAAGGGCACAGGGTCTCCCAGCTTGGGCTCGGTGCCTTTCGCCGGCCCGAAATTCACCGGGAGGTGTTCCAGGCCGATTCGCTCGCCACGGCAGAGAATCGTTGCCCGCTCGACCACGTTGCGCAATTCGCGCAGATTGCCCGGCCATGAATAGTTCTTGAGCGCGGCCGCCGCCTCCGCCGTAAACCCCTCGATCGGCCGCCGGGCAAATCGAACCAGCATCCGCTGGGCGATCGGGGCGATGTCCTCCTGCCGTTCCCGCAGCGGCGGCAGCTCGATCTGTATGACGTTGATCCGGTAGAGCAGGTCTTCCCGAAACCGCCCGGCCCGGACGGCCTCGGCCAAGTCTACGTTAGTTGCCGTGATCATCCGCACGTTGGCCCGCCGGGTCGACGACTCCCCGACACGCTCGTATTCCCGATCCTGCACGAACCGCAGCAATTTCGGTTGCAGGCGCAGGGGAAGATCGCCGATCTCGTCCAGAAAGAGCGTACCGCCCTCGCTCGAGGCGATCCGGCCGGGATTGTCTCGTATCGCGCCCGTGAAGGATCCCTTGGCATGCCCGAACAATTCGCTCTCCAGCAGCTCCGGCGACAACGCGGGACAGGAAACGGTTGCGAACGGCTTCTCCGCCCGGTCGCTCCAGGAATGGACCGCCTTGGCCAGAACGCCCTTGCCGGTGCCGCTCTCGCCGCGCAACAGCAGCGTCGCATCGCTTTGCGCCACCTGACGTGCCAGATCCACCGCTTGCCGCATCCGGGGGCTGGCCGAGTCGAAAGTCACCTCGGCGTTGTTCTCGCCGAGGATCTCCTGGAGGCCGGCCACGCGCAGTTCCAGTGCCCGCAGTCGCGCTACGCGCTCCACCACCAGCCGCACCTGCACCGGCGTGAACGGTTTGGGCAGATAATCGGTCGCCCCCCGCTTCATCGCTTCCACCGCCGTATCGACTGACGCATACGCGGTGATGACCACAACTTTCGTCCAGGGGCTTTCCGCCGTGATCCTGGGGATCAGGTCGAGCCCGGTTTCCGTCCCCAATCTCAGATCCACGAACGCCATGTCGAAAGCCTGCCGCGACACCTGCCCGAGGGCATCGCTCGCGGTGTTGGCGGTCGTGGCCCGATGCCCGTCGGTGGTCAGGCTGATGGAGAGCATCTTGCGGATGTTCGGCTCATCGTCGACGACGAGGATGGTCAGTGCGGCATTGCCGGGGTTTGTTTCCATAGGCGAGACACGAGTGCGAGGTGGTTCATTCTCTGCCAAGCCCACAGCGAGTCAAGCGAGCGGCCGTCACTCCAGGGGACAGCGGATATCCGTGTCCGGACCGACGATGCGCACCGTCAGCGCCGGCGCCCGGCCCCGGTCGCTGTTGGCGCTGCCCCAGGCGATGGCGAACTGCTCCATCTGAATATCGGCGTGCATCTTCTGCGACACGCCCATGATCACGTCCGAGGCTCCGACATCGCGCGCGGTGACGGCGATGGCGTACAACGGGTTGTTGGTCGGCAGAACCACCGGATGAACCGTCTTGCCGGCCTCCTCGGCCACGGTCACGATCCGGGTCAGCAGCTCGCGGTCGCCATCGTCGATGCTGGAGTCCTGCTCGGTCACGCCCTGGGTTCGCGGCGGCAGGACCTTGCACGTCACCACGACCACGTCGCGCTTCGTTGTGTCGACCTCATGTAGAATCTGCTGCAACACCGGAAGACTGGCCGGGCCGCGGGCGGCCACCAGCACCGGGTTCGGGAACGTCAGCCCCAGCGCTTCGGCGGTCACCTTGCCGCTCACCTTCTGGTTGAATTGCTCGAGATGCTCGTGGTGCTGTCCCTTGCGGCGGCGATGCGAAATCTGCTCGCAGATGATGAATCCGGCAAGGAACACGACGGTGAAGCCGACGCCCCAGATCGTGGCGGTCTTCTTGGTGGCCAGATTGATGAGCGCCGTGCTCAGCAAAATCAGGAAGATGATGGTGATCCCGATCGGCAGGTCGATCCGGTTCTGGGCGTGGGCCATTGCCGCGATCGTGCCTTTGTTGATCGCCGGCTTGGGGGCTTCGCCGTCGGCGGGGACGGCCATGTTCGGCGGCTCGGTGATCAGGCGGTTGGGGCTGCCTCCTTCCATCACCGGCACGACCGGCAAGAGCGGCACGCCTTTGCGGTGCATGCGGATGTTCAGCGGCACCTCGTAGTGCCGCGGGCTCTTGTCCTTGAAGCGCAGCACCACCATCGCCAGCGTCTTGAAGACGAACGACCAGATCACGCCGAAGGCGTAGGCCTCGCCCAGCGTATTGACGTCGCCCCAACTGGCAACAATCGTGATTAGTTGCAGGATCGCCACCAGGTTGATCAGGCGATAGCTCGTACCGAAACGCGCGTGCGGCCGGAGGAAGTTCGGCGTCAGCACGCCGTCCTCGGCCAGCCGGTTGAGCACGCCGTTGGAGCCGACGATCGAGGTGTTGACCGCGCCGGCAAGGATCAGGAACCCGACCGACACGACAAACAGTTCCATGACCAGCTTCAGCCAGGTCGGGCCCGCAAGGTATTGCACCAGGCCGTTGATGAGGTTGTCGCGATAACCGCCATCCGTCCGCTCGACATGGTTCTTCCCGATATCGAGGTAAACCTTCTCGGTAGTGACGACGGGAACCTCGCCGGAGTCATCGCTGATGCGATAGCCGAAATCCAGCCCGTTGGCCGGGTCTTTCCGCAGGTAGTCGACCTTGACGAAGTCGGTTCCCTCGTTGTCGGGCGTGTGCCCGTTGAGGACGATCTGCGTCTGCACGCGCTTGCCGTCGGGGATGATCATGACCGCGAAGAAACTGATGAGGCTGGTGAGCAGCATGGAGTAGAGGAAGATAACAAAGCCCGCGCGGAGGAGGTTCTTGAGCTTGGGAGCTTCGATTTCGCGGTTGACCTGCGCCAGCGATTCCTCGCCGCTCATCGCCAGCAGCGAGTGCCCGAAGGCAACGATGATTCCCAGCATTCCCAACAGCCGCGGGAAATGCTCCAGCCAGCCGGCCGACGGTTCGCGCCCGGGCGCCGCACTGGAACTGGTGAAGACCGGGTGCAGCGGCGGCATGGCGAGTTTCCCGGGGTGCAGGAAGAGCGTCAGGACGCTCCAGCCAATGATGACGATCGCCATCAGCGTGGTGAACTGCATGATCCGCAGCGCCTTGTCGGACGATTCGTGGATGCCCTTGACGTTGATCCACCAGAAGTAGGCGGTGATGGCCACCGCCACCAGCACGCTCAGGCTGTTGATTATGTCCTTGTGATGGTCGGGATCGAACTGGATCGGGTGGGCGCTGTTGCGGGTCAGGAGGTAGAGCCCGTGGCCGACGAGGCCCAGGATGTACTGGGCGGCCGATACCGCGCTGATCGGCCCGGTGAGGATATAGTCGAACATCAGGGCGCTGACCGAGAGTTTCGCCAGGCTTCCGCCCATGGCTTCCTTGACTACCTTGTAGACCCCGCCGCGCGTGAACATCGTGCAGCTTTCGACGTACACCGCCCGCACCGCGTAGGAGAAGAGCATCACCCCGAGGATGAACCAGGGCGCGGCCTTGCCGATCGCCTGCTCGGAAATGCCGCCGATGTAGTACGCGGTGGAGGCCAGGTCGCACAGCACGATGGCGGCCGCCCGCCAGAAGCTGATGAACGCCAGGGCGACGCTGCTGACGACCAGCACGTTGGTCTTACGCGACGTGGCCAAGTCCGGAAGCCGCGCCAGATCGAAAGCGCCTGAGGGAACGGATGGCATGCGATGCTCCTGAGCGCGCGTACCGCAGTTAGTGCCCCGTCACCGTCTACTTGATGTGTGAACGGTGGGACAGGCATTCCTGCCTGTCGTACGACGGACATTCTTGTCTGTCGTTTCACAGATCAGACAAACTGTGACAGAACACTGGCGCAAAGGGTTATCCACCGATTCACCAGAACCGTGAATACGCGCAACCCGAGAGAACCTTTGGTCTCAGCCTGCCAGTCCTGCCTGGCGGGCACAACCATCGGTTCAATCCGCACGAACGGCGCTCGGGTTTGGGCGGCCATGGAGTTGGCCGCGCAGGAGAGCGTTGCGTTGTGCTTTCAGCCGCCTGCGAGATTAGCTGACGGGCTAGGGCCTGAAAGTGCCCCGGAGCCTCTTGCCCGGCTCCTGCGCCCCGGTCCTGTCGCTCGCGTCTTGGCAACAGACGCCTCGACTCGGACGTTTGGGTTTCCCGTGCCCTGCCAACCGGCAGGACTTCGGCGGAACAATCAACCCCGATATCAAAGCACGCCAATGGGCAGTTGTCAAATGGGAGGGGGTTACCAAGGCAAAAGGAAAAGTGAAAAAGGCAAAATGGGAGGAGGCAGTTGCATATCAGGCAATACGACAGTATTCGGAGCGGACAACGCTCATACGCTTGGAGGATGATCCGGTCAAATGCCGCGAAGTCCTGGGGAGTCCGCAGCATCCGCATTCGGCCCACCGAACGATTGTGGCAAGATGTTGACCCTGGCGAGTCGCCCCGAAACGGCGTATAATATTGTCATGAATGCCGACAGTTTCCACCAGTTGCTCGAAGCCTTGGCAAAGCGGAACCCGTTTCGACCGTTCACGGTCAAATTGCTGAGTGGCGATCGATTCGAAGTCGATCATGCGCGGGCACTCGTTGAACGCGACGGCGTGGCGGTGTTCCTTGCACCTGGCGGCATCCCCATCTGGTTCGATCACGAGAGCGTCGCGGCCATCGTCGGCGACACCGCAGGCACGTCGGCGTAAGGACGGCACCAACGGGATGGTCCGGACCGCCCCGTTTGCCTTCCCCTGTCCCATTTGTCTTCCCCCCAGAAACCCGGCGGAGAAGAAGAGCGACGCCACGGACAGGAATTGCGCATCCGTGTCGTCCGTGAAATCCGTGGCTTATTCCTCTATACGCGGGATTGATCCCGGGCATCGGGCGAGTTGCAGCAGGCGGGCGCGATGGAGGGGAGGCGGCCGAGCGCATCGCTCGGCCGGGTCGGCGATCATCGGGAGAATCTCATCATATGTAGAACGGCGGTCTTTCCCTCCGCATCTCCTTCACCGCACTCCTCCCGCTTTCACTTCCGCCAGCTTTTTTCGGGCCTCCATCACCGCCGCATCCTTGTCCAATGCCGCTCGCCGCTGCCCATCCAGCAATGACTTGGCGTCCAGCCGTTCTCGCGCGACATCGGCCACCTTCTCGCGATCCACCGGCTCCTGGGCCCGCAGTTCCCGCAGCCGCGCATCCAACTCCTCCACGCGCCTGGCGGCCGCGCGATATGCCGGCTGTTGCTCCAGCCCCGCCACGCATTTCGCCGTGGCCTCATCCAGCGCCTTCGCGGCGGCGGCCAGTTCAGGCGATGCCTCCGGGGCGGCCGGCTTCTTCTTCATGGCCAGCGGCGGCGGCGCCTTGGTCCCCGGCGGCACCAGCTTGGCCGACTGCGCCATCTCGGTCGCGGCCGTCAACATGGCCTTGGCCTCCTCCTCCGTCGCCTCGCCGCCGAGAATGACGATCACCACCTGGTGCGGACCGAGGTTCTGGTAGACGTGCCACTGGCCCAGCGTCTGCTCGTCCTTCTTCCAGCGCTCGTGTACCACCAGGAAAAACCGGGCATCCGCTTCCTCCCGCGGCTCGATGAGCATTTTCAGGTCTTTGCGGCGGAAGTTTGCCAGCAGTTCCGCGAGGATGTCCTTCTTCTGGGCCGCCGCCTTCTCCGGCGTCTTGGGCGCTTTGTTGCCAACGAACGAGACCAGCATGCCCGCCTTGCGTGGCAGCGTGAAGAACGCGCCCGTTCCCCCGTCCGCAATGCTGGTCAGTTCCCACGGCTCGTCCGGAGGCGAGATCTGCAGCATGCCGCTGGCAAGCGACGCATCCGGCCCGCCCAACACAGGCACGCAGGCACAGATCCCGATGAGCCACAGAAAGCTGGTGCGCATATGTACCTCCGCCGGAAGGCCCCGCGAGCCCCGCCGCCTCGCCGGCCGCAACCAGATCATACCATGGGGCGCCCGCTCCGGCAGCATGGCGTGACCACGGAACCACGGATCCGGGAGGGCCGTGCTTCTGCACGGCCGGTATGGTCGCCCCGCGAAACGGCCGCAGAGGACCCCAGCCGTCCCGGAAAAATGGTCGCGCCCGCGGCACATGGGTCCATCGCTTGCGGCCCCGGTTGCCGCGAGCGATGATATGGCCCCAGACGGAGTGCCCACGATGGCCGACATCCATGCCTCATCTGCCGCCCGACCCCAGATCCCCGGCGACGTCAAACCTCCCGCGCCTTTGCCGGCCCCCGGAGCGACCGATCAGGATCGGGCACACCTGGCCCAGAGCCTGGCCCGGCTGGTCCTAGTCACCTTCGTGTTCACCTTCGTGATCGCCCGCATTCTCGTGATCTTCATCATGGCCGGGAAACTCCCGCCCCAGCTCTTCTTCCACGTCACCGGCACCCACGTCCATCACCTCAACTACGGCATCATCCTGCTCAGCCTCACCGGCGCATACCTGATCTTCGCACGCCCCTCCGGCAAACACCTCTCAATGGCGGCGCTCCTTTACGGCATCGGCCTGGCCCTGACTTTCGACGAGTTTGGCATGTGGCTCCACCTCGGTGGGCCCTATTGGCAGCGTGCCAGCTTCGATGCAGTCATCACCGTCGCCTCCGCCCTGGCCCTGCTGGCCTACGGATCGAAACTGCGCACTTGGCGGCCCCATCACCGTCTGACCCTCATCGTGCTGCTGGCCGTGCTTTGCCTGTTCGGCGTGCTGTTGCACAAGTCCATGAAATGGGCCCACCATCGCCTCGGGCCGGTGCTCTATCACCTCGAACAGCGCGGACCATCCTGAAGGTCGATGACCTCGCCTACCCGATCATCGCACTGACGGTGGCGGTACTGTCGATGATCTGGACGACGTGCGCGGCCGCTACCGGCGCCGGTTGTCCCGGCGGACCCTTGGGACCGAGCGTGATCACGGTGCGAATGCGGTATGTGCCGGGTTGCTGGTACGTGTGCGCGGCGGTGACATCGTAGTGGACGCCATTCTGCGCGAGCCGGCCTTCAGAATGGCCGCCGTCGCCCCAGTCGATGCTGGC
>JBIOJL010000179.1:0-11530 GCA_044450885.1 Tepidisphaerales bacterium
CACAAGGACTCAACGCCGAACTCGACCGCCGGCTCAAGGAGAACACCAAACCCAACTGGGAGCAGTTCCGCAAGGGTCTGATCGACCACGCCTGCACGGAGATTGATAAGGCCTTCGGCAGCGCACAGGACGACAACGGCTGGGAGCCGGAAGCGCCCTTTGCCACCGATACCCTGCAGCGCGTCCTCGACGCGGCCACGAAGAAGCAGTTGGTGGTGAAGCGTACGGGATCGCAACTCTCGCTGACCGTGCCCATGACGGCTCCCGACGTGGAGCAGACGGTCAAGACGGCCGATGAATTCCGCAAGGCCGTTGGCGCCAAACTGGCGCAACTCAAGCCCACGAAAGAAGCCGATGCACGCATTGCCCGCTGGTATCAGAAGCTGCTGGAAATTCCACAGCTTTCGGCCGCCGACAAGGAACACCTCGAGGTCCGCATCGAAGTCGTCCAACTCTGCAACGCCTTCGACAGCCCGGCCGACCCTGGCTTCACGCTCGACGACAAGGCCAAAGCCCGCACCGCCGAGATGGCCGATCTGGTCGCCGCCAAACTGCCCGTTGCCAAGGATGTGACTGTGGCCCGGCTCGTCTCGGATTTCCAGGCCGGTACGCTGGCCGCCAACCCGTCGAAAGATCCCGTGCGACCGGGCGAGGGCCTTGTCGCGCCGGCCAAGTAGAGCCGACGCCCCCGTCGGCCTCTTCGACGTTGAACCGACGCCGGCATCTTCGAACCGCAGGCCGCGCTCCCAGGCTGCCGACGAGGGCGTCGGCCCTACCCTCTGGCCATCCCCCCGCACTCCCCGCTATCATGCCCGCCATGAATCCGGCACTCCTCAAATCCACGTTGCCGCTCCCCTGCCGCCGCGGGAAAGTCCGCGATGTCTACGATCTCGGCGAGACCCTGCTCATCGTCGCCACCGACCGCATCTCGGCCTTCGATGTCATCATGCCCAACGGCATCCCCGACAAAGGCAGGATCCTCACCGCCATCAGTCTCTTCTGGTTTCGGCGCTTCGCCAGCTTCTTCCAGAACCATCTCATTGCCACCGACGTGGCCGACTATCCCGGCGGCGTTCACGCCTATCGCAATCAGCTTGAAGGACGGTCGATGCTGGTGAAGAAGGCGGCCGTCCTCCCGATTGAATGTGTCGCCCGCGGCTATCTCGCCGGCTCCGGGTGGAAGGAATACCAGAAAACCCAGAGCGTCTGCGGCGTACACCTGCCGCCGGGTCTCCGGCAGTGCGACCAGTTGCCCCACTCCATCTTCACCCCCGCCACCAAGGAAGAATCCGGCCACGACATCAACATCTCCTTCGAGGAAACGGCTCAGCGCGTCGGCGCCGAAACCGCCGGCACGCTCCGCGACCGCACGCTCGCGCTCTACTCGCTCGCGGCCGAGTATGCCTCGGCCCACGGCGTGATCATCGCCGACACGAAGTTTGAGTTCGGCCGCCTGCCGGATGGAAAGATCATCCTCATCGACGAAGTTCTGACCCCCGACTCCTCACGCTTCTGGCCCGCCAACGTCTACCAGCCCGGCCAGGACCAGCCCTCCTACGACAAGCAGTTCGTCCGCAACTACCTCGAAACCCTGAATTGGAACAAGACCCCGCCCGGCCCCGTCCTGCCCGACGACGTCGTCATCAAGACCCGCGAGAAATACCTTGAGGCGTATGAGCGGCTCACGGGCGAGAAACTGAACGTGTGACGGGCGCGTAGTGCGTAGGGTGTGCTTTAGCACACCACGAGAGGCATGCCCCGCGAACAGGACGTGGACCGGAAGAAGTGCGTAGGGTGTGCTTCAGCACACCACGAGCGGTGCGCCCGCCGGACGGAATATCGCCGGAGAAAGAGCAAGGGCGCTTCGCGACGGCAGACGGAACAGGTGTGCTGAAGCACACCCTACGCGATTCCGAGACAGCTTCCCTGCACGGAAACATCGCCACAGCTCCACTCGCACAACCGCCTCACTCAACTTGAAACTTTTCCTCCCTCCCCCGCGTCAAAGAGGCATCGTGGATGTTCGATCCACCCGCGAAATCGTTTGAAAGGATCGACCGATGAAAACATTTCTGGCACTCTGCGTCTCGATCGCACTCCTCCCCCAAATCGCGGCGGCCCCGGCCACCACCGACGAGACCAAGGCAGCGGCCTCGACGACTGCGCCGGCGCAAAATGTCCCGGCAACCCAACCCGCCGCGCCGGCCAAGGGCGATGCCTTGGCCGCGCTCGAACAAAAGCTGCTCGGCACCTGGCGGGGCCTCCCCTGCGAGGGCAACTACACCTTCAACGCCGACGGCACCTACGAACTTGAGAACTATACCCCCGGCGGCATCACCCTCACCGGCACCTGGTCCCTCCGCTGGGACGCCCTCCCGCCGACACTGCTTCTGACCTGCAAGACCTCCGACATCAAGAAGAAATTTCCCGATTGGCCGGAGTACAACTACCTCGGCAAGACCCGGGAAGTCAAACTCCTCGAACTCAACGACGACACCCTCGCCTACCGGGTCCCCGGCGCCCAAGGCGAATGGCGCGGCTCCCGCCCAAAGAAGTAGGGCATGTGGTCGTGCCAACGCCTTCGTCAGCAGATTCATCTCAACAGGCGCTGGATACTCTCGATGCGGAGCGCGTGCGGAGGATGCGAGGAGAAGTAGCTTTCCAGTGCCGTTGGCGAGTCGGAGAGCGATGCCAGGTGATGGAGCACCTTGACGGCGGCCCGGGCATCGAAGCCGGCGGCACGAGCAAGCTTGATGCCGAACGCATCGGCATCCAATTCCTGATCCTGCGAATAGGCGCTTTGGAGGAATTGGCCTGCCAGCATTTGCAGGGGCGCGCGAGCAACCCCGGCCGCCGGGAAGGCCGCGGTCAGCACGGAGAAGAGCGATCCATTGAGGATGCGATCCTTGGCGTGGCCACGGACGATATGGCCCATTTCGTGGCCGAGGACGAAGGCGACGCAGTCCGGATCCCAGCGGAGCAGCGCGAGCAGAGAGTGGGTGATGTAGACGAAGCCGCCGGGCAACGCAAAGGCGTTGATCTGGGGCGCTGGCAGGACAAGGAAGGTAAACTGCCGACGACGGTCCTTGACGCGCCCGCCGAGGCGCAGGCCGCAGTAGTCGACCAGAGGATCCGCGAACGGCTTGGTGGCCCCTTCGGCCGCCATCGCGGCCGCCATTCCTGCACCGACGAGACGCTCCGCCTTGATCGCCTGCTCCTCGCTGCCGGCCAGTTCCGTGAGGATCCACCTTGCGGAAGACACCTTGCCGCGCAACCAGCAGCCGAATCCATGCATTAAGCCTGCCATGTCGTTCGCCCGGGTTGTTATACATGAGAGGGTGACGCAGTGACAGGGTGGAAGGGGCGACCGGCGAGCCTGCGCAAGGCCATCACATTTCGTGCCGCCGGTGTCCTGGCGGAATCCAGGGCCGGTCGGATTGTCACATGCGATTGCCGTGGGCGTCCGGAGCGGCTTGTCGGCAAATCAGACGGTGGCGCATGGGGAATCCAGGGCGACCGAGAGGACGTGTCTGCCGAAACGCAGCTCAGATGGTTTTTCGCGGCTTGGTCGGTCTCAACGTGAAACGTCTCCTGTCCCGCGTCCAAGAAGCATTGTGGATGTTCGATCCACACGCGGAATCCTTTGAAAGGACCGACCGATGAAGACAACTCTGGCACTGTGCGTCTCGATCGCACTCCTCCTTCAAATCGCGGCGGCGCCAGCCACCGCCGGCAAGATCAAGGCACCCGCCTCGACAACCGCGCCAGCGCAAAACGTCCCGGCGACCCAGCCCGCCGGCCCGGTCAAGAGTGGCGAACTGGCCGCGCTCGAGCAAAAGCTGCTCGGCACCTGGCGAGGACCTTAAGGTCTGACGCCATCCGATCGCCAAAAAAGTAGGGCCAGCGTCCTCGCTGGCCTTGCTGCCGGGAGTGCAAACCGCAGCGGCTACTTGCCCGGCACCGCGTCAACCAACGTATACATCGGTGTCACCATAGCCCACGCCAGGCCGAACAGCAAGAGCACAAGCACGACGTACAGATTTGAACTCCAAACGCGGTCACTGGCAATAGTACCGCCGGTCCGCCCACAACTGGATGAAGGCCGGGATCTGGTCGGCGTGGCCGTCGAGGTAGCCCACCTCGGAATACCGGCCTCCGTGGCGGTCATCGGTGACATCGCTGTAGACGAAGAATGCGTCGTTGATCGGGGTGGGATGGGCCAGCGACGTGTTCTCCTCGGCGAAGATGATGTCCCGGCTGGTGTCGTGAAACGTGTTGAGCTTCCGCAGGAACGGGTCGTCCAGCAGCGGCGGGTTGTCTTCGCTGTCGTGGCCGGGCTGCACGATCAGGCGACAGTTGTAGGTGTAGCTGAAGGTGATTCCGAACGAAAGCCGCCGATCCGCGGAGCAGAGCCAGATGCGCGGGTTCCTGATGGTTCCGGACTTGGCCAGCCAGCCGGTGGATGTGGGCCGGAGATCGGAGACGGTGACGGCATTGGCGTCATAGTTGATGACGTCGCCGGGCGGATCGATGATGCCGTGCGGGCCGGGCAGATAGCCGTGATGATCGCCGGCATACATGATGGCGGCCGTGACCAATTGCCGGAGATTGGAGCGGCAGCGGACGGCGGCGGCCTGGTCGCTCACCCGGCCCAGCGCCGGCAGCAGCAACGACACCAGCAGGGCGATGATGGCGATCACCACCAGCAGTTCCACGAGAGTGAAGGCGCGCGCGGGCATCGACGCGATGGCGCGCTTCGCACATCGGGGCTTGTGTTGATCACGGCTTGCGCTCTTTGCACGAGTCAATTATAACCCCGTTTGCGGCAAGGTGCGATCCGAAGATGGTATGGACGATGTCCGGGGGTGCATGACAGAATCGGCGGGACCTCCTCGAATGGCTTCGGAGGGGCAAGAATGCCCCTCGCTCAGCCATTCGATGACAGACACGAATGTCTGTCCCACCGGCATCGGGCAGGGACACCGCCGAAAGTCCGGCGATGAGCGGGTGGGCCCGCGGTCGACGATCGCGGCTGCAGCCTGCGTCACCCGAACGTCACCGGCGGCAGCCCGAGCACGTCGAGGATCTTCTGCGCGGTCTCTTCGACGCCCTGGTAGGTCACATCCAGCACCGGCCAGCCCTGGCGGATGAACAGGCTCTTGCTCCAGCCCACCTCGCGGGCGACCACTTCGGGATCGCGGTAGCGGCTGTCGCTGATCTTCCACTGGATCGTCCGGTGCGTGCGGATCTGCACGAGCTGCTCGGAGTCGATCACCAGCCCGACCACCTTGCGCGGCGACAGGGCCATGAGTTGCTTGGGCGGCTCGACTCCATAGGCCAGCGAGACGTTGCCCACACAATAGCCCTGCTGGGCCAGGTACATCGTCGTCGGCGTCTTGCTGGTTCGGGAGACGCCGGCCACCACGATGTCGGCGGCGTCGAGCGAATCGAGCCCCAGCCCGTCGTCGTGCTGCAGGGCGAACTCCAGGGCGCGAATGCGCCGCTGGTACTGCTCGTCGACGTGGTGCAGGCGGCGGTGGTCCTCGGTGGCCTTGATCCCCGACTGCTGCGCCAGGAAGCTGACGAAATCGCCGGTGAGATCGCGCTCGGCGACGCCGATGGCCGCGCAGCGCGAGCGGATGGCGGTTTTGGCGTCGCTGGAGACGAAGGCGTGCAGCACGATGCCCGGCTCGGCGGAGATTTCGTCGAGGGCGATTTCCAGCCGGGCCCGGTCGTTGAGGAAAGTCATCGCCCGCATTTCAAACGCGCGCGGATGGAACTGCGTCAGAAACGCCGTCAGCATGTGGCGGGCAAGATTGCCGGTGGAGTCGGACAGGAGATAGATGATGCGGCTGGCCGATGCCGGCGGAAGAGGGGCTCGCTTTTTTCTGGCCGAGGATCTGGTTGATTTACTCATGATGACTGCCTCCCGCTGACGCGGGTCGTAAAAGGACATAGTTATCCGTTTTCCCGGTTTGTGGCAAGGGGATACCCGGCATTATCAGGCAAGTTTTCGGGGCGGCGGTTTCGGCGAAACCGCCCTGCGTTTGCCAAAGAAGACGGGCAGACCCAGGGAGGCTAGTCCGGCATACCGACCAGTTTTGTGTGCCGCCGCACTTGCAAAGACAGGCCACTCCATGGTTTACTACGCAAATCGGCCCGGCGCGGCAGGGACTGCGCGGGTCTGGGCTTTCACCTGAGGAGTCAACTATGCACATGATGCGTTGGGCTGCGGTGTCGATGCTGGGGGCGATGACGCTGGCGGGATGCACGAAGAAGGTCGAGCCGCCGGCCGCTCCGTTCGTGCCGCCGCCGGGAATCAGCCAGGAAGTCCGCGAGCGCATGCTGAAGCTTAACCCCAACGTGATGTTCGGCTCGGTTGTCGCCGTTCGCGCCAGCGACCAACTGGTGGCCGTCGCCGACCTCCCGGTCGACCAGTGCAGGCCGGCCGACCCGATCATTTTCTACGCCGGCGACCGGGCGATCGACGTCGGCACGATCGAGCGCATCGTCAACGGCGTGCTGCACGTCAGGTACAAGGCCCCCGAGGTCGGCGAGCGCGCCCCGGAAATCGGCGATGTCGCGGTCAAGTTCAAGGCCGCCGGGAAGTGAGAACCTCGCGCCGATGACCACGTCTTCAGCCAACGGAACCAAACGACCGCCCGGCGACGCCGGCAAGCCGCGCGTGCTTCCGCCGCCGGGCCGGCTGATTCTCGCCAGCGCCTCGCCGCGCCGCCAGCAACTGCTGCGCGAGTGGGGTTTCGATTTCATCGTGCAGCCGGCCGGCGTGGACGAGGAGTCGGCCGGGCTCGGACTGCTCCCCGCCGAGCTGGCCCGGCGCCTGGCCCTGTCCAAGGCCCAGAAGGTCGCCGCGGACTTCCCCACCGACATCGTGCTCGGCGCCGACACGGTCGTGGCCTTCGGCGACCGGGCCTTGTCCAAACCCGTGGATGCCGACGACGCCCGGCGCATGCTCAGCCTGCTGGCGGGAACCACCCACATCGTCATCACCGGCCTGGCCGTCGTCTGGCAGGAGCAGAAGGTCGAACTCGTGCGCTCGGTGATGTCCGCGGTCCACATGCGCCAATTGACGCCCGCCGAAATCGAGACGTACATCGCCGGCGGACAGTGGGAAGGCAAGGCCGGCGCCTACGGCATCCAGGACGACGATCCGTTCGTCACCAACATGGCCGGCAGCCACACCAACATCGTCGGCCTGCCCATCGAGACCACCAGCGAAATGCTCACCGAGGTCGGCATCGTGCCCAAGTGAGGCCGCATGTTCTGGCTGACCGGGATATTCGCGCTATTCGTCGCCGGGGCCGGATGGCACTACCTCTTCTACTCCCGGGCCGCCCGGCGGCTGGAAACCGTGGAGCAGCAGGCCGCCAACGCCCTGCGCACCCGCCTGCGCCGGATCGGCGGGCTCTGCATGCTGCTCCTTGGCGGGGCTTTGTTCGCCTTGCTCAACGTTCTCGATCTGGAACGTCCCAGCGCCGCAGCCGCAGCATTGCTACTGGCGATTCTGATTCTGCTGGGTACGATCACGGCATTGGCACTGGTGGATCTGCGGCTGACCTGGCGGTTGCGTCGCCGGCCCTGACGTTTGATGTACCATGAAGCGTATGTTGTTGATCTTCGTTCTTGCAGTGGTCGCGATCCTGGCAGCCGTGCAGCCACAGTTGTCGTGCCGCAGCGTTCCTCCAGGCGAGCGCCCGCAGACAGGCCTGCCGACCGTCACCATGCGGCTTGGCGGCAAAGCGTGTACCCTCGAAGTGGTCCGGACGGAGCGCACCCGGCGGATCGGGCTCATGTTCCGCGATTCGATGCCGGCCGACCACGGGATGATCTTCGTGTTTGCCGAGCCCGAGGAACTCGGATTCTATATGAGGAACACGCGCATCCCGCTGGACATCGTCTATGTCGGCGGAGACCAGCGGATCGTGTCCATCCACCAGATGAAGCCCTTCGATGAGCACACCACACCGTCCGACGGCCCGGCCAAATGGGCCATCGAGCTGAACGACGGCACGGCCGCCAGACTGGGATTGAACGCGGGCGACAAACTGGAGATCCCGGAGGCGGCGCTTCAGGCTGATGAGTGACACCTCATGAGCCGATGAGGATCAACCGGACTGACTCGGGGTGCCACGGGTGCCATCGCGGCATCGCCGGGCCTCACGGGTGCGACCATTCTTCCGGGAGGGCCGCAGTCCTCTGCGGCCGCTTCGCGGGGTGACCACTCTCGGCCGTGCGGAAGCACGGCCCTCCCGGACTTGTGGTCGCGCCCGTCCTCACCGCGTCGGCCACGGGGCCTTGCCGTTCCTGCGGATGTACTCCAACTTTCCCTTGCTCCACTTCTCGAACACACCTTTGTTGCGCTCGCCCCGCAGCAGCGCCAGTTGCGCATCGTCGAACAGGTTGGGCGTCTGCTCAGACGTATACGCCATGTCCCCCTTGAGCATCTCATTGATGCTGTCGATGCGGAACTTCACCCGCTCGATGTCCTTCTCGATCGTCCTGGCGAACTCCGAGTCGGGCTTTTCGTCGAGCAGATCGGCCTTCTTCTTCTCCACATCCGCCTGCGCCTCTTTCCGTTCGTCCATCAGCCCCTTGACGCGCTCCCACCAGAGCCGGTCCAGCGACGACTCGATGTCCTTCTTCAGTTCCTCGTCAAACTGCCCGGCATGCCGATGCATGTAATCGTCGAACACCCAGATCGCGCGGGCGGTGTCCAGGCTGCTCCGCATGGTCTCGACGTTCTGCCACTCCTCCGTCTGTTTTCGCGGGTCGGTCTGGGCGGCCTTGGCGGGTGGATCGTCATCCGGATTCTGCGTCGTCGTCACCACCGGCGGCGTGTCGGGGTCCCGATTCACAACCGGCGCCGGCGCGGTCTTCGGATTGGTGAAGATGTTGGACCGGGGCTTCCTGCCGCCGGGGCCAAAGTCGGGGACCGTCCCTCCTCCCGTGAGCCCTGGCGCCGGCTTGACCACCGTCTGGCTGTCCGGATTGTCCGGCTTGGCCAGCATGTAGATCACCAGTATCCCCCCCACCAGCACCACCACGATCAGCCCCACCGCCAGCCCGATGTTGCTCTGCTTGTTCGGCCGGCGGCGTGGGCGGTACGTGGATGCCTCGGCTCCGCCCAATGCCTGGAGGGCGGCGTACTCTTCCGGATTGGCTTCCGGCCCGCCTTCCGAGGCAGCGCCGGCCGCAACTTGAGCCGGAGTCCAGCCTCCATTGCTCGCCGGCTGATCCGGATGATTCGCGGCCCAGTTGACGTGCGTGGGCGCGCTGGGCCGCGCACTCGACGGGGGCGTGGCGGTGGCCGACTGGCGGGCGGCGCCGACGGGGTCGACTTCGATCACGGCCGCCGACGGCCCGGCTCCCAGGGATATCTTGTCGCCGAATTCGAGATACTGGGGCTCGGCAAGTTCCTGGCCATTGAGAAGCACGGCGGGCCCGGCGGATGCAACGATCCACTTCCCCTCGTGCATGTAAAGGAGGCAGTGGACGGGGCTTACCTGCCCGGAGGGGATCGGCACATCGCAGGAGGCATCGCGGCCGACGCGGACGGGGTTGTCGCCCGCGCGGCCGGGAATCTCCACCATCCTGGCGCCGAGCGCGTGTCGAATTCGAAGTTGCAGGCCCATGGTACACCTCCGCTACTACCGGGTCAGGCGAGCCACATTGTACCAGCTACCGTGTACCGTCCCAACCGCCAGACCAACGGAAATCGGAAGTGACAAGTCGTGCTACTTCCATGTCGTCAGGTCTCGATCGCACTCGACCACGAGGTAGCACACCGGAGTCAGCGGATCATTCATTCCTTCCACGGACCTGTCGATGTTCTTCCACGCAAAATCGAACTCGAGCCTGCCATCCCGCACCTCGAATCGAATGCTTGTCTTGATTCCCTTCACGGCCGTGATCCGGCTGACCGACGCGACCTTCTCATCAGGCTTCAGCCGGATTCCAACGCGCGCCTGCCCGTCGCGGCGGAAGTTCTCCGAGAACGGCATCGCGAGAAGCCGGCCTCCGGCGAGCAGCGCGCCCACTTCGACGCCATGAGTGGCCTCGATCCTCCTCGCCGGGCCGGCGGGAGCGAGATCCCCCTGAAACAAGTCCATCAATGTCCTGATCGAGTAGCCGTTGGGCCACTTGCGGTTGTTGTCGATCCAGAAAAAACCCTTGTTCTCTTCGGCGGCATAGTAGTGGAAGAAATAGACCCTGTATTTGTCCTTGTGGCTCCAGTCGTGGTCGAGCGCCCACTGGATCGCGTTGAAGTAGTATCCCGGTGCCCACTCAGGCTTGTCGGCGCGCCCCCAACCATCCTCCGTGATCCAGCAGCCGCGTGCCCTGCCGGTCTTCACCCACGGCGAGTAGACATCGCCCGACTGCTTCTGGTCCGCGAACCACTGGAGGTTCGAGACGTAGTGTGCGTCGAGTATGTCGGTCAGCTCTCCGCAGCCGCGCAGATCGAGCACCCTGGCATACCTTCCGTCGCGTGCATCGGTGTCAGGCAGCCCGCCATAGACGACCCTGCATCTCTCGCCAGGGCCCTGCCTGCCGCTGGCGCCGACGTGGTGCTTGCGGATCGCTTGCGCAGCCGGGTTGTGGACCGTCTCGACATACTCGGCCATGGTACCGTCCCAGAAGCAATGGCTCGCATCCAACTCGCCGGCCTCGTTCCACACCTGCCAGTCCCTCTGGCAGTACGGCTCCCTGCAGTAATACCCGACCACCTTATCCACAAATGCGGCCCATCGGGCGGGGTCCGCGGGGGGTGCCCACGGGCCGCGCTTTCTTCCCGCCTCGTTCTTCCTCTGCGCCCATTCGGGAATGTTCAGCAACGTCGGAATGGTCGTCATGTCGTACTTGCGCGCCTGGAGTATAAGCGAACCCAGGGGGCTCGCAGGCCCGAATTGTTTCTGGTCCCATTTGCCGTCCGCGGGCTCGAATGCGCCCCACGCCACGCTGTCTCTGCTGTTGCGAATGCCGGTCGCGACGAGCCAATCGGGATATGGCTTCCCGGGCGCGGCGTTGGCGGCGACCAGATCGTACACCCGCGGCAGGTAATTTCCGCCGATCTTCCCCGACTCGTCACGGGTCTCGATATGTATCGGGTGAGACGGCCCCAACAGCACACGCTCCGCGTTATCCGCGCGGAAAGCCACGATGATGTCGAAATCTCCATCCCCTCGCCCTTGTGGATCGGGCGGCTTCGGCAGGATACAGACCACGTCCTTCGTCAGGCTCTGTCCGGGGGGCAGGGCGATCGTGGCAAAACGAGTCAGGGTCCGAGGCTCTTCGGCCGGTTTCGCTCTTGGGTTCAGGAGAACCTCGACGCTTCCGCCCGCAATCCCGGTCGCCCCGGTGTTACGAAGGACGATGCTCAGAGTTACCGTGTTCCCCCAGGTGCCATGCGCAGTCTGGGCAAGTTGCTCCAGTTTGAGTCCCGCGCTGCCGGCGGCGAAGAGAGGGCTGGCCGCAATCGAGAGCAGCGCCGAAGCGCGGAGCACGCACAGCG
>JBIOJL010000180.1:0-11478 GCA_044450885.1 Tepidisphaerales bacterium
CCATAGACTACCCCCCATGAGCACCGATCAACTCACGTTCGATGCCACCCATCCCCGCATCGCCGTCGTCGGCAGCGGCGCTGTGGGCACCTACTACGGCGCCCGGCTGGCCGACCACGGGCACGATGTACACTTCCTCCTGCGCTCGGATTATGCAACCGTTGTCAAGCAGGGTTGGTCCATCCAATCTTGCCTCGGCGATTTCGTGCTCCGGCCGGATCAGATCAATGTTTACGACAACGTCATGCGCATGCCCAAGGCCGATCTGGTGCTGGTTTGTCTCAAGACCGTCTCCAACGACCAGTTCGAACCGCTTATCGGGCCTCTGCTGCACCCCGGCACGCTTATCCTGACGTTGCAGAACGGGCTGGGCAATGAAGAGCAACTGGCCGGGCTGTTCGGGCGCCGGCGCGTGCTGGGCGGGATGGCGTTCGTGTGCCTGAACCGCATCGGGCCGGGGCGGGTGCAGCACATCGACCAGGGCTGGATCCAGATCGGCGATTTCTCCGGCGGGCTGACCCCGCGCATCAACGCCATCGGCGAACTGTTCAACACCTCGGGCGTGCAGTGTTCCGTGCTGGAAAACCTGATGCTCGGCCGCTGGGACAAGCTGGTGTGGAACGTGCCGTTCAACGGCCTGGGGGCGGCTTTGGACCTGACGACCGACAAGCTGATCGGCACCGAGGCCGGCCTGGAAATGGTCACCGGGCTGATGCGCGAAGTTGTCGCCGCGGCGGCCGCCCAGGGACTGGTCCTGAGGGAAACAACAATTGAACGGAAGCTGAATCACACCCGCACGATGGGGGCTTACAAGACGAGCATGCAGATCGACCGCCACGAGCGCCGGCCGATGGAACTGGAGAGCATTCTGGGCGAGCCGTTGCGGGCAGCGCGGCGGGCCGGGATTGCAGTTCCGCAGATGGAGGCGCTCTATGCCGCTGTTAAGATAGTAAACGCAGCGAATATAGGCAGGTAATTGAGCGTGGTTTCGTGTTGCCAATACGGAGCTTTCCCTTGCTCGTCGTCGTCGGCATGTTATAGTAGATTCGTCCGTTGTGGTTTGCCTGACCACGCGTTCCACGGACGTCTTGGCGTCGGAGAGTCGTGACCGGAGAAGGACGTCGATTGCGCGAATACTCCCACTTTCGGGAGGAGATGGATGTTCTCGTCAGCTCGCGTAGCACATCTGGGACTGTTGGCCGTTGCCTTGGTGTTCGGCACCTGCATCGCCGTTCTCGGCGGCCGGGCGATCGAGCGGGTATCTCACCAGGCCCAACTCGCGCCGCAGTTCTCGCTGGTCTCAACCGACGGCCAGCGCTACGCGCTCTCGGCATTGAGAGGCAAAGTCGTAGTCCTGATGTTCACCGCCACCCAGTGCCCGTGCAGCAATGATTATCTGCAGCGCCTGGCCGAATTCGGACGTCGCTATGAGCACGACCCGCGGGTGCGGGTGCTGATGATCGACACCGCGGCGCGGGCGGGCAACGCGCTGGCGATGCAGCGGCTGCGCGTGCAGACGAGCATCACGGGCCAGAGTTTCCCGACATTGATCGACGGCGAACGCAGGATCGCGGCGGCGTACGGCGTTGTGCGCACCCCGACCGTCTGCGTTATTGACCCCTCGGGCGAGCTTCGGTACCGCGGTGCATTTGACGATAACCGGGATGAGCGCCGCGTGAGCGACCGGTATTGCGACGATGCGGTGGCCGGCCTGTTGCAGGGCCAGGAGCCGCGAACGAAATTCACACAGGCCTTCGGCGGCGCAGTGGCGCGGTCGAAGTGATTCCGGAGGGCTTCTGTGTACGCTGGGCGACTCGATAACCGAGTTGCCCAGCGTTTCTATTTTCATCCTTCGGGGTTCTGCACCTTGAAGACCACACCCGCAAGCCCGCCGCCGATCAGCGGGCCCACGACGTGGATCCACAGGTTGCTCATGGAATCGCCCATCAGGGCCACGCCCGCGCCGACCGCCGGGTTGTAGGCGCCGCCGGAGACGGCGCTGCCCGCGAAGGCGCCGACCACGACGGTGAAGCCGATGGCCAGGCCGTAGAAGGAATTGTTGGCCGTGCCCTTGGCGGTGGCGACATTGAGCACGACCAGGGCCAGCGCGAAGGTGAAGAGGATCTCCACCAGCAGCGCCGGGCCGACGTGGGCCACGGGCCCGCCGGTCATGCCTTTGCCGAGGATGTACCGGGCCAGTCCGGCGGCGACGGCGCCCCCGGCGACCTGGCTGACCCAGTAGGGCACCAGTTCGCGGGCGTCGAGTTTGCCGCGGACCAGGGCGGCGAGCGACACGGCCGGGTTGTAATGCCCGCCCGAGATGTGGCCGCCCATGTAGACCATGATCATCAGCGAACAGCCGATGGCCAGCGGCGCCATGGCAACGCCTTGCGTCACCGTGAGGCAGACCGTGATGACCAGGAAGAACGTCCCGATGAATTCCGTGAGGTACTTGCGCATAAGCTGAGGCTCCCGTATGTGTGAACGACACTATAGTACGGGTCACATGGAGAAGACAATCCTGTGCTGCAGAGAATACGATTGGTTATGATATTTCCGGGGTTCGTGCGTGAAGCGTTCTCCGCGGCGGCTGAGCCGGCGGGCACACCCAAGATAGTGGGACCGAGGGACGGGACAGAATGCGTCTCGAACGTTAGACTCTCCACCGATGTTGGCCGCCGACACTTCCCATTCCGCGTTGCTCCCTGCCGGGTTCCCCGTGGCGCTCGATCAATTCGTCCCCGCCGAATTGCGGTCGCTGGATGATGTGCAGACGGCAATTCCACGAATCGCCCGCGACGAGCGGCAGATGCGTCTGATCGAAGCCGCGGTTCGGGCGATTCCCTCCCGCCACCGCGTGGTTCGGGGCGATTCGCGTCGGCTCGACGCATTGCCGGAAGACGCCATCCACTTGGTCGTGACCAGTCCGCCGTACTGGACCCTGAAAAATTACCGCGATTCCGAAGGGCAACTGGGGCACATCGACGGTTACGACGAGTTTCTCGATGAACTGGATCGCATCTGGTGCCACTGCTACCGCGGACTGGTGCCGGGTGGACGACTGATCTGCGTGGTCGGCGACGTTTGCCTCTCCCGCCGCCGCAACGGCGGCCGCCACACGGTCGTTCCACTGCATGCCTCGATCCAGGATCGGTGCCGGCGAATTGGCTTCGACAACCTGGCGCCGATCATCTGGCACAAGATCGCGAACGCCGTCTACGAAGTTGACGGGGCCGGCGGATTCCTCGGAAAACCATATGAGCCCAACGCGGTCATCAAGAACGACATCGAGTTTATCCTGATGCTTCGAAAGCCCGGTGGCTATCGCGCTCCGAGTCTGGCCGAGCGCATCCTGAGTGTGATCTCGGCCGAGAACCACAAGAAATGGTTCCAGCAGATCTGGAGCGGGGTCACCGGGGCTTCGACAAAGAACCATCCTGCGCCTTATCCCGTCGAGTTGGCCGAGCGACTGATTCGCATGTTCAGTTTCGTGGGCGATACCGTGCTCGATCCATTCATGGGGACGGCCACGACGAATGTCGTCGCCGCAAAGTGGGGTCGAAACAGCATCGGTGTCGAGGTCGATCCGCACTACTACAAGCTGGCCTGCTCGAGGCTGAACGCAGAGACGGCGGATTTGTTCGGGCGGGTGAGCATCGAGAAGACTCTGCTGGAGTAAATCGTCATGGATTGGGAAAGCCAACTGCGCCAGGCTGTGCGACATTTCTGGCGCACCCGCCAGACCCAGGCCGACAAACAGGGCTCGGCGACAGGTCAGAAGGATGCTGGAGCGCGGTCCGCCGTCACTGGCGGAAGGCAGATGGACGGGTTTGTCGAAATCATCCGCCGGCTGCTGGTTGAGGGCGGCTTGGACGAGGCTGCCATCCATGTTCAGAAGAGGGTCGATCTGCCGGGGTTCTTCCGGGCCGAAAAATCCTGGGATCTGCTCGTGGTTTTTCAGAACGAACTGCTGGGCGTGATCGAGTTCAAGTCGCAGATCGGGCCTTCCTTCGGCAACAACTTCAACAACCGCACCGAAGAGGCGATCGGCAGCGCCACCGATCTTTGGACAGCGTATCGTGAGGGAGCCTTTCGTCTTTCGGCTCGCCCGTGGCTGGGCTATCTCATGCTGCTCGAGGAAACGGAACGATCGACCACGCCGGTTCGTTGCCAGCAGTCGCACTTTCCGGTGTTTCCGGAGTTTCACGATGCTTCGTACTCGCGGCGCTACGAGATTCTGCTGACCAGACTCGTCCGCGAGCGGTTGTACGACGCGGCCTGCCTTCTGCTCTCTCCGGCTGGCAAAGGTGCGAAAGGCGATTACAGCGAGCCTGCCGCCGAACTGGCGTTTCGTTCATTCGCCGAGTCATTGCTGGCCCGTGTGATTGCGGCTGTACGGACCAAGTGAGCCTGCCCTTCGCCAGTTGCCGCAGCGCCGGACTCGGCAGCAGGTAGAATGGAGTTGGACATTGACGCAGCGAACCACAGAGATCACAGGACCGGCTCGGACTGCGGACGGGAAACGAGTAAACATGCTTGATATGAACGCTCAAATTGAGAGCCCTCGCGGGCGAGCAGCCCGGTTTCGCCGCCTGGCCTCATCATCCAGACTCCTCTCTGTGTTCTCGTCCTTCTCTGTGTTTCACTCCCTGTGTCTGTCGGCGATGCTCTGCGTGGCCGTGATGGCCCGGGCCGACGACTGGCCGCAGTGGCTCGGGCCGCAGCGCGACGGGGTTTGGCGCGAAACGGGCATCGTCGACAAGCTGGCGCAGGCGGATGTGAAATACAAATGGCGCGTGCCGGTCGGCACGGGCTATGCCGGGCCGGCCGTGGCCGCCGGGCGGCTGTATGTCATGGACCGCCAGCTTCCCCAGGGCAACGAGCGCGACAAAGACCCGTGGGAGCGGCATCCGCAGGATGGCCTGGAGCGCGTGCTCTGCCTCGACGCGGCCACGGGCAAGCAGATCTGGGTCCATGAGTATCCCGTGCGCTACGCGATTTCCTATGCGGCCGGACCGCGGACCACGCCGACCGTCGAGGCGACCCGGCTGTACACATTCGGTGCGGAGGGGCATCTCAAGTGTCTCGAAGTCGATACCGGCAAGGTGATCTGGGAGAAGCGCGTGGTGGCGGATGAGGCGCCGATCTGGGGCTGCGACGCACACCCGCTCGTGGACGGCGATCGTCTCTTTGTCTACACCGGCGACAAGACCAACAGCCTCAAGGTGTTCGACAAGAACAGCGGCAAACTGCTGTGGCAGGCGCTGGCGTCGAAGGAGCCGGGCTACAGCCCGCCGGTGCTCGTGTCGGCCGGCGGCACGCGGCAGCTCATCCAGTGGATTCCCGAGTCGCTGAACTCGCTCAACCCCGAAACCGGCGAACTCTACTGGTCGCTTCCCTTCGGCCCGGTGAAATATGGCACCTGCATCTGGCAACCCGTGCAGCACGGGCGGTATGTCTTCATCGCCTCCGAGCAGAACGGCGGCATGCTCGTCGAAATGGCGGCCGACAAACCGGCCGCCAAGGTCGTCTGGCAGCGTGGCGGCCGGCCCGGCTCGCGCAAGACCGAAGCCCTGCACAACCTCATGTCCACGATCATCATCACCGACAGCAACATTTTCGGCGTCTGCAAGATGGCCGAGTACCGCTGCCTCGACCTGAAAACCGGCGACCGCATCTGGGAGACGTTCGCCCCCACCACCGGCGAACTCGGCCAGACCCAGTTCCCGTCGGCGTTCACCATCCCCAACGGCGACCGCTACTTCATCGCCAACGATTCCGGCGAGCTTCTCGTCGCCCGCCTCTCGCCCAAAGGCTACGAGGAAATCTCCCGCGCCAAGATCCTGGAGCCGACCAACTCCGACTCCGGCCGCAAAGTCGTCTGGTCGCACCCCGCCTTCGCCGGGCGGTGCATGTTCTGGCGGAATGACCGGGAGTTGGTGTGCGTGGATTTGGCGAGGTGATGAGAGACCCGCGATGAACCAAGGGGAGATGGTCTCTCCGTCGTTCCTGCCGCGTTGGGACTATGAGGTTGCGACCGGCTTCCGGGCGGCTACAATATATTCCGGTAAATCGTAAACCATCGCGGCCAGACGGTGTCTAACCGGACTGGCTGCTTGACGTTATGGCCAGACCCGGCCGGTACGTAAGTTGCGTCGGGATAAGACCTAATGAAACGCGCGGACCTGTCACTCGACATCGGGATCATCGCATCACTCGTGGTGCATACCGGTCTTGCGCTGTTGATGATCAACGTTTACATTCAGGAAGCTGATGAATGGGCCCGCAATGGCTATGCCTACCGCTGGGCCCGCGGGCCTACGGCCGACGGGTTGATCGTTCTGTCGCCAGGCGTGGAGCCGATCGTGCGGTTGCCGGAGGAGCCGGCGAGGCCGGAGGCGGTTCCGCCGCTGCCGGCCCTGCCGCCGGTCGTGCGCCGGCCGGCGGAGGATCCGCTGGACCGGTTTCTCCTGCCGCGCTTCGGCGAAGATGAGGCCAAGGGAACCGCCATTAAGTCCTCGCCCGGCGATGAGCCGATGGCCGGGCGCGAGGGCAAGCAGGATCAGCCGTGGTTGAGCCAGGATCCGGTCGGGCCGGCGTTGAACCCGCCGGAGCCGTCGCCGTATACGGGACTGCCGGGGGACAATGGCAACGGTGGGCGGATGACCATTCCCGGGCCGGGCGGCGCGGGACCGGCGGCTCGGCCGGGCGGGGCTCCGAGCCTGGTGCCGCCGGCGACGCTTGTGGAAAAGCCAGAGCCGCCGAACACGCCGTTTGGCGCGCCGGCGCCGGCGCTGCCGCCACAGCCCAAGCTCGTCGCCCGGCCGCCGATACGGGATATCGTCGCCGAGGCGCCGGAGAAGCCGGACAACATCATTGGCGAAGTCCGCCCGGTACCCAAGGCCGAACCGTCGGTCGTGGAGGGACATTCGCCCAAGCCGAATCAGTTGCTGGTGGATGCGCAGTCGACGATGCCGACGACGTTGCCGGCGATCGTCGTCCGCAAGAAACCGAACGATCTGAACCCCGAAGTGGCGGTGGATGATCCGACCAAGGTCACGCCAGCGGATATGCCGCGAGAACTGGCCGTGCTGGACAATTTGCTGCGGCCGACGACGCGTAAGGTGGATCCGCTGGCGAACAAACTGATCCCGGACGCCATCGAAGACGGCGTGGGGAGCGTGGCCGTGAAAGGCCCGACGACCCGGCCGGCGGATGCGGTGGCGATGCGCGACCCCAACGACCGGCCGGACAACGCGACCGTGGATAAGACCAAGGATGCGAAGCCGACGACGCTGCCGGTGGGGGAGAATCCGCTGGTCAAGAGCGACTATAACCCGGATCTCAAGCGTCACGACAAGCCGGGCGAGCCGAACCAGCCCAAGCCGATGCTGGTGGCAAGCAGCGCGGAGGCGGGCAGCGCGGGGGTGGCGAATCCCGGTCCGGGCGGCGATCCGCTGGCGGGGAACGGCCGGCCGGGGTTGCCGATGATTCCGGCCGATCCGGCGCCGCAGACGGACAGCGAGTCGGATCCGTTCACGTCGGTCGGGACGGTGAAGATCCGGCCGGGCAAGATCGAGGCGCAGCTTGGGCGGAAGGTGAAGCCGATCCGGCCGCAGTTGACGCTCAAGGGCGAGATGGACCTGATCTCGATGGGGCACACGAGGGTGGCGCTGCGGGTGACGCTCGACCGGAAGGGGAAGGTAACGGACGTGAAGGTGAGCGAATCGTCAGGGAGCGACGACATCGACCTGTCGGTGGTGGTGGCGGTGTACAAGTGGTGGATCGAGCCGCCGACGGACAAGCGGGGAAATCCGCGGGGGGACGTGATGATGCTCACGTGCGGGTTTGAGTGAAGCGTCGGGGAGGGCCGCATTCCGAGCGGCCGGGGCCGTGCTGTAGCCGCGATCGGTGATCGCGGCGGGAAGACCGCGATCAGCGATCGCGGCTACAGAGGCCGGTTGCCGAAATCGTCGGGGAACATTTCCGGTTTCGGGCGCCGGTCCCTTTAGCACGGGCGTGTCTCCGTCTATAATGGTTGAGCAGTTGGCCGCGCGCGATTCCGCCACTGGTCGTGGCGGAAGGCACGGGCAGGAGTATCCGCCCATGCCGCCCCTGGGTGCGCGTGTTGGCGCGTGGCCGCTCAGATCAGAGCGTTCGTGCTCTCCCTGACGCACAAAAGCAGGGAAAGGAGACATGGGTTATGTCCGATCAGCAACAGGTGATTCGTGGGATCAACTGGCGGGAACTCTTCCCTTTCACGCACCTCTTCCGCACCTTCCGCATTTCGGTGCAACTGTCCAAGATCGGGCTGGCATTGGCCGCTCTGATCGTCCTCTATTGCAGCGGCCTGCTGTTCGACGGGGTGTGGGCGACGCGGTATCGGGCGCTGCCCGGTGAGATCGAGATGTACAACAGCAAGCCTTCGGGGCGAGCATTCACCGAGGCCCAGCAGAAGGACCGCAAGAATCAGGCCATCGCCTATGCCGAGGAGCTGCTGAAACTCAAGAAGATCAAGCCGGCGGACCAGATGGCCGAGATCACCGACATGGACCGAGCAGTCGAGGCCGCCCAGGCCGGACGCTACGCCGCCGACCTCCGCTACTGGTACAAGTCGGGGCTGGCCGCCGATCTCAAGAAGGTGGACGACGGTTACAAGGATGCGCTGAAGAAGGTGGCGGAGGAGTACGACGCCGCGGTGAAGCGGATCCCGGAGACCAAGCGGACGGTCGAGGAGGAGAAGCGCGTCCAGGCGAAGAACCTGGAGGAAGTCGAGAAGTTCAAGGCGGAGATGATCAAGGGAGCGTACAAGACCGCCAGCGAGCGGATGAAGATCGTCGACGACAATCGCGGGCAGGGGCTGTTCAAGGCGTTCTTCCACTATCAGACCACGCAGCTTGGCGGGATCACCAACGCGGTGGTCGCCAACAACTGGGCCGGCGGCATGGGCCCGCGCGCCCAGGATCCCGGCGTCATCGTCTGCCTGGTCCGGTACTTCACCGTCGCCCCGGCCTGGGCGATCCGCTACCACACCATCTACTTCCTGCTCTACGGCGCGCTGTTCCTGGCGGTGTGGTCGCTTTTCGGCGGGGCCATCGCCCGCATCGCGGCCGTACACGTGGCGGACGAAGGCCGCAAGCTTTCCTTCCGCCAGGGGCTGGAATTCGCCATCCACAAGTTCCTGAGTTTCTTCTCGGCGCCGCTGATCCCGATCATCATCGTCGCCGTGATCGGTCTGATCATCGCCATCATTTGCGGCATCCTGATGCTCATCCCCTGGGCGGGCGAACTGGTGGTCTCGGCCGGGCTGATCCTGGCCCTGATCGGCGGGTTCGTCATCGCCCTGGTGGTCCTGGGGGCGGCCGGCGGATTCAACCTGATGTACCCGACGGTCGCGGTCGAGGGGTCCGACAGCTTCGACGCCATCAGCCGGTCGTTCTCCTACGTCTTTGCGCGCCCCTGGCGCATGCTCTTCTACTCACTGGTGAGCGTGGCCTACGGTTCGGTCTGCTACCTGTTCGTCCGGGTGGTGATCTGGCTGGTGCTGTTGTCCACGCATTTCTCCGTGGGGCTGTTTGTCGGGCGGTCCGCCGCCAACGGCGACAATCTGTGGGATGTCATCTGGCCGCGGCCGGAACTGGGCTCGTTCACCTCGTCGCTGAACACGCTGCCGCTGGACTGGGCCGGCTGCACGGCCGGGTTCTTCGTGCAGTGCTGGATGCACCTGATTGTCTTTGTGCTGGGCGCGTTCGCGATCAGCTTCTACTTCTGCTCGAACACAATCATCTACTATCTGCTGCGCAAGGATGTCGACGCCACGGAGATGGACGACGTGTTCATCGAGGAGACCGAGGAGGACTTCGTCGACCGCTCGATCTCGACCGAGAGCAGTCCGGCGGCCGTGCCCTTGGCTCTGGCACCCGCGCCTGCCCCGGCGCCCGCGGTGACTCCGGCGCCGGCCGCCGCCCCGGCCCCCGCGCCGACACAGACACCCGAGCAGGACCAGCAGCCGAACCCGCCGGTGTAGAAAACGCGGCCGTGTGGTGTCTTGGCCGTCTCCGGCGTTGAAGACACGAACATCGTCCACCAGCGGCGAGCCGTTGGCGTAGTCGAGGGTGACGGTGTCGTCGCCGGGGGCCGGCATTGATGATGAGGGAACTCCGCCGGAGACGGCCGAGCCGGAGCAGGCGGAAGGATTGCGGGTGCAGGCATCTCATGGCTTTGGGTTAGCAAATCGAGCCGATTCCTTTACAATTGTAGAGTCGAGAGGTGGCGCGGTGGCATAGGCTGCTCCGTTTCCACCTCCCGCTCATCGAACCGGACGTGCGGATTTGCCGCATCCGGCTCTCGGAGAAGGTTCACGCTTTCGCTTGCGGCAGGCGGGAGGGATCCCATTTCAACTGGAGCAGACCAAACTTCTTCTCCAGCCAGGTGGGCCATCAACTCCACCAGATTCGGCAACGGATAGCGCCCGACCAGGTCCAAGACCGTCTTGGCGGCACTCATCTGCATGGCCTCGAAGATCGAATCATCGCCCACGGCCAGCCTCGCCTTGGTGATGGTCATGCGCGGAGGCCGGATATTGGCGCCGTTCAGTTCGGCAACGACTTCGCCGATCAGTCGTTCGCGGTCGATGTGGACGGCGTATCGCGTCCGGTGTTTGATCTTCTCCCAAAGCTCCTTGAACTCGGGCTTGAGCGTGTACGCCTTGCGCAGTTTCGCGACACCCCGCTTGCGGGCATTCGCCGGCAACGGCGGAAGAACACCCTGGCCGAACTCCGCCTCCACCCCGGCCCGCTCGGCGTCGGTCAATTCGCCTATGGGCTTGCCATAGCGCTGCTCGATTTCCTCCCGGTATTCGAAGGCAATCTCGCTTTGCAATGATTCGACGTACCGCTGATAGCTTTGATTGGCAACCACCGTCAGCACGTTCAGCCGTTCATCATCCACCCGCTCCCCATCCTGATTGACCGCCAGCCGCACGCCGCGCCCGACCTCCTGCCGCTTCTTCACTTCCGATGCTGTCTGGTTGAGGGTGCAAATCTGGAAGATGTTGGGATTGTCCCAGCCTTCGCGCAGGGCCGAGTGGGAGAAAATGAACGCCACCGGCTCATCGAAGCTCAGCAGCCGCTCCTTCTCCTTCATGATGAGGTCGTAGGCGGCTTGGTCTTCCCTGGACTTCCCGTTGACGGTGTCCAGTAACTCGACCTCGCCGCCTTTGCGCTTCTTCTGTGCGAAGTACGCGGCCTGCACGTCTTTCGCCGATTTGTCCTTCCATGCCGGGTAGTGGCCCTTGAGTTCATCGAAGGCCTTCAGGTACCTTGACATAAACCTAATAACATGATATGTTACAAGTTATGATTCACAAACAACCATCCTCCCCCGCCCGGCCGGCCATCGCCCTGAACCCGATCCGTTCCCCGCACCTGCGCCTCTCGCGCTGGTTCCGCGCCAGCCTCCGCCATTTTGCCTTTTTCA
>JBIOJL010000181.1:0-11426 GCA_044450885.1 Tepidisphaerales bacterium
CTACACGCGGTTGCCCTGCGGCGAGCGGTTGGGCGTGCCCATTTCTCCGGGAGGGCCGCAGTCCTCTGCGGCCGTTTCGCGGCGCGACCATCCCGGCCGTGCAGAAGCACGGCCCTCCCGAATCTGTGGGCACGCCCGATTCCGCCGGTGAGGACGCCGGCGGCACTGGACGCGATTTGACGCTGGCGGGAGACGCCCTTAACATCGCGGCCTGCGCGAGGGGATCGTTTCTGCTCGCGCCACGGAGACCGTGTATCTCTTGGGAACTGCGCCGGCATGATTGCGATCATCAGCGACATCCACTCCAACCTCGAGGCACTCACGGCCGTGCTCGAGGAGATCGACCGCCGCGGCATCCAGGAGATCGTCTGCCTCGGCGACGTGATCGGCTACGGGCCGAACCCCATGGAATGCCTGGACCTGGTGATCCAGCGGACCCGGGCCACGCTGATGGGAAACCATGATTTTGCCGTGCTTTACGAGCCGTTCAACTTCAACAACGGCGCCGAGCAGGCATGCTTCTGGACGCGCCAGTGCTTTGAGAACGACCCCGATCCCGAGCGCCGCGCCCGCCGCTGGAAATTCCTCGGCAGTCTCCCGGTGCGGGTGAAGACGCCGCAGTTCCTGGGGGTACACGCGTCGCCCCGCAGGCCCATCAACGAGTACATCTTTCCCGACGACATCTATACCAATCCCGGGAAATTCGTCAGCATCTTCGAGCGGTTCGAGAAGCTCTGCTTTGTCGGCCACACCCACGTGCCCGGCATCTTCCTCGAAGGGCCGGATTTCTACAGCCCGGATGAAATCGACAGCCGCTTCGAGTTGAGCGACGAGAAGGCCGTGGTCAACGTCGGCAGCGTCGGCCAGCCGCGCGATCGCGACCCGCGCAGCAGCTTCGTCGTGCTGGCCGACACCACCCTCGAATTCGTCCGCATTCCCTACGACGTCGAGACGACGATCCACAAGGTCGAGAGCACGCCGGAACTAGACCCGTTCCTGGGCTCGAGGCTGAGAGACGGCCGCTGAGGCGGGGACCAGAAGCCCCGCAGGGGCACAAGGAAATACGAAATGGACAACAAGCGGCTGATCCTGGTAATGGCCATTTCCTTCATGCTGATGATGGGCTGGATGTCCCTGAGCCAGTACATGCTGCGGACGCATCCGGAGTGGAATCAATCCAAGGAACCGGCCACCGCCCCGAGCCAGCCCCCGCCTGCGTCACAGGCCGCCGCCACGCGCACGGCGCCCGCGACGGCGCCGGCGGTCGCCATCGAGGCGGTCAACGTCGACCGCAACCAGTCCGCCACGCTCGGATTCACCGGTTTCGATCCAAAGCAGCAGCAAAAGTATTCCCTGGGGCTGGAACTCGACGCCCGCGGTGCCAGCGTCCGCTCGGTAACGCTCAATCGTTTCCGCCAGGCGGTCGGCAAGGACGATCCCTACGTCTTCCAGAAGCCATATGCGGTCGGCGAGGCGATGAAGCGGCAGTCGCTGGCCAGCCAATGGCTGACGGTCGACGGCCAGGGCATCGACCTCTCTTCCCGCAACTGGGAACTGGTATCCAGCGCGGCCGACTCGGCCGTCTATCGGCTGACGGTCAAGACCGGTGCCGGTCCCGTGACCATCACCAAGACGTATCAGATCCGGCCGGCCGCGAGTGCCTCCCTGGGGTACGAAGTCGTGGTTTCCCACCAGTTCTCCAGCCAGGCCACGGGCCCGCTGAAACTCCGGCTGTGGTACAGCGGCCCGACGATACCGCACGTGGAGAACAGCCGCGACATGCCGGAAGTGGTGGCCGGCCACGACAAGGATGGCACTGTCGTTGTCACCAACAATTCCGCGACCGGTTTCAAGCCCGAGAGCGCCCCGCAGCCCATCGAGACCAAGGAGGGTCCCCTCCAGTGGTCCGGGCTTCTCAGCACCTATTTCGAGGCCATCGTTCGCCCGCAACTCGGCAAGGGTGAAAAGACCGCATTGGACAAAGTCGAAGTCAAGGCGCTCGACAAAGCCGATGAGGATGGCAACGTCTTCGTCGCCCTCACCTTCGAGACCAAAGAGTTGACGCTTGAAGCCGGCCAGACAGTCAATTCCGACCTGGGCGTCTATTTCGGCCCGCGCTGGCGCGATGTGCTCAACTCCGATTACTACGCCGGCCTCGGCTACAACAAGACCCTGGTGCTCGCGAGTGGCTTCTGCGGCATGTGTACGTTCCAGCGGCTCGTCGACGTCCTCGTCTGGCTACTCAATGTCTTCCACACGGTCCTACGCGACTGGGGCCTGTCGATCATCGCGCTGGTGATCATCGTGCGACTGGTGCTCCACCCGATCACCAAGAAGTCGCAGATCATGATGAGCAAGATGGGCAAGCTCCAGCCGGAAATGGAGAGGCTGAAGAAGAAGCATGGCGACAACAAGGAAGAACTCCAGAAGGAGATGATCGTTCTCTACAAAGAGCAGGGATTCACGCCCATCCTCGGCTGCCTGCCGATGTTCTTGCAGATGCCCATCTGGATCGCACTCTGGTCGTGCCTGCAGAGCACGTTTGAGCTTCGCCAGGCGCCGTTCCTCTGGGGCTTGACCTGGATGAAGGACCTCGCCCAACCCGACCGGCTGATCAGTTTTGCTCCGAAGAACGTCTGGCTGATCTTCACCACGGCCCGCATCGACGGGATCAACATCCTGCCGCTGTTCCTCGCGGTGGTATTCTGGCTGCAGCAGAAGATGACCCCCAAGCCGCCGGCCATGGACGATCAGCAGGCACAACAACAGAAGATGATGCAGTGGATGACCCTGCTGTTCCCGCTGCTTCTGTACAACGGTCCCTGCGGGCTCAACCTCTACATTCTGACCAGCACGACCATCGGCATCATCGAGAGTAAGATCGTCCGGGACCACATCAAGGCCCGCGAGGAGGCCGAGAAAGCGGGCAAGGTGATCGTCGACGCCGGTCCCAGCCGCGCCAGCCGCAAGTCCGCGCCCCCGGCCAAGCCCGCAAAGAAGGGCGGCCTGTCGGGCTTCATGGAGTCCCTCTCGAAGAAGGCGGAGGAATGGCAGAAGGAGATGGAGCGGCGGAAGAAGAAGTAAACTGTTTGGAGTACCGCCTTCAGGCGGTCTGAAGAACCGCCTGAAGGTGGTACTCCGAACGTACGTGCCCATGCCACCCAGCCCCGCGCTCAACGCCATGATTGCCGGTGACACCATTGCCGCCGTGAGCAGTTCCGTCGGTCCGGCCGCGCGCATGATCGTTCGCCTTTCCGGCCCCGCCGCGCGGAACATTGTCGGCGAACTGGCCGGATGTGAACTCCCGGGTGCCGCCGCACGGCGGGCTCGCCTCCGGCTTCGCGGCTGGAGGGGTGTGTCCGTTGTTTTTGGCGAAGGTGGGGCGGTTTCGGCGAAACCGCCGTGGGGCGCACCCGGACGGCTCGGCGAGCCGTCCCTACCCGCGCTGCCTTCGCGGCAGTCGCCACAAACAACGGGCATTCCCGGCTGGAGTGTGCCGGTCTGGCTGTACATCTTCTCGGCCCCGCGGAGCTACACCGGCGAGGATCTCGTTGAAATCCACCTGCCCGGCAACCCGCTGTTGGCGCGACTGCTGCTCCAGGAACTCATCCGCGCCGGCGCCCGCCAGGCCGATGCCGGGGAATTCACCGCACGGGCATACTTCAACGGGCGGATGGATCTCACCGAGGCCGAAGGCGTGGCGGCGGCCATCGCGGCCCACGGCGAGGACGAGTTGCGTGCCGCCCGCCGCCTGCTGGCCGGGGAACTCTCGCGCCGTCTGGCGGGGCCGATCGATGCACTGGCGCAGGTTCTTGCCCTGGTCGAGGTGGGCATCGACTTTTCCGAGGAGGATGTGCAATTTCTGTCGCCGCGGGAATTGCGCACGCGGATCGACGCGGTCGGCGACGCCCTTCGCGGGCTGCTCAGCCAGAGCGCCCGCTTCGAGCGCCTCAGCCACGAGCCCGAGTTCGTTCTCGCCGGCCGGCCCAACGCGGGAAAGAGCACGCTTCTGAACGCCCTGTGCGGGCACGAACGGGCCGTCGTATCACCGGTCGCCGGCACGACGCGCGATGTCCTCTCCGCCGAGGTGGTGTTGCCGCGCGGGATTGTGCGAATCACGGATGCGGCGGGTCTTGCCGATGACGGGTGCATGACAGAGTCGGCGGGGTCGCTTCGAATGGCTTCGGAGGGGCAGGAATGCCCCTCGCTCAGCCATTCGATGACAGACAAGAATGTCTGTCCCACCGGCAGCCGGCAGGGACACCGCCGTAAGTGTCATGGACCCGCCGATGACCCGGCGACGGGAAACGGCTCTGCAAGCAGGGCCAGCGTCCTCGCTGGCCCGGAATACCAGCCGATTAGCGCTTCAGGATGGCCAGCGAGGACGCTGGCCCCACTTGAATCGGTCCTTTCGCAAGATGTGTGGCCGGCGGACGTCATTGCCGCCCGGATGCGCGAACTGTCCCTTCAAGCTCTCCAACGCGCCGATCGGGTGATTCTGGTTCACGATATCGGCGACGGAATGCCGGCCCTGCAGTTGCCGCGAAAGCCCGATCTGGTGGTCCATACCAAGGCCGATCTCGCCGCGCCCGCGTTGTCGTTCGCCACGGATGCCGACGATCTCCGCGTCTCCGCGGTCACCGGCCAGGGAATGACCGGCCTGCGCTCCTCCCTGGATTCACTGGCTTTCGGGCGAACAGCCGGTTCGACGCTGGCGCTCAATGCCCGCCATCTCTCGGCCATCGACGAAGCCCTTGCCTCCCTGGGTCGTGCCGGCGAACTGGCCGTGGCCGAGCAGGCCGAGACCCTGGCGTTCGAACTCCGCACCAGCCTCGACGCCCTGGGCCGGATTGTCGGCCAGGTCTCGCCCGACGAGGTTCTTTCCCGCGTTTTCGCGGCGTTCTGCATCGGGAAGTAGCCGCAGGGAGTGCCGCCGGTGTCCCCACCGGCGGAATCCGGGGCATGCACACAACGCCAAAGTCCGCCAGTGAGGACACTGGCGGCACATTTTTCAGCATGTTTTGGGGTGTTGTAATGCGATGCTCATTGTATAATGAAAGTCCCGGCCTTAATGTTGGATGGCCGGGGGGCGTGTCCCGGTTCTCACAAGGCAAGCTTGAACTATGACCCCACCACCGCCAACTGGCCAGGATCCGGTTGATCCGCAAGGCGCGTTTTCTCCACCGCCTCCGCCGTCGGGCGCAGCGCCCGGACCGCAGGCACCGCCGATGGGATTCCCCCCGGGACCGATGCCCATGCCGCCGATGCCTCCGATGATGCCGCCGATGCCGATGCCGTGGATGATGCCGCCGCCCCGCGGTGGGGGGCTGGTGCGCGGGATATTCGTCACGCTCGCCCTGTCCATTTTCAGCGTGTCGCTGTGCATCAATCTTTATTTCCTGATTGCCTACGGATTCTCCGCCGCGGGCAGCGCCGAGGAGCAGGTCCTCGAACGAGGCCAATCCGATCAGCGGATCGTCGTCTTGCCGGTCGAAGGGCTGATTTCCGATGCGCGCAGCCAGCAGTTCAGGCGCTGGCTCGATTCCATCGGCAACGACACTCGCGTGAAGGCGATCGTCCTGGCCATCGACTCGCCCGGCGGGGCGGTCACACCCTCCGACGAAATGCGCCAGGCCGTGGCCGACTTCAAGCAGAAGCACTCGGTTCCCGTCGTGGTGACCATGAGTGGCGTGGCCGCCAGCGGGGGCTACTACATCGCCACCGCCGCCGACTACATCATCGCACAGCCGACCACGCTCACCGGTAGCATCGGCGTGCGGATGGACCGTTACAACGTCAGCGAACTGGCCAAGAAGTGGGGCGTGGCCGAGACCACCATCACCGCTCCGGAAAACGGCATGAAGAATGCAGGCTCCATGTTCAAGCCCGAAGAGCCTCAGGAACGGCGCTACTACCAGGGCATTCTCGACGATGCCTACACCCGGTTCGTGAAGCTCGTATCCGACAGCCGCAAGAACAAACTCAAGAAGCCCGTCGCCGAACTGTGTACCGGGGAGGCATTCACGGCCAACCAGGCGCTCGCCAACGGGCTGGTCGACGAGATCGCCTACGCCCCGGCCGCGTACGCCAAGGCCGCCAAGATGGCCGGGCTCTCGCAACCGACGGTGGTCCGCCTTCAGGCCCGCAAGGCATTCCCCGAACTGTTCCTGGGCGATAGCGGCGAGGGCCGGGCCGGCGTGAATATCCGCATCGACCGCGAGGTGATCGACGACCTGCAGCGGCCTCGCCTGATGTACCTGTGGCGGGGAGACTGAAACAGCGACGGCTCGTTCGGGACGGTCGCACTCCGTGCGGCCGCGGCGGTGCAGAAGCACGACGTTTCCGAACCTTGCTCACGCCCGATTGACGCCATGAGACTGACAACGCAGATCAGCACTCCGAGGAGACACATGAGGCAATTCCGATTCAACGCGTTTGCCGCGATCCTGCTGGGAGGGTTTCTGGCCACGGCGGGGCCTGCCGGCGCGCAACCGAGCTCGACCGACGTCGATGCAGCCATCAAGCGGGCTGTCGAGTGGCTTAAAGGCCGGATCGACGCCAATGGGGCGGTCGGGGGCAAAACCGGCGCCCATTCGCAGGAAGGCGGCCACGACGCGATCGTGGTCTACACCCTGCTGGCGGCGGGCGAGAATCCGCAGGATCCGCAGATGAAGGCGGCCATCAGCCACCTGAAGGGGCTCGATCTCAAGGGCACATACGCCCTGGGCATGCGTGCTCAGATCTGGCAGTACCTGGCGAAGAACCAGGACGCGCGCGAAGGGGCCAACCGCGACGGCAAATTGCTCCTCGAGCGAGTGCGCAGCACCGGCGATGCCACCGGGCTGTTCCGCTACAACGCCGAGGGCGGCGACTACGACCATTCGGCCAGCAACTACGGCGTGCTGGGCATCTGGGCCTGCGCGCAGATGGGCGTGGAGTTCTCCGATAAACTCTGGCTGGCCATGGACGGGGCCTGGCGCAAACACCAGTTCCCCGACGGGGGATGGTGCTACCAGAACGGCGGCAACGACGACTTCGGCGGCAAGCCCAAGATCAGCATGACCACCGCGGGTGTCGCGACGCTTTTTGTCACGCAGGAATACCTGAACCCGGGCGCCGGACTTCGCTGCGAGGGCAACCTCATTGACGAGAACATCGATCGCGGCATCCAGTGGATTGGCGACAACGTCGGCAAGGGCGTCGACAGCAACTACGCGTGGTACAACATGGAGCGCGTGGGCGTCGCCTCCGGCCACAAGTACTTCAAAAACTTCGACTGGTACGCAAAGGGCGCCGAATCGCTGCTGCAACGGCAGGGGGGCGGCGATCACTGGGGCGGCCCGTGGGGCGAGATTCCCGAGACCTGCTGGGGCGTGCTGTTCCTGGTGCATGGGCGGGCCCCCATCATGATGAACAAGCTCGACTACGTCGTGGACACCCGCGGCGACAACCGCAGGCCGCCCTCGTGGAACGAGCGCCCGCGCGATCTGGCCAACCTTTCCCGCTGGATGGGCGAGGCCATCGAGCGCGAAGTCAACTGGCAGATCGTCAATCTCCACGGGAACGAAAGGGACATCCTCGACGCTCCGGTCCTGTACATTTCCGGCAAGGAAGCGCTCAACTTCACGCCCGAGGACGAGCAGAAGCTCAAGCGCTACGTCGAGGCCGGCGGGCTGGTCTTCGGCAACGCCGACTGCGCCAGCGCCCCGTTCGCCTCCAGTTTCAAGCGCATCGGCACCAAGCTCTTCGGCGGCGAGTTCCGTGTCCTGCCCGACGATCACCCCATCTACGTCCACCAGCAGTACCATCGCAACAACTGGAAGTATCGCCCGCCGGTCTTCGGGCTGAGCAACGGCGTGCGGGAACTCATGGTCCTGGTGCCCTCAGCCGATCCCGGCAAGGGGTGGCAGACGCGCGCGTTCGGCGGCCAGGAGCGCTCGGCCCTGGCCCAGCTCGCCGCCAACCTCTTCCTGTACGCGGCCGACAAGACGCAGCTCCGCTACAAAGGTGACACCTACATCGTCACCCCGAACCAGACGCCGGCCACCCGCACCATCCGCGTCGCCCGGCTCCAGTACCCGGGGAACTGGGACCCCGAGCCGGGTGGATGGCGGCGCCTGGCGGCCCTGCTGCACAACGAAAAACAGACCGATCTGGACGTCAAGGCGGTGAAGCTCGGCGAGGAGACCATCGACAAATCGTTCGCCATCGCCCATCTCACCGGCACCACCAGGGCCAAACTCGGCGAGAAGATGCTTGAGGCGATGAAGAAGTACGTCGACGATGGCGGCACGCTGGTGATCGACGCGGCCGGCGGCGCCGGGGATTTTGCCGGCACCATGGAAGCCGCGCTCAAGACGATGTTCCCCGACGGCAAGCTCAACACGCTGCCGGTGGCCAACCCGCTCTTCCGGCACTTTGACATCAAGGAGGTCGAGTACCGCGATTTCACGCGGAAGACGCTGGGCAACCTCAAGCAGCCGCGCCTGCGCGGCATGGAGATCGGCGGCCGGCTGGCCGTCATCTTCAGCGCCGAGGACCTGTCGGCCGGCCTGGTGGGCAACTACGTCGACGGCATCGTCGGATACAACCCGACGAAGAACAAGTCCGGGCAGGGCTGGCGCTACGGGGCGACGGAACTGATGGCCTGCGCGGTCATGGAGGCGGGCGAGACCAACTCGATTCCAGGCGGCCGGACGCCGGACCCGGTGAAGACCGCGCCTCCGGCCGACACCCCGAAGAAGCCGCCGGTCAGGCCGAATCCAGCCCAGCGCAGGTAGCCGCATCAGCCCTGGAAGGGCGGCACATGTTAGCCCACGACGTAAGTCGTGGGTAAATGAGGCAAGAACATGTAGCCCCGGAGGGGCGAAAGAACGGTTCTTTCGCCCCTCCGGGGCTTGTGAATCGCGCACCTTATCTCCCCACGGCTTGCGCCGTGGGCTAACATGTATCGCCCCTGACGGGGCTGCATGCGCACCTCGCCGAAAAAAACCGGCCGGCAGGCGTCTTGCCTGCCGGCCGTGTTATTTTGCGAATCCTTTCGCACTCGTCCTTGCACCATCACGCGGCCATCTCCACCGCGTTCTTGCCGTCATCCTGTAGCCGCGATGGTCCATCGCGGTGGAAAACCGCGATCAACGATCGCGGCTACAGACCAGCTCCTCCAGAAACTCCGCCAGGCCGTCTTCCGTATTCGGCTTGAGCACGCGCTTGGCCGCCGCCGCCACCCGCGGCTTGGCGTTGCCCATGGCCGCGCCCAGGCCGGCGCCGGTGATCATGGACAAGTCGTTGACGTCGTCGCCGACCGCCACGATCTGCCGCGGCGTGATGCCGCGGGACCGGGCGATCCGCAGCACCGCCTGCCACTTGCTGACGGCCGGGTCGAACGCTTCCAGCACCTCGACGTCGTACGCCGGCACGAACAGGCTGTGTACGATGACCCGGTCGCCGAACCGGTCGAGCAGGAGTTTTTCAATGCGGGCGGTCTCGTCCCGAGAGGCGACGAGACCGACCCGCAACGTGCAGGGATGCGGGTGGTCCGCAAGCCGGCCGACGTGCTCTATCGTTGCCTGGGTCACTTTCATCCACGATCGCGTGGCGTCGTTCAACTCGATGTCCGAAGTGACGATGTAGTCCGAAACAGGCGAATCATGATCCTGAAGTGCCAGAGCCGCATGTCCCAGGGCCTCGATCAGGGCGCTGACCTCGCGGGCCAGTGTACTGTGCATGGTCATCCGATGCACCACCACGCCGCGCCTGACATCCATGATGATGGCGCCGCTGACAAACACGCACAGATCGCGGTGCCCGACGTCATCAATGATCCGGCGGCTTTCAGTGAAGTTCCGGCCGGTCGCCAGAACCACCTGGAATCCGGCGCCAACGGCAAGCTGGATGGCAGCGCGGCTTCGTTCTGAAACCGAGCCATCCGGCCGCAGCAGCGTGCCGTCGAGGTCTATGGCGATCAACTTATACTGGCCCATTGCGTACGACTATCGAAAGGCAGACATTAGAGACTTCTTTACCGGATTTCAACAGTTGCTGAAGTTCTCAACGAGATATCCACAGCCGGTTGTGTTGGGGATTGAGAAATACGCTATGGAATGGGCACCGCTGAAGGTATAATCAGAATATGGCGAGCCGACTGATTGAAAAGCAGGTGCTCTACACGGGCAAGAAGATTCGTCTGGAGATTCACCGTCTCGAAGGCGAGGATGGCCAGCGATTTGAGAAGGAGATCATCGTCCATCCGGGCGCGGTGGTTATCCTGCCTTTCGCGGATGCCGATACCATTGTGTTGATCCGCAACCGGCGCTACGCCGTCGGGCAGATCCTGGTGGAACTGCCGGCCGGCACGCTGGACAAGAGCGAATCGCCCATGAACGCGGCCGGGCGCGAGTTGATGGAAGAGACCGGACTTGTGGCCGGACGGCTCAAGCCGCTGCTGAATTTCTTCGCCTCGCCGGGAATCATGAGCGAGAAGATGTATGTCTTCGCGGCCTACGATCTTCGCAAAGGGACCAAGGCGCTGGAGCCCGGCGAGGAGATCGAGGTCTTTCCCGCGAAACTGACCGACGCCATCACCATGATCCGCACCGGTGAAATCCAGGATGGCAAGACGATCGCCACGTTGCTGGCGTATGATCGTTTTTATCGCAATCCCCAGTGAGGCGCCATGGCCTGGCAAGACAGAGACTACAACCGTGAGGACACCTCCTCCGGGGTGTCGCGATCCGGCGGCGGGTACGGCTGGTCCATGCCGCCGATCGGCCAGTTGGCCGTGGTGCTGATGGCGGTTTGCGTCGGGATGTTCATTGCCACGGGCCCGGCGCAGGCCGGAGTGGCGCGGAGGTACGGGGCGCTCACATTGATGGACGGCCTGGCGTGGCGGCAGCCGTGGCGGTGGATTGTCTATCAATACCTTCATGCCAATGGGGCGCATCTGTTGTTCAATCTCGTTGGGATGTACTGTTTTGTGCCCATGGTGGAGCGCGCCTGGGGATGGAAGAGGACGCTGGGGTTCTACACGCTGGGCGGAATTGCGGCCGGCGCGGCGTACATCGTGATGGTGGCGATTACGGGCCGGGCGAGCGACATCGTGGGCGCCAGCGGATCGCTCATGGCGTGCATGGGGGCGGCGGCAATGGTGTACCCGCGGGCAATGGTGTTCGGGGTGTTGCCGATCCGCGTGGCGGTCGGATTGTACGGCGCGTTCTACCTGCTTTCGTCATTGCTGGGCCACGATCTTGCGGATGCGTGTCACTTGGGCGGTCTGGTGTTCGGGCTTCTGGCGTCGCCGGGGACTCCGTGGTTCCGGAAGCTGGGGATCAAGTATGAAGCGTGGCAGGCGGCGCGGGAATTCGAGCAGGAGCAGCAGGAACAGGGGGAGATCGACCGGATTCTGGCCAAGGTCCACGCCCAGGGGA
>JBIOJL010000182.1:0-11423 GCA_044450885.1 Tepidisphaerales bacterium
CACCCGGTCCATCGGCGGCGCCACCCGCTTCAGTTTCGGCCCGTTCCTCAGTATTCAGGATGTGAAATACGCCACCGACAGCCTGGCCGAGATCGCCATGGAAGCGGCAGTCAAATAACGATGAAGCATGAACGATGAAACAAATTCATCGCTCATCATTCATCGTTATTTCAGCCTTGACTCTCCCCGGATTTAATTGGATATCAGAGCCGAGGATGCTGCTGGTTCAGCAGAGCGTCTCATAATTGACCGGGTAGGGAATGAGGTCCGGTCGCACGAGGTGCAGCTTCCGGATGCGAACGGTCTCCATGTAGGTGGTGGAGAGTTCGCCCGGTCCATCCGTGGTGCAAGGCCGCATGCGGTTCACCGATCCGTCGGTGACCATCGTGACAACAAGAGACAAGAGCGCGGCGAGCCGCGTGATCCGCTTCATCATGTTGCACCCGAATGGTCAGGCGTGAACCGGCCACGGACGCCCGCGACCGGTCATCGATTGACATAACCTAACCCCGAAATCCGCGGCCGTCTACAAAAAAATCTCAAGTTCCCACAATCATTTTGCCGATAATGCCGATCCGGCATTTCCTGCGCTCCAAGGACCGTTCAGCCCTCGAATCCACGTCCGATAATTGTGGCGACCAGCACAAACATCACGCGCCCGTCAGCAACTTCATCACCAGCACGTTCGACGTGTCGTCGCGCGCGGTGCCAATCAGCATGTACGGTTTGCCGGGAGGCGGCACGATGTTGATGTTGCGGACGAACTGGCCAACCAGGTAGGCGTTGCCGGCGGAGTCCAGACCGAGGTCATTGATGACAACGGAGCCATCGGGGCCGCCGAAGTGATCGACGGCCACGAACTTGCCGGCCGGGCTGAGTTTGAGCAGATAGGCATCGGTTGCATCGAACTGGTTGGGCACGACGCCGGGCTTGTCCTTGTTCACGTCGATGTACTTCGTCCCGGGCCCGGGGTCGAAATCGGTGTTGGCCGTGAAGGCGCCGCCGACGTAGAGGTTGCCGGAGGCGTCGAGGGCCAGGGCGGTCGCCGAAGGGGTGCCGTCGCCGCCGATTTCGCCGGCCCAGACGATGCTGCCGTCCTTCCTCATGCGGGTGATGTAGATGCTGGTGTTGTAGTCGGCGTTGAGGTAGACCGTCTTCGCGGGATTGGTGCTGACGACGATGTCCTTGTCTATCAAGCCAGTGAAGTAGAGGTCTCCGTTGGCGGCGACGATCATGTCGGAGAGTCCGTCGTCGTGCTGGCCGCCGAACTGGCGGACGTAGCGGAACTTCCCGTCGGGTGAGAGGTCGGCGATGTAGATGTCCCAACCGCCGACGGACGTGCGCGTGAATTTCTGCGACGAACGGTCGAACTGCACGGTGGCGTTGAACTGGCCGGATGCGATAATGCCGCCGGCGGGATCGGCGGCCATCTTCAGGACGGTTTCCGCGGTGTTGTTCTCGCCGAACACCTTGTACCAGAGAAGATGTCCGCTGGCCGGATCGATGCGTTCGATGAACGTGTCGTCGGTGCCCCGGGTCGTGATGTTCACGGCCTTGCCGACGGGAGCGAGATTGCCGGAGATGCGCACCCAGCCGGCGATGTAAAGCCGGCCCGCGCTGTCCACGGCGACGCCGGTGATGGAATCGTCATACTGGCCACCGATGGAGCCGGACCACGTCGGGACGCCGGTCGTCTGTGTCATGCGGACGATGAAGCCGTCGCTCTGGCCGCGGCTGACGAGCGTGGTCTTGGGCTGGCCGATGGAGAAACTGATGTAGTTCTGATAGGTGCCGGTCATGTACAGCGCGCCGCCGGGACCGAGGATGAGGGCGGTGACGGTCTCGTAGTTGGGGCCGCCGAAACGGTGGGCCCAGAGCAGCGCGCCGTCGCTGCGATACTTGGCGACGAAAATGTCGTCCTTGGAGTTGATGCTGTTGATGTAGGTGGGCGGCTCTCCCTTGGTGGCGACGTTGACCGGGCCTCGAAAAATGCCGGCGACGTAGGTGTTGCCGTTGGGGTCGGTGACGGAGTAGTTGGCGCTGGAGAATACGTTGGGATAGCCCCAGCCGACGCCCCAGCCCAGCCCGCTGGCCAGCAGGCGGCGGTCTTCCAGGGCTTCGGCGATGGCCGGCACGCATGCCTGGCCGGTCTTCCGCGATCTCTTCGTGTCTTTCACAGTCATGGTCGGAAACCTCAATACCCGGAGCATAGCGGAATTGCCGCGGGAGACAAAGACCGTCGGAAGGTCATTGGTCACTTGTCATTGGTCGGTGGTCATTGGTTCTTCGTTTCATGTTCTTTGTCATTTGTTGGTTGATCCGGACCAGAGTTCGAGCATGAGCAGGGCGTAGAGGCGCTGGGCGTGGTCGGTGTGGCGGGTGTCGTGTTCGTCGAGCAGACGCGTGAGCGTGGGCACCTGCAGGTGCTGGGCGCAGAATCCGGACTTGGCCAGCAGCAGGTCGTGGAGCATCGGGCGGAGGGCGTCGCGGAACCACTGGCCGATGGGGACGGCGAAACCCATCTTGGGGCGGCGGAAGACCGATGCGGGCAGGTCGGCGGCGAAGGCCAGACGCAGCAGGCGTTTGCCACCGCCGCGGAGCAGTTGGGCGGCCGGCAGCGAGGCGGCGAAATGCACCAGCTCGTGATCCATGAACGGACTGCGGACCTCGAGCGCGTGCAGCATTGAGCAGCGGTCAACCTTCGCGAGCAGATCCTCCGGGAGGTAGATCTCGCGGTCGACGGCCAGGGCAGATTCGACGAGGCCACGGCCGGCGGCCTGGAGTTCGGCGAAACGAGTGGTCACGGCATCGCCGGAGTGCGGCGGGGCGAGTTGGTCGAGCATGTCATCGTCGAAGATGCGCAGGTATGAGGCGTAGCGCCGATCGGGCGGGAGATGGAGGGATGCAGCCAGACGGCGGGCGCGGACCCCGAAGGACTTGGGGTGCCATCCGGGCAGGAGCGCGGCCGCGAGACGTGCGACAGGCGCAAACGGTGAGAATAGCTGACTGAGGAGCAGTGCGCGATAGCGGTCGTAGCCGCCGAAGAGTTCATCGCCGCCGTCGCCGGATAGGGCGACCTTCACGCGCTGCCGGGTGACGAGGGAAAGATAGTGCGTCGGCAGCGCGGATGAGTCGCCGAACGGTTCGGCGAAAGCGGCCGCGAGGCGGGGAAGGTCTTCGGCGGCGTTGGGGCGGACGACGAAGCGCTCGTGCTTGGTGTGCAGGTGTGCGGCGACTTCGGCCGCATGCTGCGATTCGTCGTACGCCGGATCGTCAAAGCCGACGGTGAAGGTGAGGACTTGGCCGGCCGGGCCCAGCACGTGGCGCATGGCGGCGGCGACGATGGAGGAATCAATGCCGCCGGAAAGAAAGCACCCCAGGGGAACGTCGGATACGAGTTGGCGCCGGACGGCGCGGAGGACGAGGTCGCGAGTTTGGGCGACGGCCTCGGGTTCATCGCGGGCGGTAATCAAGGGGGCGTTGGGCCGGAAGTATCGCTCGATGCGGATCTGGCCGCCGGTGCAGGCGAGCGAGCAGCCGGGGGGCAGCTTACGGATGGAGCGGTAGATGGTGCCGTCGGGGATGAAGCCCCAGGCGAGGTATTGGCGCAGGGCGGTGTCGTCGATGTCGCGGCCGAGCCAGGGGATTTCCAGCAGCGCACCGGGCTCGGAAGCGAAGGCGAGAAAGCCGCCGGGCTGATGGGCGTAATAGAGCGGCTTCTGGCCCATGCGGTCGCGGGCGAGCAGGAGCGACTGCGTGGCGGGATCCCAGAAAGCGAAGGCGTACATACCGTTGAGCCTGTCGATGGCCTTGGCGCCCCAGGCGGCGCAGGCGGCCAGCAGGACTTCGGTGTCGCCGGTGGTGCGCCAGTTGACGCCGGCAATCTGCTGGCGGAGTTCGTGGAAGTTGTAGATCTCGCCGTTGAAAATGATGGACCGGCCGGATTGATCGAAAAAGGGCTGGTCGGCGCGCGGGTCGGGGTCCAGGACCGCAAGTCGGCAATGGGCGAGAGCGACCAGAGGTGTTGTCGGAGAAATGTTCGCGGGAGTGACGAGGTGTTGCCCGGCGCCATCGGGGCCGCGATGGGCGATGCGCGCGGACATGCGCCGGAGGAGATCATCATCCACCCGGAAGGAATCGGAGAAGGCGAGGATGCCGGCGATGCCGCACATGCGGGGGGATTATACGGACAATACGGAGTCAAACACGCGCCTCGACTTCGATCTTATGCACCTCTCTCCCGTTGACGTCGTACTGCCGCACGGTGAGCGTCCCGGTTTTTGCGTCGATGGTAACCATCCCGAAGAAGGCGTGGCCGGCGGCCGGGCCGGTGCTGGGATATGGCGGGGCCAGGTGCCAGGCGATCTCCGGACCGAAAGTCTTGTCAAGCGGGTTCGGCCCGGCGGCGCCGGCGTGAAGCGGGCCGGTGACGCATTCCCAGAAGGGGTCGAAATCCTTGAAGGCTGCCCGATCCGGCTCGTAGCGGACGGCGGACGGATGGTGCAGAGCGGCGGTCAGGAACACGAGGTTGCGGATGGCCTGTCGCTTGCAGTGCGACAGCAAATCGGCAATCTCGAACTCGCGGCCGCCGGGCGGGCCGTCGTCGCCGTTGGCGCAGCCGTCGTACCGGCCGGGGCCGTCGCCACAGACGTAGCCGATGGGCATGTCGCTGGCGATGATCTTCCAGGTCGCCTTGGACTCGCCGAGTTTCCGCATGAGCCAGTTGAGTTGCGCCCGGCCGAGAAAGGCGCATTCGGGCGACATTTCCTTCTGGCGGTTCTGGTTGTTCGGGCCGCGATACGAGCGCTCGTCGAGGATGAACAGTTCCGCCAGCGGTCCACAACTGTAGTTGCGGTAGATGCGCCCCGGCTCTTCGATGCAGCGGCGCAGCGGCATGTGCTCGAGGTATGCCTGCCTGGCACGGGCGGCGAGAACGTCGATGCTCCGCTCGATCTTATACGCCGGGTCGTCGAGGATCTGGCCGGGATACCAGTTGTTGTGAACTTCGTGGTCGTCCCACTGCGAATACACGGGAATGGAGGCGTTGAAGCGGCGGATGTTCTCATCCAGCAGGTTGTACTGGTAGTTTCCGCGAAATTCGTCGAGGGTCTCGGCCACTTTCGACTTGGCGGGCGTGGTGAGATTCTTCCAGACCGTGCCGTCCGGCAGGCGGATCTCCGGCTCGACCGGCTGGTCGGCGTTGATGTTGTCGCCGCTGTGGATGAAGAAATCCGGCGACATGGAACGGATCGTTTCGTAGATGCGGATGCCGCCGGATTCGAGGTTGATGCCCCAGCCCTGGCCGACGGTGTCCGCGGACCAGGCGAACTTGAGGTCGTGGGCCGCCAGCGGCGCGGTGCGGAACGTGCCGGTGACGGGCTCGGAGACGGCCTTGGCGTCGGCGAGGCTCATGAAACTGACGCGGTAGAAGATGCGCTGGTTGGCGGGGAGCGAGCGCAGGTCGCATTGTGCCGTGAAATCGGTCGCCGGCGTGGCGACGGGACCGAAGGCGTTTTCGTATTCCTGGAACGATTCGGTCGTGGACCACTCGACGAGCATCTTCGCGGGGCGGTCGGTGCGCGACCAGATGATGGCCGAGTCGGCCGTGACATCGCCACTGGCGACACCGAACGGAATGGCGGGCCGGTCGGCCCTGACGATGGCCGGCCCACGCGAGCGGGTGGACGCGCAGCCGGCGAGCGTGGCGGCACTGGCGGCGAGGAAAAGCCGGCGGGAGGGATGCATGGGCATGGGGGGATTATACAGAAACTTCGGTGATCGGTCTGTCCGCGACTCCAACGCCGTGTGCCCTGATGCCGCCGCGATAACCGAGAGCAGGCGTCTGGGATCACCGTTGTGCGAGTTCGACTTGGAACTGCCGCCGGGATCGTTGGAAACAGACATCGAAGGCATCAAAGAAACTGGCCTACTCGGTGCGAGTTTCATCCTGGAGGTACTGGCCAAGCGTCGCGGCGGCCTCGTGGGCTTCATAGGGAGACCAGGCAGGATACTCTGCGGCGGGCAACAAACCGCTCTCATCCTCCTGCGCCAACTCGGCCGTGAGGAATTGAACCGCCCGAAACTTGTCTACTCGTGGCAGTTGGTGAAGCACCGGAAGCAGTTCGGAAAGCTCCATGAATACAGTCTAGCCGTGCCCGAACGGGCGATCAAGCCGACAGCGCCCGGCTGACCGGCTGACGCGCTGACGCCGGTACTACGAACACGCGCCGGGAGAGGTGCCGGCGAAGAGGGTCGCCTTCCTGCCGGTCTGCTTCTCGTACTCGGCCATGATCGCGGCCAGGGCTGCATCCGTGCGCTCGCTTTCGTTACACAGTACGGCAACGGTGCCGCCGCAGCCACGGGACGTGATCCGGGCGCCGTAGAAGCCCTCCCGTTCGCGGTCGCGGACGAGCTTCACCAGCAGGTCGCACTCGGGGGCGCCCAACAGGGCATCGTTGGTATACGAAATGTGCGAGGCGTACATCAGGTGGCCGGCTTTGTCGAGCGCGAGCATGCGCGGACGGGTGCCAATCTCGTGCCCGGCCGCCTGTTCGAGGAAGTTGACGAACTGGCGCACGCGGCGGGCCTCGAGCACGTGGTGGTCGGCGGCCTGCTGAACGTGGTATTCGGTGTCGGGATCGACGGGGGCGACTGTGGTGTCGGCGTACCGACACCACAGGTGAGATGCCTGTGCCTGAAATCTTGTGAGAAGATCGCTGCCCTTCAGAATCTCGGGAAGAAGCGGGCGGAAGAGGGATTTGTAGTGGTCCTGGTCGAGATTGGCGAGATAGCCGCGCGTGGGGTCGGCCGGCGTGGCACATCCGTCTCGGCTGTGGTCCGAAGAACACGGCCGCGACGGCTGTGCCTCATGGGCCATTTCCGTGATTCGGCGCAGGATCATCGCATGGGCCATGAACGCTGCACAGCGCGTGCGCGCGTAGCGCGCGTCCGCACTCGGGTCCCTGACGCCGGAGTGGATGCCGACCACGCGGATCTTCGGCGGCAGCGCGAGGCCAGGAGCGAGTTCGTGCGGCTGGCACAGCATCCGTAGCAATTCACGCTCGCGGCCGAGACAGCTTGTCACCGGGTCCGCGATGCCGCATGACGCGCCGACGATGCGGTGTTCGACCTGTTGGCAGAGCGCGGCCATCTCCAGCGGATCAAGCCGATCGCGGAGGCCGAAATGATCGCGCAGACCGGTCATCGTGGCCACGGTGAGCGCCGACGACGAGCCCACGCCGGCGTCCAGGGGCACGGTCGAGAGCACCGCCAGATTGATGCCCTTCATCCGCGGGTCCGCCAGATCGACCAGGCCGCGATCGTGCAGCATGAACACGCAACCGAGAGCGTAGCCGGCCCAGCGGCGGCCGGGTTGGGAGACATCGGCGCGCAACCGGTCGGCCGAGGCCGAGGCCAGCGCACTCAGCGAAATGCGGGCGGTAAAGGGCCGATTTGCGTCGAGTAGATTGAAGGAGAAGACCTGCACGTCGCCGTCGTCGCGGGGCGAAAGGGCGACCGCGGCCGCCAGGCCGAGCGGCGCCGCGCAGACGAGCGAGCCGCTGTATTCGGCGATGCCGCCCATGACATCCAGCCGGCCGGGCGCGCGGCCGATGCGCATGGATCGTCCCGGGCCGAAATCGTGCGGGAGTTCAGCCGCAAGCCGTCGCAGCAACTGCGGAACCGGCTCCAGTTCAAGAATGCGGGATGATTCCGGCGGGCTGTGTGGTTGGGGATCCACTGGGTTCCTCTTGTCCGGGCAGGACGACCCTGGCCTCGAGCCGCCGTCCCTCGCCGGTGGGCTTGAAGGTCGCCACCAGGACGTAACTCTGAAACACCGAGATCTGGGGGTATGCAAGCTGGAACGAATACGTCCGGCTGGTGCGGTTCCAGCGGGCGCGCTGGTCGTCGTAGCTGGCGAGCGACCCGACCCACGGGTTGGTGGATCGCGCCCCGCGCATCTCGGGGTTGCCCTTGCGATACTCATACAGCTCGAAGCGCACGATGCCGGACGCCTTGGTCGGATCGCCGAAGGGGTCCTGGAATTCCAGCATCACGTCGATGCCGTCCGGCTTCTCGCCGCCGGTCCAGCTCTTGACCTGCGTGAAGATCGGGTGGATGCGCATGGCGGATGCGTTGAAGAGCTTGTCTTCCTTGGGCATGTCCTCGCTGAAGTCCGGGTTGGAACAGCCGGCCAGGATCAGCGCCGCGGGGAGTATCAATTGCCAGAGCCGCATGCGGAGGAATGTATGCGAGGGACGGGCGGGCGGCAAGCGAAGAAGATTAAACACGAAGGCACGAGGACACGAAGCGGTATTTGGTGATGGGAAAGCCTTGGTTCCAGGCACCACCATTCTGACCAAAAGAACCACAGAAATGGTGTCGAGCGCAATATCGGTCGCCAATACCATGCACCGCTTCGTGTCTTCGTGCCTTCGTGTTTAATCCTGGTTTTCGAATCTTCACCCGTCATGGTCTGGTCATCGGTCGCGTCGTCGGCGCATCTTCCGGCGGCGGCGGCACCCACCCCGGAAGAAGCGCATCCTTGAGCCTGTCGAACTCCGGCGCCCACTTGGGACCGCCGGGCTCGCCCCACTGGATGTACAGGCGCTTGAGGTAGTCCCGGGTCTCCTTCAGCGTCTTCTCGTCGTACTCCGGCGCCTTCTGCTCGACGAGTTTGACGTCGCACCACATCACCTTCAGAGTCGCGCCCCAGTAGGAATCGTTCCACTTCGTCACCTGCTCGACGCCGTCACCTTTGATGTCGCGCGGCGTACCCAGCGCTTTGGACGACAGCAGCTCGGCAAGCACCGGCCGGGCCTTGAGATAGTTGCCCAGTTCGTACTGGATGTAGCCGACGTTGAGCTTGGCCGTCGCCAGGGCTTCACGTTCCTTGGCGGTGGCCGTTTCCGGCAGTTCAACGCTGGCGTTGGGCTCGAAGACGGCCAGGGCGCTCTCCAGCAGCTTGGTCCGCTTGGCGGGGTCCTTCTCGAGCCCGGCCGCGGCAAGATTCGCCAGGGCCAGGAATTCCTTGTACTGCGGCAGAAGCGCCCGCAGTTTCTCGTTCTTGCTCTGGGCGACCCGATCGACCAGGAAGCCCGCGACCTGGGCCCGGTTGGCCGCCAGCGAGGCGGCCTCGGTCATGTCCTTGGTGCGAATCGCCAGCTTGAAATCCTTGTCGAGCGTGTCGAGCATGGAAACGATCACCCCAATGCCCCGGTCGCCGGCCGTCTCCACGAATTTCTGCAGGTCCGACAGCGCCTCGGGCGCGCGGCCGAGCGACATCAGGAACGTCACCCGCAGGAAGCGGACTTCGCCCAGCAGAGCATCCGCGTTGGGCATGCCCTCGACGTCCTTCTCGAAGTTGGCCAGCAGGCCCAGCGCCTGATCCATGCCCGCTTTCCGGCCATCGCCCTCGAGGTGCTTGGCGAGATTGGCCACCAGCAGGCTGGACTGCACCTTGTGGATGCGCAGCATCCTGGCCTGATCGGCGGAGGCGCCGGGCATTTCCTTGGCCACCAGCGCGTTGATCTCCCCGGCAAGGGCCTGCATGCGGGCCATGCGCGCGGGAGTCTCCGGGGACTTGGTGTCCAGGTCGATGATCTGGTCGTGGGCCATCATCTCGTTGAACTTGGCATAGATGGCGCGCTTCTCGTCGTTGCCGACCGCGGCGCACAGCGCCACCGCCCTCTTCGCCAGGGCAATCATCGCCTCGCGCTTGGCATTGTCGTAGTCGGCCTCCATCGCGGCGAGATTGCGGCGCAGCATGAACTGGGCGTATTCCAGGTTGAATTCCCTGCGGTTGAAGGGCGGGGCGGTGGCCACCTCGAGAAAGCGAATGTAGATCTCCTGCGTGGCCCGCGCATCGGCCTGCTCTCGCTTGAGTTTCGCCGCCAGGGACATGGCGTTCTCGAACGCCGCCGACAGATGCTGCGATCGCGGATACTGCTTCACGAAATCGAGGAAGGTATTGGCGGCCTCCACCGGCTTGTCGAGCTTGAGCTGGAAATAGGCCAGCAGCAGCATGCTGTTCTCGACGTCGTCGGGCGCGATGCCTTCCTTGCCCGTGCGGGCGATGATCTCGCGCGCCGCGGCCACCGCCAGCTCAACCGCGTGCTTGTCCGTCGGCTGGCCCTCGGGCTTCATCAACTCATCGTTGCCTCGCGATGCCAGGGCGTGCAGCAGCCGGTTGTTGATCGACTTGATGTCCGGATTGTCGGGCAGCTTGGCCATCATCTGATCGTTGATGATGCCCTCCAGGTCGGGCCGGCTCCTGGCGAGCTTGTCGAGCACGGCGATGGCCTCGGTGTTGGCCTTCTCGCGGGCCGGACCGGCCGACTTGTCGGCCTCGTAGGAAATAATCCGGTATTCCAGCATGTCGACCGCCGCCTCGACGCCCTTCTTCGTTTCCTCGGCGGTCTTCGGATCTTCGGGCGGGTTGGCCTTGAGCCATTCTTCGACCGCGGCCTTGCCCTTGCGGGCCTCGGCCGGCTTGCCATCCAGCAGGTCGGTCACAGCCGTGAAGTAGATGGCCTCGAACTTCTGGCCCCAGGTCGCCTTCTTGCTCGCCAGAACCTCGGCGAACTTGTTCCTGGCCTGCCCGACGTTCTCCGGCCCGGCCACCATCCACAATTTGGCGATGCCGACCCGGCACTGGTCCTGGATCTCGAAGCTGGGGTCTTCGTACTCGGTGAGAATCTCGACGCCCTTTTTGGCGACATCGACGCGCTTGGCGTCGGACTTGTCCATGGAAAGGGCCACGGTGTAGAGGTTGAACGCCCGGCTGAACTTGGCCACGCCGATGAGTGTTTCCAACTTCTCCCACTGTTTGCCCAGAACGTCCTGATTGGCGGCGTTCATTTTGCTTTCGATGTCCCGTGCCTGCTTCTCGGCGACCTCAATGGCTTTGGCATAGACCTTGTCAACAGCCTCGGCAACGGGGCGGACCTGCGCTTGCGTCTTCGGGTTGGCAGGCCAGTATTCCATCACGTTGAGGGCCCGTTTGGTGCCGAAGTCGACGAGTTGTTTGTTGAGAGTCAGGAGCTTGGTGGGATCTGTGGCAAGCTTGAGAATGTCGTCTATGCCGACAGAGACGTCCTTGATGAGCTGACCACGGCGACTGGCGGGAACATTGGGTTTCAGCAGTTCGTTGATTGCGGCCCATGCCCTGAACCGTGCCCTTTCCTCGGGTGGGAGCTTCCGCTTGTCAAAAAGGTAGTCGCGCAGTGTCACCATCTCACGCGCGGAGACCTCCGTGAGGACCTTGTCTTCATCGGCAAGCATGCCGGCCAGGCCGAACTTGACATCGGCGGCCGGTGCGCCCGCCGGCACCGGCGCGGCGGGTCTGGCCGCGCCCGCGGCGGGTCTGGGCCTGGGAGTCTCGGCGGCCGATCCCGCCAGCGTCACGGCGACGACCGCGACCGCCG
>JBIOJL010000183.1:0-11376 GCA_044450885.1 Tepidisphaerales bacterium
GATATAGACGTGCCAACGCGAAACCTTGCCGACGTACTCGCTCGGCGGCGGCCAATCGCCCGTCGCCGGCTGCTCGGCCGCGGGTTGATCGGCGAGCCACAGCCAAATCATGGGGCCCTTCCAACCTGCGCTGGGAAAGGTGAATGCAAAGGACCGGCCGATGACTTCCTGGCGATTGCCGCCGGGACGGAGCTTGCCCGGCGCAGTTTGCGCGGCCTCGAACTCCCAGCCCTGTTTCACGAGGGGAAGGAGTCGGCCGACCGGATCGCCGTCGGCGTCGGCCGTTGGGTTGGCCGCGACTTCGAATTGGACCTGGGGTGTTGCGGGGAGAGCGACGATGGGGATTCCATTTACGCGGCCCCGAGGCAGGAACCTCGAGCCGGGCCAACTCACGGTGTACTTGCCGGGGCGCCTGAGGTAGTACCACCGTGCGAGATCGAAGGACTCGAGTGCGACGTTTTCATGGGCACCAATGGTGATTCGTGGAACAAGGGCCTGCACCGCCCCACCGAGATAGGGCACGTCCCGGCCATGGTCGTCTCGAACAATCAAGGTGCTGTTCCAAGGATCGGTGGGCCTTTGGAAGGCTTTGGCTTCGTTACTGGCATTGCCGACTTCGAGGTTGATCGGAATAGCCTCGCCAGCCTTGAAGCTCGTGGTCTTGATGGAAAGGCGTGTGGAAAGACCGCCGGGAGTTGCCAACATCGCCTCGACCCGAGTGCGGACTTCCTCGTCGGTGGTAGTCCCACGCAACTTCCGGAGATCAGGAATGACATCCTCGCCCAGTTTCACCAGCTCATCCTGGGCTGCCTGGCGGTCTTCCCACTTCTCCGCCCCAAGCTGTTTGAGGAGCAGATCGACGTGTGCCTGCATTTGTGCCGGGCGGGTGGCCGGGGGCGCCGTTGGCCCGGCGGCAATGGCGGCCAGTTCCACCGCCGCTTCCCTAGTCGCCACTTTGCCCATCCAGAACGGGGCGTCCTTGGGGTCAACGAAGTTCATCCTGAAAGGCCGGTTGACGGCAATCTGCGTGCTCTCGGGGGTGTTTTCAAGCTCGAACGCGAGCGTGTACTTTCCAGGTTTCAGGCCGTCAAACCACCACAAGCTGCCCGCTTCGTCGCGGCCGAGGAGCCGCAGCCCCTCGCCGGTGCTCATCCATTGCAGCGTGGCATTGCGGGCGATGGTCTTGGTCTGGCCGGGTGCGATAATCAGCGGGTCAGGAATCGTTGACCTGTCTCGCCCGTAGCTCCAGGGCAGGCTGCGCCCGGCAGAATCCTCCAGCACGAGACGAACGGTGTCGAACAGGTTGATCTGCTGGGGAACTTGCTTGGCGGACTTCAAGACAGGGTAAGTGACCTTCAGGCCGAGTTGAATCTCGGTTTTGCCGCCCGGAGCGGGGATCGGCCACTCGGCCTGGGCCACGGTCTGGAATTCCAGGCCATTCTCCTTAACCGGCTGCGCGACGACCGGCCTTGTGAGAGGCGTTGGCGCCCGCTCGCCTGCGGCCAGCGCCCGTTTGATGTCCTCTTTCGCCTCCGGCCAGGTCTTCAGGGCATTGGCGTTGGTGTGGAGATAGACGTGCCAGCGCGAAACCTTGCCGAGATATTCGCTGGGCGGCGGCCAAACGGCGACAGACGGCTGCGCGACGGCCGGTTCATCCGCGAGACACAACCACACCAGGCTGGACTCTTTCTGGTCGTTCGTTGGGTAATAGTCAAAGGTCATGCAGCACCCGGAAACCTCCTGCCAATTGCTGCCGGGATACACCTTGCCCTTGGTTGCGACGGTGAGCCGCCACTGGTCCTTGCGCAGCGGAAGCAGTCGCCCAACGGGATCGCCATCGGTCTGCGCGGCCGGCTCGCCCACCACCTCGAACCGCAGCTCCGCCGACGCCGGAAGCGCTGGAAGCGCCGGCGTGCCCGGAATGTCCCCGTGGCCCGGCCCGGCCGGAAAACCTCGCTCGCCCGACCACTTCACGCTGTACTTCCCCGGCCGACGCAGGTAATACGACTCGGCCAGATCGAAGCTCGCCAGCTCTTTTACCTGTCCCGGATCGATGCTCATCTGCGCAACGGCGACGGACGCCAGCCCGCCCACATACGGCATCTTCCGCCCCCGCTCATCCAGAACAATCAGTGCGTCGTTCCACGGAGCCGTGGACGACCCGTATGGCTTCGCATCTTTGCCGGCATTCTGCAATTCAAGTTTCACCTGGATCGGCAGGCCGGCGCGAAAGGTGGTTGCCTCGGCCGAAAGCCGGGCGCGAAGCCCATCTCGCGACTCGCCCCAGGGCTGCGTCGTCGGCTCGCTGTCATACACCCGGCTCCACCACCCGACTCGCCCGCCCGCATAATTGATAAGCACGATCTTCTGGCCGAGATTCGTTTCCACGACTGCGGCGGTGTATTGATCGGGGAGGCTGCCCGGGATGCGAACCTGCTTTACCTCCAGAATTCGGTTCTCCTTCCCAGTCTTGGCTTGGCCAAACGAGGTCATGTCGAAGACCTTGGACACCACCTCTTCCGTCGAAGCTGTCTGCGGCAACGTGATCATCGGAGCGAGGCCGTTCTGCCAAAGTTGATCGGAAGAAAGCCGTTCGGCGAGGCGTTCGATGGGGCCAGGCGCGGCAGCCGGTGCCGCTTCCACCAACTGCACGGCCGCGTCTTTCTTCTCCCACTCCCGCCGTTGCCCGCTGAGCCTGCCCAGGAGCAAGTCCATGTTCCTGGCGGCATCGCCGTCGAGAACCTGCCTCAAGCCATCCAGTCGATGCAGCATCTTCAAGTCCCAGGCCAGCCATTCCTCAAATCCGACCGCACCCTTGTTCACCTGCACAATGAGGGAGTAATACGGCTTCGGAGGCGGGCTCGGCGAACGGTCACGATTCAAATCCAGCGCTTGATCGAGGTAGCCCTCAATGGCCAGATAGGCGATGATCTTCTCCGCCTGCTGCGGCGTGATGGTCACGGCCGGCTCGAATGGATTGTCCGAGGCGAGTTGCTCCACGGAGAGCCGCAGGCCGTAGTAGGGCTTGTCCTGATTGCCGTGGTAGGTCAGCGACAACGAGAATGACTTGAGGTTCGCCATCAATTGCGTCGCTCTGTCCGCGGCTTTGGCCGAGGGGCGGGTGGTGGGACGATCTTGTGCTTTCACCGCGCTGGCTTGGTACATGATGCCGCCGGCGGCGAGCAGGCCCGCGAGCACGAGGATTCCGGCCAGCCACCGGGCGCTCCAGCCGGATTGGCTGACGGGCAGGCCGAGAATGCGGCGGATGCGGGGCAGGACCTTGCCGCCGCTGGCAGCGGGAGCGAGGTGAGGCTGCTGCGCGCCCAGTTCCACGATACGCAACAGCGCGTGGGCATAGTTCTGTCGATCGGGACAGGCCCGCAGGGCCAGTTCATCGCAGCAATACTCGGATTCCTGGCGGATTCGCCGCGATACCCACCACACGGCCGGGTGATAGAAGAACAGCGTTTCGATCACCGCCTGGATCAGTCCCACGAGATAGTCGAAGCGCCGAATGTGGGCCAACTCGTGAGCCAGCACTGCTTCCAGTTGAGCCGGAGTGATGCCGTAGATCGCGCTGGCCGGGAGCAGTATGACCGGCCGCAACCAGCCGATGACGACCGGCACGGCGACACTCACGGATTCAAGAAGTTGGACGGAGCGCGATATGCGCAGCCGCTGCAGAAGGCGACGGAAAATGCGGCACACGCCGGGTGAGACCGGACATGTGTGGCATCGACGGGTCCACTGCAACAGGATCCAGCCGCCAAGGTGCCAGAACGACATGACGCTGACACCGGCCAGCCACCCCAGGAGCAGCCAGGGCATCATCGGACGAAGGCGGTCGGAAATCCGGCCGAATGAGAATGGGCATTCATTCGCATCGGCGACTGACGCGGGATGGCCAAGGGGCATCACGCCGGCCGGCGAATCTGGAATCGGTCCGGAGACGCGAACGGGCGGTCGTTCCACGGAGTCGCCTCCCGCCGTCATGTCTTCAGGCGGTACACGCGAAGCTGCGACCTGCGTAACCGTGGCGACGTTGCTGCGTGAACTGGCCGGATCCATCGCGTGCTGCTGCACCGGCACCAGAAACGCAGTCAGCACAGGCAGGATCGCCATGGCGGCCAGCGCGATGCACGCCGCCAGCCACCGAGACTGGCTGGAGCGATCACGCAGCAGACGCAGGGTGAGTCCCAACAGGAATGCCACGATCGTTCCCTGCCAGAGGGAATGGACCAGCATCCATCCGATCCGTAGTGCCCAGGGGCTTGAGAGAAAGCCGGTAATCAGATTGTTCATGATTATTTCTCCTGCATTTTGTCCAGCAGTTGCCGGATCTGGGCCACTTCCTCTTGGGGAATGTCGCTGTCGGCCATGGCGGCCAGCAGTTTCCTCGCTGAGCCGCCGAAGGCGCGCTGAAGGAAATCCGTGAACAGGTGCCGCTGGGTCTGCTTCTCGGGCACGGCCGCGCGAAAGACCTGTGGGCGCCGCGAATCGTCGCGCAACACCATTGCCTTCTCGTGCATGATCTGAAGCAGCTTAAGGGTCGTGTTGTAGCTGGTGCGTTTGGGCGCCAGTGCCTGGTGGACCTGTCGAACGGTGCTGGGCCCGCTCTGCCAGAGAACCTGGAGGATTTCAAGTTCTCCGGCCGTGGGACGAAACATCGGCTTGCCTGGCATCGCTACTCCTTTGTATCTGTGTCTTGAGACGCACGCATTCACGAAAAGTTTCGTGGAAACACACGAAGATGTTCGTGGATCATTTACAGGAGCTAAGCCACTGTGATTGCAGAAATGTTCATTCGACGTGATGAGGCTGGGAGTGCCGTTCAGTTGGGTAGAAATCGTCCTCATCCTTGCCAAATTCCCGTTCCTGGCGGGCTTGTTCTTCGGCGGTCAGTTCCAGTTTCGTCGCGGCCAGTTGCCGCACCGGCGGCGGAGGCTGCGCCGGCTGGGCCGCCGGGGCAGAGTCGGCGAGCTCGGCCGCGAGTCCGGCCTCCAGGTCCTGGTCCATCTTCTGCACTGCCGCGAGGTCTGCTTCGGTCACGGCCGGTTTCGGCGGCTCTGGGGAGGGCGCGGAGTGGACATGCCTGAGGTCGGGCTTGGCCTCTCTGGGGCGGAAGAAGCGTCCGAAGACCAGGAGATTGATGACTGTGGGCCAGATCAGGCCGATGGCCAGAAAGCTGCCACCGAGCCAGAAGCTCATCACCCATCGAGGGTCGCGCCACCAGGCATAGCGGTAGCTGACACCCGCACTCTTGAGATTCTCGAGAAAGGCCAGGACCGTGGCAGGAGGCTTGCCGGCGGGTTCGCCATCGCCATACGGGTGGTAAGGCGTCTGCGCGATAAAGCAGCGGGAATGCCATTGCGGCTGCGCCCGGTCGCGCGTGGCGCCGGCCAGCCGGCCGAAATACCGTCCGGCGACGATGTATATTTGGCGGCGCGGGCCGTCGGCATCCTGCACCTGCTCGGGATAGACCACAAGATTGGTGAAGCATGGCCGGTCGTCGTGCTGCTCGGTCAGGGCATTCTCAAACTGGTGCTGCGTCAGGCCTGGGCCATAGCGGGCGGTCCAGTTATCGCGCGGTATCCGCTGAATGATGCCAAGGGCTGCGCCGAGGATCAGTGAGATCCCCATCCACTGCCAGCGTTTGACGTTCTGGACGGTCATGGCCTCTTGCACCTATTGGTAGACCCCCATGGAGACGCCGACCGATTTCAGGCCGGCTTCGGTCATGGGAATGCTGTCGACATGAAAGTCGGCAAAGAGGACGTTGGCGCGGTAACGGTGGCGCGTGTAGTCAAAGGTCTCTTTGCCATAGCCGACGTTCGGCAGCTCGGTGGCCTGCTGAAAATCATACAGTGACCATTCCGGCCCATGGTCGAAGGTCACGAGCCAGGGGTCATTGGTCTGATTGCGCGGCCGGCCGTCCATCGCCAGCATGACGACGCCGGGACGCTTGATGCGCGTGATCTTGCCCAGGGGCGGAGGCTGTGTCCGCCAATCGGCCGCTTCGCGCTGGCCGAGAATCGCCTCGTTAAAGACGTAACTGGAGGTTTCCATGGGAGCCGTCCATCCTTCTCCCTTCTGCGACAGCCCCGCTCCCGGAGAGAGGTCGCTGGGACAGAGGAAATACCGGCGTATGCCGTCGCCGGCCAAAGCTGCTTCGAGGTTCTCGCGCGAATCCAGCGGCACCTTGATCCCCAGCGAGACCGCCAGGGCGGCAGTGATGGGCGCTGGCCGCTCTTCGCCGCCCTCGTCGTAGTAGACGAAGAGCCGGGCGCCGGCGTCTTCCAGTCCGGCCGCGTTGGCGACGCCACCCTTGAGGGTCCAATGCCAGCCGGCGACGGGCAGCCGGCCGAGGTGGTCATTCATATGGAGCATCGCCGCCTGGCCGATGGTGCGAAGGTTGGCCTGGCATTTGACCTGTTCGGCGCGCATGCGAACCGTCGTCAAGGTGGGCATCAGCAGGCTGATGAGCAGCGTGATGACGCCGAGGACGACGAGCATCTCAACCAGCGAGAACCCGGCGTGGTGGGCGTGCCCACAGATTCGGGAGGGCCGTGCTTCCGCGCGGCCGGGATGGTCGCGCCGCGAAACGGCCGCAGAGGACTGCGGCCCTTCCGGAAAAATGGCCGCACCGGCGTGGTCGCGATCGCCATGACGGGCAAGTTCAGGGCGGTAAACGCATCGCATGAGCTCTCCGAAAATCCCCACTGCCGTTTGGACGAGCCGTCACAGGCGGAGTTCCCAAATCGCGGCCTATTTGTGTTCCACCACGTCAATTTCACTGAAAAACGTCTGGCCCCAGATATCCTGCGTTTCCGTCACGAAACACGCGAACAGCAGATGGCGATACCGGCCGAGCGGGTTGCTCCCGGCGTGAATACTGACGCCGGTCTGCCGGTAGGTGTCGTCGCGCAGGTCAGCGCCGCCGGGGGCGCTGCGGGTATCGACGAAGGCGATGGGCGACCAGCCGCAGGCGGAGGGGTCGGTGCCGATTTTGGGGTCGGCGTTGAAGTCGGGCGCCAGGCCATCGCTGCCGTAGACGCGGTAGACCTGGGCGTAGCGGTTGCCGTTCCTGTGCCAGGCGTAGGTGTTGATCTGGTCGATGTCGATTGCGCGGCCCAGATCGGCCTTGAACCGTCCCTCCATCGTCCACTGCTGGAAGCCGAAGCTGGCTTTCTCGCTATCGGCGCTGGCAGGCCCGCGTCCATCGTTCAGGACGCCGATGGGTCCGACCCAGCCGGCTTTTGTCCCATCGACAATGGAGAACACGGCGCGCTGGCCGGCGTCGCTGTTGGAAATGGGCGGCACGGTTTTGAAGCGGAATTCGCGGTTGGCCGATTGCTTGTCGTTCACGTCAACGGAGACGGCGATGTCGTCGCGATAGCCGAAAGAGCGCGGCGGAAAATCGCGCTCGATGGCGGTGTAGACAGGACGCTCGTTGTTTTGGAACTTGCCGATCACCTTGCCATCGGGACCGAGCACGCAGGCGCCGTAGTTGAGGGTCTGGTACCCCACGGGCCACTGCGACCACTCCGGGGCAACAGCCTCGATCCAGCTCGATTTGCCCTGGCTATGCGAGGACACGGTTGACGGCGCTGTCGCCGGCATGGTCGAGGGGGGCGAGAAGTAGCTCGCGAGCGAGGACATGAGGCTGGCGGGCGAGTTGGCGGGCGCCGGACTGACCTGGATGCAGACCAGGCGATCCCCGCCCAGGCGATCGCGCAGCAGATCCACGCCAAAGACGTGCTGCTGCTCCGGACTGGACTGAAACTTCAGCAGCACGTATTTCCCGGCATAGTCGGCCAGACGGATGCTCCTGCCGGCCTTGTCGCGCAGTGCCAGCGCGGGCGGTGGCCGGTTGAGGCGCACGCGGTTGAGCATCGACGTGTCCATCGGGCCCAGGTCCAGCGGCGGCTCCTCGCGGCCCGCGGGCATCTCGGGAACTGTAAAGAACCGCTCCAAGGCGACCACGCGATCGGAGATGTCGCTGCCGGGGTCCTGCACATAGGCATGCGCGTAAAAGACGTAGCGCCCAGGCGGGAGGACCTCGAAACGGAACGAACCGTCCGGGGCGCATTGGTAGAAGTTGCCCACGAACGACTCGCTGATGGCCCGTCCCGGGGCCGTCTTGCCCCAGCGCAGGCGGCGCTCCTCGCGCTGCTGGAGCGTCAACTGACTGCTGCCATCGGGAGTGGCGAAGGGAAAGGAGCTTACTTTGGAGATTGTGCCCCAGAGCTTTAGCGGAACATCGGAGCCGACGACCGAGACCCGGCCGGTGATGGGCCGGCCCTGGCCGCCGATGTCGGCCTGGACCGACTGGCCGGGATCGAGGGGGATGAACACAGGGTGGGACTGTTGGATGGACTTGCCCGGCGCGCCGAACAGCCCTTCGATCTCCCAATAGCGGCAGACGAAGTTCAATCCCGGGGCGACACGGGTGAACACGAAATGCCCGGCATCGTCGGTCTGCACGATCTTGCCATAGTTCAGGCCCCGGACAGTTGTGTCTCCAGGAAGCCAGGAGCGCATAAGCTGCACTTTCTGGCGAGGCTGGGGACGCTGGGCGACGTACAGCGTGCCTTCGATGCGCCCCCAGGGCCGTACGACGATCTGGCGATCGGCCGCCATTTCATCGATACGCAGGGCCGCAAAGCCTTCGTTGCAGCGGACGACCAGATAGGTGTAGACCTCGTCGCGCCGGGGAAACGCAAAGGAGCCATTGGCATTGCTGAGGGTTCGCGGCAGGTCTGGTCCGGCGGCATCGTGGATGTTCAGCGGATACCGCTCGCTGCACAGAAGCATCTCGGCGCCGCCCACCGGCTGGCCCGCAGGCGTGCGGACCACGCCGCCGACGACACGCGCGGCCGCGGCGACCGTGGGGACCGTGGAGTAGTTGGCGGCGGCCGAGCTCTGGTTCGTGAGGCGGGAGCGGTTCTGGACGGCAACCTGATGCACGACAATGCCGGCCGTTCCGGTCACCATGACCGCGGCGATGAAGGCCAGGACAAGCACCTTGGTCTGCGCCCAGGCCATGGCGGCGGCCGCGCCTTTTGCCAGCCCGATTGCGGTCCCCGAAGCGCCACCCGCCGCCGTGGCGGAGGTCACGGCCGTCGCAACCGTGGCGGCGGCCAGGCCCACCGGGGCCGCCTGCACGGCATGCATGCCCAGGGCGCCGCCCAGAGCGGCAGTCGTGGTTGGAATGCCCCGCCGGCCGAAGAAATCCCGCAACTGATCGAGCGAGCGGGAGACCCTCTGTTTGGCCGCATCCTCCGAGATGCCCAGCCCTTCGGCCACTTCGATCATGCTGCGGCCTTCAAAGTAGCGTAGCAACAGCGCTTCGCGGTTCTTGTCGGCCAGTGTGGCGATGGCTTCGTCCAAGTCGGGGGCGATGCGGTCCCAATCGTGCGTGGAGGATTGCTCTTGCATGGCGCGTGCCATTTCTGCGGCCTTGTTCTCGTGCTGCGTTCGCCGCATCTCGCTCTGCCGGGCGTGGGCCGCGATGTAGCGGGTCGCGGTCAACAGCCAGGCGCAAAGGACGGTGCCATCCCGGATCCCCCTGGCCTTCCGGGCCAGGCTGAAAAAGACCGCCTGCGTGACATCCTGCGCCTGGTGCGAGTCGCGCATCTGCCGCAGGGCCGCCGAATAGACCATGTCGATGTAGCGCTCCACCAGGGCCGCAAAGGCCTCCTGCGAGCCTCGCTGCACGTACCGGCGTAGAAGGTCGAGGTCTTTCATGGCCAGCTCCCTTCATTAAGTACCCGGCCGGGGCTCACAGGTGACAAAAGGGTATTGGGGATTACCTGGTGTTCATGAATCCGGGCAAGTGCTGACGGTGCCCTCACCGGCAGGTTCGTCCACGGACCAAGACCGCCAGTGGCACTGGCGGTACTCCTGCGACCAGTGTCGCCCGGATTCTTGGGCACACCCGGCTAATCCGCGCTGTCCCGTGCGGGGCTTGGAGTGTCCCACCGCAGCAGTTCCATCCGCGTGACCGTCTTCTGTTTCCCCTGCACAACCATGATCTCCCGGACCACCCCGCCCGGCACCCGACTGCTGGTCCATGTCGTCGTCTCGGTGTGTATCGGACCCTGGTCCTCTACTCGCCGGGTCCGATAAACCGCCAGCGGCTTGCCGGTGACTTCGATGGTTTCCTCGGCCTCCTCGACCACCCGTCCCGACGGCAGTTTGCCGGCCGGGATCTTCGCCGGGATCTCCTGGCGCTCGGCCGGCAGTTTCATCCGGCTGTCGCCGGCCTCCATCGACCCGGAGTTCTCGACCACCACCTTATCGGACGTCACCTCGATCAGCCGCACGATGGTCTCCACGTCGGCCTGTTTGGCTGCGCCCTGCATCGTCACGGTCGACAACACCACGGTTGCCCCCGGCTTGAAACCCGCCCATGCGCGATAGGCGGGATTATCCCGCAGGTCGGGCGGGTCGCCGCCGGCCGCCGCCAACGCCAGGCAGATCGCGATCATCCATTTCATGGCATCATGAGCCTCGACATTCTGAAATACGACGCGATCATTACATCGCTTTGCCGGAGATTTAATTTGGTTACCGGGGAGGCGGGGGTATGTTTACTGGGCTGCGGCATTCAGGATAACAACCGTCCGAATCCCCCTGCGCGTGGCATCGAGCCACGCCGGGCTCATCTGTTGGGGTACCGTCACGAGGCGTTCGCCGGTCGCCGGAACCTCGACAAGCAGAACATTTCCTGGAGGTGCGATCGTGAACCGGAAATCATCTTCGCGCATGTGCCGGCGTGCGGCAATCCTGGCGTCGCTCCTGCCGATTCCGCTCTTTGCCAATACCGTCACGTTCGACACCACCAATCTCACGATCAACGGCAGCGGCAACACATTCAATGGCGTGCCGTTCAGTGCATACGTGAACGGCAACCTGGCCCAGTTCAATATCGCCGGCGATTTCACGCTGAATGCCGGCGACACGGTCATATTCACGGGCGCGCGACTACCGAGCATCATTGTCGGCAACAACGCCTACATCAGCGCCAATATCAGCGTCTCGGCCTCCGGCATCACGCCCGGCATCGGCGGCGGCGCCGGCGGAGGCGGCGCAACCAGTGTCGGCGGCGGCGGCCTTGGCGGGGCCGGCGGCGCGGGCGGCACGCTCACCAGGGGCGGCGCCGTCGTGTTTGGTTCGGGCGGGTCGGGCGGCCTCCCCTACACATCCGGCGAATCGGGCTATCAGGGCTATGATGGTACTGGCGGCAACGATGGCGTGCAGGGTGGCAATGGGGCCAACGGCTGGAACGGCGGAGCCGGATTGAACTCAACCGGCGCCGGCCTCGGCGGCTTTGGAGGCTACGGCGGCTGGGGATTATACACATCTCCCATCCCA
>JBIOJL010000184.1:0-11351 GCA_044450885.1 Tepidisphaerales bacterium
ACGGATATTCTCAACCAGCCCCGCGCCGACGACCCCGGCACAACCAATGCCGGGTCGAACAACTACGTTCCGGCCGACCAGGGCTCTAGTCAGTACGCGGTCACCGGGACCGCCACCGGATGGCGCAGCAGCTCTGGCTACTGGAACTACACCTTCACCGGCGGCTTCACCTTCCCGTTCTATGGAACCACGTACACCAGCGCATCCGTTTCGGTCGATGGGTTCCTCCAATTCGCCGGCCCCGATTCGCCGGGCGCCACCAACAACTCCGACGCGACCCTGCTGCCCGACGTCCGCATCGCCCCGTTCTGGGCCAACCTCCGCACCGACCAGCCCGGCAACGACATCTACGTAGACACGGGCACCAGCGGCCAGCTCAAGTTCACATGGGTCGCCTCCAATGCCGCCGGCACCGCGCCGGTGAACTTCTCAGTAGTGTTGTACAGCACCGGCCAGATCCGCTTCGATTACGGTGCCGGCAACGCCAACCTTGCCCCCACCGTCGGCATCTCCATGGGCGACGGCCAGCACGCCACGTTCCTCCCCTATGACGGCTCCAACAACCTGGCCAGCGCCCATTCGATCCTCTTCGGCTTACAGCCCGGGTTCGTGGACATCGGCGCCTACGAGTTCCAGGGCTCCAGCACCGACACCGTGCCGCCGCAGATCACGGCCACCATCCCGCCAGCGATCCAGTCCAGCGGCTCGACCAGCCCGCTCTCTCAAATCGGCCTGACCTTCAGCGAGCCGGTCAACCCCATCGACGCGGCCGCCCCCTCGGACTACCAACTCGTCGGCGCCGGCCCGGACGGCCTGTTCGGCACCGCCGACGACATCACCTACGCGCTCACCCCGGCCTACACGCCCGGATCGACCCAGGACGCGCTGAAGGTCAACGCCGGCCCGCTGCCGGCCGGCCGCTATCGCCTGACTGTCTTCGGCAGCGTCACCGGCATCCACAACCTCTCCGGCCTGCTGCTGGACGGCACCGCCAGCGGGACCCCGGGCAGCAATTACGTCCGCACCTTCACCATCGCGCTTTCGCCTCTGCTCATCCCCGGAACCGGCAACGACACCATCACCATCAGTGCCGACGCCACCAACACCAGCGTCTGGGTGAACCACAATCCCGCCACCGATACGCCCGACTATCAGCGGGCGACCGCCGGCATCAGTTCCTTCACCATCACCGACGGCACCGGCAACGAGAAGATCAACCTCGACTACTCCTCCGGCCACGACCCGCTGCCTCCATCCGGCCTGAGCATCGCCGGCAATGGCGGCAGCGACATCCTGCAACTGACCGGCACCCCCGGCAACGACGCCTTCAGTCTGAGTGCCACCGCCCTGTCGATGGGCTCCATGACGCCCGTCGCCCTCAACCCCAACATCGCCAGTATCCAGATCAGCGGCAACGGCGGCCCCGACACGCTCACCGTCACCGGCGGCGCCACCAGCATCAGTTCCGACCTGGGCACCGGTAGCGGCAGCATGTCGGTGGCGCTCAGCGGCACCGCCGCCCTCGCCTTCAAGACCGCCCAGCACCTGGCATCCGTGAACATCGGCGCCGGCACCACCGCGGGCTTCGTCCCAGGCGTGAAGGCCGCCCTGTTTGCCACCGGCCTGATCATCGGCGGCGCCGGGTCCGCCATGGGCACACTCGACCTCGCCGACAGCGACCTGGTGCTTGGTTACACCGGTTCGTCCCCCTACGACAATGTCCGCCAGTGGGTGCAGGATGGAACCATCACCGGCCGGGGCATTGTCTCCTCGACCGCGCCCGTCAGCCCGGCCACCACCATCGGCCTGGCCGACAACGCCATGATCCACCAGACGACCTGGGACGGCCAGACGGTCTCGGACGGTTCAAGCTTCAACCAGATCCTGACCAAACGTGCCTTGGTCGGTGACACCAACCTCGACGGCAAGGTCGACCAGGCCGACTACCCGAACATCATCGCCAACATGGGCCGGGTGGGTGCCACCTATCTTGAGGGCGACCTGAATCACGACGGCGTGGTGACAGTGGATGATCTGGCATTGGTCACCGCCCATCTCGGTGCCGGCGCGGCGTTCGCCGCCGGCCCGGTATTTTCAGCATCGCAGGTGAGTGCCAGTCCGCTCGCTGCCAAGCCTGCGGTGAAGCTGGCCGCGAAGAAGCCCGCGGCCAAGCGGCCAGCCCCGAAACCAGTGCATATGGCGGTGCCAAAGCACAAACCGGTTCACGGGGCCAGGAATGCTGACCAGCGACAATAGGCAGTGTATAAGAAGAGCATTTCGGGTAGACTCCAAGCGCGAGTTACTCGCTGAAGCAAAAGGAGAACGAGCCATGAAACCATCGACAGCAGCGATCACCCCGGGACCATCTTCACGAGCAGGCGCGCCACGGACGCCGTCCCGCCGCCGGTTTCTCGGAGGCGCCGTGGCCTTCGCGGGGGCCGCGATTCTGTCGCCCGCGATTCTTTCCGCCGCGGAAACCGCCGTCAAGCGCACGGCCGTTGACCAGGTGACTCTCGGCAAGACCGGGATCAAACTGAGCCGCCTGGGCTTCGGAACCGGCAGCAACAGCGGCAAAGTGCAGAAGGATCTGGGGCAGCAGGCATTCAACGACCTCATCCACTACGCCTTCGACCAGGGCATCACCTCCTTCGACTGCGCCCAGGGCTACCAGACCTTCGACTGGCTCGGCGGCGCCATCAAGGGCCTGCCCCGCGAGAAGCTCTTCATTCAGTCGAAGGTTTCCGGCCAGCCGCAGGATATCCTCGCGGCGATTGACCGGCACCGCACCGCGTTCAACACCGATTACGTGGACAGCCTGCTGGTCCATTGCATGGTGAAGGACGGCTGGACCGAGCAGTTCAAGCGCATCATGGACGGCTTCGATCAGGCCAAGGAGAAGAAGTGGATCCGCGCCAAGGGGGTTTCCTGCCACAGCCTGCCCGCGCTGCGCACGGCCGGCGCCTCGGATTGGAATGAGGTGCATCTCGTGCGCGTGAACCCGCAGGCCAAGTGGATCGATGGGCCGGAGGAGGCGGTGATGAAGTCCGGCGACGATATCGCGCCGGTGATGAAGGAGATCAAGGCGATGCACGCCAGGGGACGCGGCGTCATCGGTATGAAACTGTGCGGCAATGGCGAGTTCCAGAAGCCGGAAGATCGGGAGAAGGCGATCCGCTTCGTGATGGCGCAGCCCGAGATTGATGCCGTCGTGATCGGCTTCAAGAGCACCAAGGAAGTTGACGAGGCGATCGAGCGGATCAACCGCGCTCTGGCCGCGGCGTGAACAACGGACGCCACTTCGGCGCGACGCGCGACGAGCCTTGTGCTCACTGCGGGAAAGGCCGCAGATGCTTGGGTTTTGTTACCAGCGGAAGAAGCGGTACGGATCGTCCCATTCTTCCGGCTGGTCGAGGTAAAGACCCTGGCCCCATCGGCCTTCCGCCGTGGGCGGGGCGACAGGCACCATGGTGATGTCCGACAGCCACACCGTGCCAATGTTTACGTGCCAGATCTGGAAGCGCGTCTTGCTGTCGGCCGTTCCATTCGACTGCACCATGAATTGGAAGGTGCGCCAGTCTTTGCCCGGCGTGAAGGACGGGTAGTCGATGAACGAAGCCCAGGTCTGCGTGCTCTGGATCGCCAGATTCACGGCCTTGCCGGCCAGATCCTCGGACCGCGCCTTCAACGAGATCCGGTACCACTGCCCCTCCTTGACCGGCACATCCTGCTGGGCGAGCATCACGCCGGCCTTGTCCTTGCCTTCATTGCCGGTCATGGTCAGGCGCACGGCCCAGCCGTTGCCGCCCACGGCCTCGCGCTTGCCGGCGGCCTGGCCGGAATCGGCGGAGAATTGCCAGTCGTCGGCGATTGCGTTCGGGCCGGCAGCCCGGCTGAAGTCGCCATTGCGGACGACGGATGCGGCGGGTCGGCCCTGCCCTTCACCCACGGGCGTAGAGAAACGGGACAGCAACGGAGTCTCCGCACGTACGCCCATGTTGGCCAATATGCGAGCGAGCATGAACGAGGTGCGGCGGTACGTCCGCCTGAGGTTGAGCTGCTCATTGAAACTGAACGTCCAGGGCTTTGTCCCGGTTTCAAAACCCGCGTTGGTGAACAGGTTCTGTGGTCCGGCCGCCTCCTTCGCGCCCTGGGCGGGTGCCTTCCACGCGACGTAATCGCCCTCGTACAGCCGGAACAGGTCGGCCCGGAACCGCCCACCGTCCTGGGCACAGGCAATATATGCTTGCCAGCCTTCCGGGAAGGGCTTCTCGCACTTGAAGGTGACGTACAGGCCGGTCCACTGGTTCTCGGGGATCTGGACGTTCGGTCCTTTCACTGCCCGGTCCCACGGCGAACCGGCCCGCTCGACCTCGAGATGAGCCAGGACGGGCGAGCCCACGCCCTTGACGAAGACGGCGAACGTATACGTCTTGCCAACCTGTGGCTGCACGTTGAGCTTCTGCCCAAATTGCACGCTGGAGCCCGCAGTGGCCCCGAGGGTCACCAGCGCGCTTTGCCTGCCCTCGACGGCATCCTGCGCATCGACGACGAACGATGGCACGGCCCCCTCGGCACGGCTGATGGCATAGGGCGGGAGCTGGCAGAACACCACGTTGCCGCTCTGCGCCAGCACGCCATCGCCGAGCACCGTGGCCCCCGTGGACACCAGGGGCAACTCGCGCGGGTCGCGGTTGTGGACGTCGGCCGGGGCGACACCTGCGAGAAGGGAACTGGCCGCGGGCGGTTCAAAGTAAGCGGCAATGTGCTCCGCGTTGCTCATGCCCACCTTGGACGGCAGGAAGGCGTTGGCCAGACCTTGGTCCAGCCCCAGGGCCAGCAGATGCCCGCCCGATTTCAGGAAGTCGGCGATGGCCGCCGCATTGGCGGCGAGTTTCTGCACGTCACCGGAACCGACGATGAGCACCTGGTCGGGTGAAAGCTTGCCGCCGTCATAGGTGCCGGCCGCAATACCCGAGAAAGCCAGATACTGCCGTCCTGCCGGATTGCCCGAGTACACCGCCTGGCGGGAAGGACCGGGTGCTGCGGGCTTGGAGACGTACGAGAGAATGTTGCGGACGAGTTGTGTGCCGGCGGGTTCAGCCTCGGTTCGGCCGGTCACATCCATTTGGCAGAACAGCATCATCCCCTTGCCATCGCGATACTCCATCAGTGGGCTGTATTGGAGGCTGTAGCCGCCGTCGAGGATGGGCAGGAAGTCGCCGCGGGCGGGCTTTTCGATGAGGGCCGAGGCGACGTTGCCGCGGTTGCCGCAGCGCCAGACGCGCGAGACTTCGATGCCGCACCACTTGACGGCCGGAGCGCCGCTGTAGCGCGGGCTCAATTCATACTTCAGACGTGGCGGCAAATTCGTCGCCTCGCCGCGCCAGTCGCGCAGGGATTCGGCGTCGACACCGGCCAGGAGCGGATGATCCGCAACGCGCTTGAATACCTGTCGCAGCCCATACTCGGCCACGCGGAAGCCCAATCGCTGCTCCAGCACTTCCGCGGTCTGCTCGAACACGAGCACTTTCAGACCGTCGCGCACGCGGGTGATATCCGGGGCCGGCCCGTCGGTGGTCAGGGCGCCCTTGCCCACAACGAGAATGTCAAAGCCGAACAGATCGGCCTTCGCCTGCACGGTTTGGCCGGTCACTCCCATCGCGGTCAGGAGTTTGCTGGTTTCACCCTTGGGGTCGAAAATGGCGATCTTCGCATCGGCCCGCGCAGTTTCCAGGCGCGGCTGCACATGGATCGTAAATGTGTCCGCCTGGGTCTCGCCGGTCGAGAAACGGAACGTCGCGCTCAATTCGTAATTGCCGGGCGCCAGTGTGGCCGGCAGTTCCACGCGCAAGGGAATGCGTTCTTGCTGGCCGGTGGGAATTGTGACTTGCTGGGCCCCGGTCACCGCCTGCGGCAAGGCGAGGGACCAGCGGCAGTCGCAGGTCACCGTCTGCCGCGAGTTATTGATGACGACAAGCTGTTTCTCGATGGTCTCGCCGGCGGTGAAGTTGTGGTCCTTGCTGGTAAAGGCCGCCGGTTTGCCGGCAATGTAGGCCAAGAGTGGCATGTTGTTGCGCAGGATGGCCTGTCCGTCGGCCGTCGGGATCCAGTCCGATTGCTTGAAAGCCATGTTCATGCATTCGTATTGCCGGTCGATGTAGTCCGGGCTGAACCCCGGGCGTTGCAGGTTGTCCCAATCGACCTTGAGTTCCTTGCGGCTCTTGTCGACACCGGGGCGCAGAGTCCAGAAGAAGTGGTACTCCCACGGCGAAATGGCCGACACGCCCCAGGTGCGGAAGGCCCGCCAGTTGCTGGTCAGGTAGCTGCCGATGATCTGGTGCTCGACCTCAAATACCGGCGAGCCGACCTGGTTGGGATAATCCCAGCGGTGCCAGAGTTTGCCGGCGCGGAACTGGGCCGCCTCCCAGCGCAGGTTTTTCTTTTCCGCCTCGCTGATCTGGTAGGCCCGGTCGCCGAGGAATTGCGAACTCCATTCGGCGATGCAGTATTCCCAGGGCACGGCCGCGCTGCCGAAGGTCCGGGTCCCCTTGTACCAGCCGCGGTACATGGTGAAATCCCAGGTACAGGGCACCATGTACTCGCAGGTGAACATCGGCTTGACGCCCTTGGTGGCCCAGTGCTCGAACCAGTCGTCCAATTCCTGGGACGGGGCCATGTTGGTGTAGAAGTTGCTCGTGTGCATCGAGCTAAGGTTGCCCGAGGAGTGGTGGTAGACGATCCGGACCGGGTCCATCCGCGTGACGATGGCCTCGGCCCGCAGAGCCTTCTTGACGTTGTTGGTTGCCCAGTTGTCGCGCGTGCCGGCGAGGCCGTCGATCATGTCCGGGTTCATGTCCTCGGCGTACCCGGTCCCGTTGTGGCTCATCGAATACATCACCACCGAGGGATGGCTCCCCGCGGCGTCCACGAAGAACCGGGCGTGTTTCGCATAGCCGTTGCTGGCGTCGGCGTCGGCCGCCTGCCAGTCATATTGTCCGAAATGCGGCTGGGAGAACGAGACGAGCATCCCCACGTCATCGGCCGCCTTGAGGATTTCCGTAAAGCCCAGATTGGTGCCCGGCTCGCAACCGTAGTTGTGGGTGTAGACAAAGTTGATCCCGATGCTCTTGAGGCGCAACAGGCTCTCCTTCGTTCCCTCGTAGCACGCCTGAGCCGCTCCCACCTGGGCGTTGTCGACGGGCAGCGCCGAGAGGAAGATGCGCGTGCCGTTCAGGTAGAAATCCCGGCCGTCGATCCAGAACTCGCGGAAGCCGAATGTATGGGGATGGCCGACGTCGATCGTCTTTCCGCCGGCGTCCAGTAACGATAGCGCCACCTGGTACTGGTTCTGCGGCGTGTGGATGTCCCAGAGCTTGTCCGGCTTCCACTTCGCGGTGAACGCGAAGTGTCCATCCTGCAGTGCCGCGGCCTGGAACGCCTTGCTGCTAAATGCCGCGACGCTTCGGCCCTGTTCGCTGATCTCAGCGCGAAGCGTATATTGGGCGGCGGCGTCGAGGTCGTGGATTCCCGCAGTGAAAGTGATCTCCCCGTTGCGCACGGATGTGTCCACCTTCACCTCGTCGGCGACGCGGGCCGCCGCGGGCCTGCTGACCAGGTAGACATCGCCGCAAAGGCCGCGCCGCTCGACCGAGCCTTTTGCCACCTTGGACGACGCCGTGTCGCTGAAGGAGAGCATGACCGCCTTGAGCGGCAGGGCCACGACGTACAGGCTGAGAGCGTGCTTGCCGCCGGGCCGGCACGCCGAGGTCACGTCCACCTCGCCGGCGGGGAAGCGCATTTCGCCGGCCTTCTTGCCGTCCACATAGACGGCGGCGTAAGAATTGAGATATTCGGCGCTGACCACGATGCGCCGCCCGGCCCACCCCGCGGGAATGGATATCTCGCGCTCGTACCAGGCCGCGCTGACATCGGCCAGCCTCGTGTTCTTCCAACTCGGATGGGCGAAAACCGTCTGGGAATCCTGCTGCAGGTAATCCGATATTCCCGGCCAGCATCCCGGCACTTTGAAATAACCCCACGCCGAGGCCGGCACCTCGTCGGTCTTGGCGAGCGCCGGCTGCCAGCGCCACAGGCCGTTGATACAGATGCGCTCCCGCGTCGGCGTGGCCTCGCGGTAGGCTTTGTCCAGGTCCCAGACCGCCCGGACGTCGCCGGGCAGCGCCACGGCGTTATTGCTCTCCTGACCCCCCGCCGGAAGATGCGGGAACAGCAATGTCCCGAAAAGTGCCAGGATCAGCGTACTCAAATGTACCATTACGTGTCCGTCGGTTCGTTCCCTGCTCATGGTCGCGCCTCTTTCTACCCTGTCTACCGCGCCTCCGCCGCAAACGTTCGAGCGGTAAATGACCGTGGCAAGTGGCAGAGCGGCAAACCACGGCATTGCGACCGGCGTATGCTCAGATAGAATATTTAACAAGAGGCCTCCCGCCCGCGAATGCGCCTGGACGCTATCGGTGACCGTCACGATCGGTGGCGGCTTTTCGAAGGAGCCATCCGATGAAACATCTCCTGGTATTCGCCGTCTGCCTGTGTTCATCACTGGCGGCGGACGCTGCGCTTTCCCTGAAGGAAGTCCGCACCGCGTCCAACACCGTACTGGTTGCCTACTTCAAGAGCACGAAGATCGACGCCAATGAAGTGAACACGGCCGATCTATCGCCTTGGAAGCTTAACGGCCAGCCGGTGACGGCGATCAACAAATTCGTTACCGAAGCCGACGCCTGCGATCATCACATCTACCTCCAAGTGCCCGCGCTGGTCAGCGGGACAAAGTACACGTTGCAGACGCCCCACGGCGACATGTCGTTCGTGTTCGACGACAGAACCACATTTTGCGAATCTATTAAGACCAATCAGAACGCCTACAGTGCGTTATCGAAGGTGAGATACGCCAATTTCGCCATCTGGCTCGGCGATGGTGGAGCCAAACAGATCAACGGCGACCTGCCCGCTTATGCGGTTTTCAAGATGGCCGATGGCGCTACCATCACTCAAGGCATGTTGCAGTCGGTCGGGCAAGATGCCTCGTCGGGAGATTTCGTCTACCGCATCGATCTGTCGGCCGTCCCCGAAGGCGGCCCCTATAAGATCACCGTCAAGGGCTACGGTTGTTCCTATCCGTTCGGCGTCGGCGGCGATTTCTCGCGGCGGCTGGGCTTTGTGGCGTTTCGGTCGCTCTACCACCAGCGGTGCGGCTGTCCGATCGTGGAGCCTTATGCCTGGAACATCAGGGCGGATCCGTGCCACACGACGATCTATCAGGTGAACGGGCGGATCGCCGAAGCCAGCCTGGTCGTCCGTGGCGATGAACCCACGTTCACCGCTTACGGCGGCTATCACGATGCCGGCGATGCGGACCGCCGCACCTACCACATGGATGTGCCGGTGACACTGCTGACAACCTACGAGGCGTTTCCCCAAATGTTCACGGACGATCAGTTCAACATCCCCGACAAGTTCGACGAGAAATATCACATTCTTGGCAAAGGCAACGGGATTCCGGACATCCTCGACGAAGCCATGTGGGGCACGATGTTCTGGGAATACATGCAGGAGCCTTCGGGCGCGATCCACTGGGGCACCGAAACCAAGGGATATTCGCCCTTCACGACCTACCAGAACGATCCCACGCGTTTCGGCACTGAAGTGGTCGATTCGCGCTCGGCCAGTTTCGCGTCCGGAATGTTCATGCACATGGCCCGCTTGATCAAGCCATACAACGCGGCCCGCTCCCAGGAACTGCAGAAACACGCCGAATTGGCGTTTACTGCAGCCGGCGCCGCAGTCCGGCCGCCGCATCGGCTCTACTTTGCGGTACAGAAGTATTTGCTGACCGGAGATGAAGCCGCTCATCAGATGGTCAAGGACTTGTCGCCCAGCGCCAGTGGGTACGCCAACACCTATAACGGCGCGCCGGAGTCATTTGCCTCCAATGGCTGGCTCGCTTCATTCTTCTATTCCTACATCAGCGAAAAGGAGCGGCCGACCGACCCGGCCGTCGTCGATCAGTTCAAGGCGGCGATCAAGGCGGCCGCCGACAGGGAGATCGGCTACCTGAAGGCCAACGCATACCCCGTGGGCACGCCCCCAAATCTCCGCTGGTGGGGCAGCAACGCCGCACAAGGCCAATACGCCTATCCGTGCCTGCTGCAGTGGTCGCTGACCAAGGAGCAGAAGTACATCGACGCCGCCTGCCAGTTGATGGACTATGTCCAGGGCCTGAATCCCATCGGCAAGTGCTATATGACCGGACTCGGATTCAACCGTGTCCACAATCCGCACGACCGGGAATCGGCGTTTACCAAGCGGCAGGGATGGGGTCCGCGGCCCGGGATTCTGGTCTTCGGCCCCGGCGGGACGGGGCGCGGCACATCGGTTCCCAATGTCACCACGCTGCCTCGGGAGCGCCGGTATATCGACAATCTGGGGTCGATCCAGTGGAGCGAATTCACCGTCTATCAAAGCCTGTGTTTCCCGGCCGCCGTATACCCGGTGCTCGGCCAGGGCGGCAAGTATGACCAGAAGAACGATCCGCTGGGGATGCAACAGAAATGACCGTGCCACACGCGATCCGGCTTGCTGTCCCGATTCGCCAGCAAACTTCAGGAGCGTAACATGCGAGCCACTATGCCCATCTCACACTTAATGATCCTTGCGGCGGCATTGCTGTTGGGTTCTGGCCCTGATGTGTTTGGCCAGGCCGAGATGAATGCCACGGGGAGCCTTCGCGGCATCCGGGTCGATGGGGAGCTGATGGCCTTCAGGACCGGCATCCGCGCCGTGACTGATGACGCGCCCCAGGCTGGGCCGGGCCGGGGTGGCCCCGGCGGTCAGTTCTCCCGCGATGGCAACACTTTGATGACCAGAGGCAGCCTCACCGGCGGAGCAGGTGGTCCCGGCGGAATGCCGGGCCGGGGCGGCCCAGGTGCGGCCGGCACCAGCTATCAGGCAACGTTCAGGGACGTCGCGCCGGGCGTTGTCGATGCGCAAGTGCAGATCACATCCTCGGTCGATGCGCCCATGGTGGGCGTCTACTTCTCCATCACGTTGCGGGGGACTGATTACGCCGGCGGCACAGCCCAGTTGATCGACTCGGTGGCGCCGGCCGCGCCGGTGTCGCTGGCCGCTACTCGACCGGCCGCCGCCAATACCTATCTTCGAGCAGCGGCCAAGGGCGTACACATCGCTGCGCCGCGGCGGCAGCTTGAAATTACGCTCGCTACGGCACAGGAGGTCGTGGTCCAGGACAGCCGCGGTCGGGGCAATGGCGACATCGAGATCACTTTCCCACTGAGTTTGGGAAAGCTCATTGCGGGCCAGACGGCGCGCTC
>JBIOJL010000185.1:0-11343 GCA_044450885.1 Tepidisphaerales bacterium
GTGCCGGACGGAAAACAGTCGTCGCACTTCCAGAAGGTTCAATGCCTTCCCGTGTTGGGTCCGTCACAGGCTCGCTTCGCGCTGACGGCAGCGGCCGATAAAGCCGCCGCCCGTCATGTTGCTCTACGAAGCCGGCTTGTGCTTAAGTCGCGGCTCACCCGCGCCGATGTGGTGAGAGATCGAGGCCCCGATGGGCAGCGATCTGGCCGGCCGCTGTTCCGCGGCCGGCCCAGAGGGCACCACGACGCGCCGGCGGCTGCTGATGCGGCAGGAAGCCGAGGAGTCAGCAGACTCAAGAAAGGAGGGCCGCTTGGGCGATTCTCGACGCCGACAGTTGTACGCGTCGGGAAACGCGAATCGTGCCGAGGGAGCACACACCGCCCGGCAGGACGCCCCGCGGTCAACACAGGCTCCGGCCGATGCATTAGCCGGCCGCCAGATCGTTCGTGTTGCGCAAGAGACACAAAGTGCCGGCAGCGAGGCGTACACCCGCCCGCGCCGGGAAACGGAAAACGAACCCTTCACAGGAGGCATTCAAATGTTTGCTCGTTACACCAAACGCGGATTTACGCTCGTCGAAATTCTGATCGTCGTCATCATCCTGGGCATTCTCGCCGCCATCGTGATCCCGCAGTTCACGAACGCCAGCCAGGACGCCCGCAAGAGCAGCCTGGTCAGCCAGCTTCAGACCCTGCGCTCGCAGATCGAGCTCTTCAAGCTGCAGCACGGCGACCAACTGCCCGACCTGGCCACCAGTTGGGATCCGCTGACGACCGTGACGACCTACAACGGCGTCAACTTTGGCCCGTACATGCAGGCGGTTCCCAAGAACCCGTTGAATAACCTGATCACTGTCGCCAACACCGCCAGCCTGACCACTCCGGCGGCCGGCACCGGCGTCGGCTTCATGTACAACTACACGGTCACGAATCCGGGTGACGGCACCGGCCGCATCTGGGGCACTTCCGACAGCGCCGGCAACGTGATCTACATCGAGTAGTTTCATCTCAACCAACCCTCCGGCGGCGGGTTCGTCACCCGCCGCCGGGCTTGCATCGCTCCCCCGGCCGGTGCGGACGCAAAAGAACCGGCTGCGGAGTCCTGTGTGACTGCGAGTGGACCATGAGACAGCGCGAGGACCAGAATATCGGCCGGGACCGCGGGGCGCCGCGGGCGTTCACAACCATCGAGTTGTTGATCGTCATCACCATCCTGGGGATCCTGGCCGCGATCGTCGTGCCGCGCTTCTCCGATGCGTCTCCCGCCACCCGGGAAAACGCCCTCAAGGACGACCTTCGCTACCTGCGCACCCAGGTCGTCGTCTTCAAGGCCCAGCACCGGGACGTCGCTCCCGGCTATCCCAACGGCAACGTGCTCGCGGTGCCTTCCGCTTCCGATTTCATCAGCCAGATGACGGGCCGCACCGACGAACTGGTCCGGGTCGGCACGGCCCCCGCGTGCAACCTCGGGCCTTACCTGCCGCGGATTCCACCCAATCCGGTCAACGGACGGGACACGATCATGGTCGTTGCCAACGGGACGTCGCTGCCTGCCGCGGACAACTCGACGGGCTGGATCTACCAGCCGCAGACCCTCGAAGTGGTCCCCAACTGCACGGGAGTCGACAGTGAAGGCCGCCGATACGCCGACTACTGATTCCCGCGTCCGGCGCGGGTTCGACTCCGGCGCGATCCCGCCGGGGCCGGTCCGACATCCGATAATCCGCTCCGCCGGCTCCAATACGGCGGAACCGGGATATTCCTCAATTCCCGGCTCGATTGTGACGTTCTACAGTTACCACAATCGAAAGGACTCGCCATGAAACGCTTACTCGTCGTCGTCGTTGTTCTTCAAGGTCTGATCCTGTTCTCACAGTGGGGCGGGTCGGGCCCGGTAGCTCCCGCGTACGCGCAGATTCCCGACGCCGGGGCGCAGCGGCGCGAGGTGATCGAGGAGCTCAAGTCCCTCAATAGCAAGATGGACAAGCTCATTGAGACGCTGGAGAGCGGCAAGGTCCAGGTGAAGGCGACATTGCCCGAAGAGAAGAAGTGACGCGCCCCGTGGTGCAGGCATGGACCTGCATTCTCGACCCGGCTCGGGCCCGGCCTGCACCACCAGCGGACGCGCCGCGACAATTGAGCTTCAGGAGGGCCTTATGTGCAGAACACGCAGCGCGTTTACGCTTGTGGAAGTGCTCATGGTCGTGGTGATCATCGGGATCGCCGCCGCGGTGGTTGTTCCCCAGATGTCCACGCGCGACGACCTCAAAGCCATCGCCGCCGGCCGCGCGGTCATGTCCGATCTCATCTACGCCCAGAACATGGCGATCACGTGCCAGATCCACCACTACCTGGTCTTCAATACCACCACCCAGAGCTACTCGGTCGTCAGTTCCGCCGACATGGCGACCCCCATCACCAATCCGGTCAACCAGTCGCCGTATACGGTGCAGTTCGGCAACACGGGTTCGGGCGGGCTGCGGAACATGAGCATCGATTCCGCGAATTTCCAGGGTTCCAATGCCACCGTCTACAGCACCATAGGTTTCGACGAGCTGGGCACGCCGGTGGTCTACACCGGCTCGGGCGCCGACCAGCCCATATCCACCGGCGCCATCGCCGTTCGCAGCGGCAATTACAAGCTTCAGATCACCATCCAACCCTATACAGGACAGCTTTCAGCGGCCCAGGTTCCCTATCCCTGAACGCGCAAGTCCGCCGCCGAGGGGTGCGACTATTTTTTCGGGAGGGCCGCAGTCCCCTGCGGCCACTTCGCGGGGCGACCACTCCCGGCCGTGCAGAAGCACGGCCCTCCCGGATTTGTGGTCACACCTCCGCCGAGGCCGCCTCACCCCCCCACGCGGCATAAAACGGATTTTTGGAACAACTGGCAAAGTCGGTGGACTTGCCAGCCGATCCAGATAGCGCCAGACAGAAGAAATTAACCGGCGGGTAACGTTCCGCCACAAGTTGTCTCTTACAGGAGCGTCCCATGAGAAAATGGACCAGAACTTCGGCTCTGTTTTTGGCCGCGATGTCCGTTTATTCCGGTCAGGCGATTGCGGCAGCCCCGGACAAGAAAACCGGTGATGCGGATAAACCGGCCTCTGACGTCCGCACCATCGAGACCGTGCCGGTCGCGCCCCTCGTCGCCGCCCCGCAGGGCAATGCGCCCGATCCCACCCAGGTGAAGGTTTCCGACACGGGGGTCATCGAGAGCCTCGATCTCAAGGATGCCAACCTCGTCGGCGTCCTGCAGATGCTCTCCCTCAAGACCCACAAGAACATCCTCGCCTCCAAGGAGGTCCGCGGCACCGTCACCGCGTCCCTTTCCAATGTCACCATGAAGGAGGCCCTGGACGCGATCCTCAAGGCCAACGGCTACGGATACATCGAGAAGGGCAACTTCCTCTACGTCTATTCCGTCAAGGAACTGGCCGAGATCCAGAAGTCCGAGCGCCAGATGGCGACCGAGGTCTTCCATCTCTATTACACGCCCGCGGCCAACGTGCAGCCGATTCTCAAGCCCGCGCTGAGCGCCGACGGCTCGATTTCCGTCACGCTGCCGGCCAAGGAGGGCGTCGAGGGCAAGGAGACCGGCGGGTTCTCGCACGCGACCGAGGACGTCATCGTGGTGCGCGACTACGTCGACAACATCGAGAAGATCCGCAAGATCATCAAGGAGGTCGACCGTCGCCCGCAACAGATCCTCGTCGAGGCCACCATCCTCGTCGCCCGCCTGACCGAGGACAACGCCCTGGGCGTCGACTTCAGCGTCATCGGCGGCGTGGACTTCGCGGCGGTCGCCGCAAACGCCACCAATGCCGTGGCCTTCGGGGATGTCCTCTCCGGCAAGGTGATCGACAGCAATCCCGCGCTCACCAGCAAGGGCGTCGGCGCCGCCCAGACCGGGTTCACTACGAACGTGCCTACGGGCGGGCTGCGCGTCGGCCTGCTCACCAACAACGTCGCCGTCTTCGTCCAGGCGCTGGAATCCACCACCAATACCACCGTCCTGGCCAATCCCAAGGTCCTGGCGCTGAACAAGCAGAAGGGCGAAGTCCTCGTCGGCCGCGAGGATGGCTACCTCACCACCACCGTCACCGAGAGTACGACCGTGCAGTCGGTCCAGTTCCTGCAGACCGGCACCAAGCTGATGTTCCGCCCCTTCGTGGGCGATGACGGCTACATCCGCCTCGAAGTCCACCCCGAAGACTCCGACGGCAAGGTCGTCAACGGCCTGCCCTCCAAGAGCACCACCGAAATGACCAGCAACATCATGGTCAAGGACGGCCACACCATCGTCATCGGCGGCCTGTTCCGCGAGTCGTCCGCCGTCAACAGGAACCAGATCCCCGGCCTGGGCAACCTGCCGCTGGTCGGCGCGCTGTTCCGCAACCAGGAGGATGCGACCACCCGCGAGGAAGTCATCATTCTCCTCACCCCGCACATCGTCAAGGATGACAAGGCATACGCGGCAGCCTCCGAGCAGATCCTCAAGGACTGGGAGAAGTCCCGCGTCGGCGTGCGCCGGGGCATGATGTGGTTCGGCCGCGAGCGCCTCGCCGAGATCTCCTACAATGCGGCCGTCGCCGAGATGAACAAGCCGGAGGCCAACCGCCGCCTGGCCATGTGGCAGCTCGACTGCGCCACCAACCTCAATCCCGTGTTCAAGGAAGCGATCGACATGAAACAGACGCTCGGGGCCAAGGAACTGAGCACCGTCGACAACAGCAGCATCCGCGATTTCGTCCGCCACCGTGTCATGGAAGAACGAGCCGCGGCGCCGCGATCGGCCGCCCCGGCCGCCGTGCCGGCCGTGGTCGCCGTGATCCCGGTGCGCCCGGCGGCCGCCTCGCCCGCTCCCGCCGCTCCGACGACCCGCCCGGTTGCGATCGCGCAGCCCGCGGCGCCGGCCCCGTCCCCCGCGTCGCCCACGACCCGCCCGTCCGGCACGACGGGCGTCGTCCAGTCGAACACGAAAACGCCGACCCCGCTGTTGGAGAGGAAAGAACAGACGCCGGCCTCAAAGACGGATAATGGGACGGACCCAGTTGTTACGGAACTGCCGGCGGACGAGGTGCCCGGCGCCGGCAAGTGATCCCGGCGCATCGCGACCGCCTGCTTCCCACAAGACCCTTGTTTTCGGAGCATGTTATGAACAAGCTGTATGTTGTCCTCTCGGTCCTGACGCTGCTCGCCGCCGGCTGCTCGAGCGACAAGCCGGAGCCCACCGGCCGTGAAAAGATCCACGCCCAGTGGAACAACGCCCGCGCCGGCGTGCTCTACGGCCTGGCCAAGCAGCAGTTCGAAGGCGGGAACCTTGCCGAGGCCCGCAAGAGCCTCGACGAGGCCATTCGCCTCCAGTCCGACAATGTCTCCATCCGCATCCTCTCGGCGCGCCTGTCCATCGAGCAGGGCAAGCTCGAATCGGCCGTGAAGGAACTGGACAATGTCCGCGCCATCGACCCCAACAACGCCGAGGCCGACTACCTCATGGGCGTCATCTACCAGCGCTGGCAGAAGCCCGAGAACGCCCTCAAGTGGTACGTCCAGGCGTCGGAGAAGAATCCGGCAGAACTTGCCTACGTCCTGGCCCGCGCCGAGACGCTCATCAGCCAGAACCGCAACGACGAGGCCCTGGAATATCTCCAGGAGAAGCTCACCTATTTCGAGAACGCCTCGCCCATCCGCGATCTGGTCGGCCAGCTCCTGCTCTGGTCGGGGAAACTCCAGGAAGCCGTCACCATGTTCCGCGAGGCCAGCGTCCTCATGCCCGACGACGACCAGGTCCGCGAGCACCTGGCCCTGGCGCTCTACCGCAACAGCCAGTACGCCGAGGCCATCACCACCATCGAGAAACTGATGCACGGCGAGCGCTATGCCACGCGGGCCGACCTGCTTCTTGCTCTGGCCGAGTCGATGCTCAATACGAATCGTCCGCAAGATGCCCGTAGCATTCTCCAGGATCTGGCCCAGAACCGGCCCGCCGAGCCGCACCTGTGGCTGGCGCTGGGCAAAGCCGGTCTGGCGTGCAACGACGTCGAGCGCGCGGAAATGTCCATCAAGAAAGCCATGGCCCTGGATGCCAACAGCGCCGAGGGCTGGGTGCTCATGGGCTATCTGCGCATCCGTCAGGACCGGCTCGACGACGCCCTGGCCGCCTTCGACAAGGCCGCCGGCCTCGACCCGACCGACGCCGTCGCCGTCTGCATGAGCGGCTACGTGCTCGAGAAGCAGGGCAAGGCCCGTCAGGCCACGGATCTGTACGTCAAGGCCCTGCGCCTGAAGCCCAACGATGAGCTGGCCTCGACGCTACTGGCGCAGGTGCAGGCACACGACTGAGCCTCACGAGCACAATCCAATACGGAAGGGTCTCGCGCAGGGAGACAATGAAGCCGGGCGGACGCCCGGCTTCGTTCTTTCTCTGGGCGAGATGGTTGTTTCCGTATTTGACGCGGGCGAGGTTCATGCCCGCCGGTAACGACGCCGGATCAACAGGGACGCGCACGCCGCAAGAGGGAGGAGTGCCGCGGGCTCGGGAACGGGCGCGGCTGCGACGGCCGGCTGGAGCAGGGGAGGGTTGCCGGCGGTCCCGTCGCCGGCGCCGAGATTGGCCAGCACGATCTGCAGGTCCGCCAGGGTCACCATTCCATCGAGATCGACATCGCCCTGGGTCCAGGTCCCCGGATGGTTCATGTTGGCAATGACGTTGTAGAGGTCGGACTGATCGACTTTCCCATCGCCGTTGACGTCGCCGAGATACGTGTATTCGACGATCGTCTGGCCGAACGAGGAGCCATCGGAGATCGTCTGCCCATTCCACGCGAGCTGATGAATCTGCTGGTTGTCGATGGGCGCCAGGGCCACCGGATGCGCGTTCGTTGAAGGCAGCGATGTCGACAACTGTCCGGAAAGAATCCACTGCCGCACTGTGTTGTAGGCGCCCGGGCCCTGGTTCAACAGCACCAGGTCGTTGTTGCGCATGTCCATGGTGGCCCCCGGATCCAGTTGCAGCGAATTGAGCAGACCCACCCCGGGGGTCGAGGAGCCGGGGTTGAGGGTGGTGTGGTCATGGACGATGAGATTCGCGGCCACGGCGCTGGCCGCGGCCATGGGGGTGAGGGAGTTGGCCGCGAAAGGCGTGCTGCCCGGCGGGAACCAGACGGCGCCGTCGAAAAGGTTGACGGTGCCGTTGAACGTTCCGTTGCCCTTGACCGTGCCGCCGTAGTGTACGTTGACGTTGCCGTTGATGGCGCCGCTGTTGACCACGAGAGCGCCGTTCACTTCGAGGGTGGTGCTGTTCTGCAGGGTGAGGGAGCCGCCGGGAGCGGCGGCGGTACCGATGTACAGGCGCGCCCCGCCGCCGAGAACGAGGTTGGACGTGGAGTTGATGAGCGAGGCGCCGCTGACAATGTTCATCAGGCCGTTGCTGGTGAAGTCCTGGGTATTGAGCGTGTTGTTGACGTTGATGATGCCGCTGCTGGAATTGTCGACGCCATTGAAGGTGAGGAGGGCGTTGTTGTTGAGGGTGCCGCCGTTGGTGAAGTTGTTGAACAGCGCCGGGCCGTTCTGGGTGATGGCGGTGCTGTTGAACGTGGTCAGGCCGTTGAAGGTGCTGGCCGGGCCGGGAAGGATGACGTGCGTGCCCGTGCCGCGGAGAAAGCCGTTGGAGATGGTGGTGCCCAGGTATTCGGCCGTGCCGCCGGCGTTGGTGAGGATCTGCCCGCCGCCGAGGTTGACGGTGCTGGTGTCAAAGTGAATGGTGCCGCCGCTGTTGGCCGTCAGGCCGGCGGCGCTGACCAGGCCCGGCAAGATCAGGCGGCCATTGTTGACCGTGAACGTGCCGGTGTAGCCCGCGGCGCCGGTGAGCGTGAGATCCGCGGCGCCCGTCTTGATGAAGGCGCCGGGCCCGGTCAGCCCGCCGCCGAAGACGCCGGCAGCGGCCTGGGCGACGGTGAGAGTACCGCTACCAAGAGCGATGCTTCCGCCGGTGCCTGATAGTCCGCCGATGGTTTCGCTGAAGCCGGCGAGGTTGAACGTACCCGAGGCAAGCGTGACCACGCTGGCATCGTCAATCTGATTGGAGCCGGCGAGGAGGACCGTGCCGCCGGCGATGTTGAGCGGGCCGGCGACGGCGTCGGTGCCGGGAGCTTTGTTGAGTTTCAGAGTGCCGGCATTGGCGTCGATGATGAGTGGGGTGTCGGCGTTGGGAGCGATGTCACCTGCGCCAAGGCCAAGGGTGAACGTGCCCGTGCCGACTTTGATGAGGGTGCCTGCGCCGGTGAATTGCGCGCTGTGGATGGTGTCGGTATTGCCGGTGCCGACGGTGAGGGTGGAGTTGCCGGAGAAACTGGTCGACGTGCCGGGGAGCGCAAAGAAGCCGGCCAGTGTCTGGTTGGCGTTCACATTGAGCGTTCCGCTGTTGAGGTTCACGGTTGCACCGGTGGGGATGCCGTTGGCCGCGCCGACCGTGAGGCTGCCCGACTGGATGTTGATGGTGCCGGTGAAACTGCCGCCGCCGGCCAGGGAAAGATTTCCGCCGCCGCTCTTGGTCACGGTTCCGGTGCCGGTGAGGGTGCCGGCGTAGAGCGTGGACAGGCCGGTGGAGCCGATGGAGAGATGGCCGCCGACATTGACGACGCCACCCGTGCCGGCGAGCGAGCCGATGGCGACATTGAACGTGCTGGCATCCAGCGTGCCGCCGCTGACGGTCACATTGCTGTTCGGCGAGAACGCATTGTCGGCCCCCGCCTGCAACAGACCCGCCTGCACGGTGGTTGGGCCGGAATAGGTGTTCGCACCGCCGAGGAGGAAGCCGCCGCCCGCGATCGTCAGGCCGAGAGTGCCGGCGGGACCATCCTGCATGATGCCGAAGAACTCGAGGGGAACCGGGCTGCCCAAGGGCAGGGGCATATTCAAGCTCAACACGGCAGGGAGCAGCATTCCATTTTGCACGGTGCCGCTGCCGCCGTAGAACTGAGTCATGGCGACGCTGTTGCCCTGGAGTTGGAACGTGCCACCCTCCAGATCGAGCCCGCCATTGATCCCAAATGATCCGCCGGCCATGTTGAAGGTTCCGCCGGGGTTGACCACCGGAACGACCGTGAGGCTCCCGCCGGAATTCAGGTTGAACTTGCCGTTGGTTCCAATCGTCGCCCCAGGACCACCATAGCCAAAGCCCGCGGCCGTGAGCGTGCCACCGGAAAAACTGTAGGTTGCCGCGCTGCTTGTCGAGGCAACTGTCAAGAAGTAGCAACTGACCGATCCACCGCTCTGGCTGAAGGCGCCTCCTCCGGCACTGCCGACATGGATGTAGTCGGCGCTGAGACTGCCGAAGGAAAGGTTGTAGGTGCCGAAACCGGTCGCGTTAACTCCGAGGGTCAAGGTGTCGTTGATCGATGCGTTGTTGATTCCGAACGTGCCGCCGGTTTGGTTGACGGTTGCGCCCCCCGACAGCCCGATGTTGGCCGCGAGCGACACTTCGAGATCACCCGCAGCGGAAATATTGTAGTTGTTGTTGGTGGAGCCGCCGCCCATGTTCAAGGTTTGTACCGCATTCATGCCGCCGAAGAGGTTGTAAGTATTTTCCGACGTCGTGGTGCCGATATTCTCGGTAATGGCCCCGAGGCTTCCGCCGGTGTACTGATTCACAATCATGAACCCAAAGAGTCCGGAGGAGTTGAGTGTCACGCTGTTGAAGTTGAATCCGCCCGTGTTCGCATTGGTGTTCAGCGAGACGTGAAGATCGTTGGTTCCCGCGCTGTGGGTCCCCAGGACGACGTCGTCGCCGGGATTGTTGCTGGCAGGCACCCCGACGGGGCTCCAGTTTCCGGCCACATTCCAGTTGCCGTTGTCGGCGCCGACGTAGGTTCTGGTTGTGGCGCGCGCCGAACCCGAGAGAGCCGCGAGCGCCACGGCGGCAAGCAAGGCGCCGTTGCGGGTGCGAGTGATCGACTTCATCGTGCTTCCCTCCATTGGGGCAATGTCAAAACATCAAATATAGCACCGGTTTTGAGCGAAAGCCTGGGAAAGCGACATCTTGCAGGGAATAATGACGGAATCCTCATGCCCTGTGGCATGCTCCGCAATCAGGAGGGTCAGCCTGCACGGGATGACAGGAACGACATGAATGGTCCGTGACGGCGAGGCTTCAGACAAAACTAGCGGTAAAACGACACGCCGTGGCGGTCGGCCGCCAACGCCAGGAACAGATGCAGACTTTGGTCCGGGTGGGTCATGACCGCCAGGTAGCCGAACCGCGGTTCATATCCCACCCTTGCTGTTGATGCCGGCGAAGATGGCGAGGGCCAGTTTGCGGAGGGCGGAGTCGTTGTGGTAGAGGACTCCTTTGACCGAGAAAGTGTCTGCATCATCAAGGAGTTGGAGGACCCTAACGGTGGTGTTGTTGGCGACACCGAAGGCCGCGCCGCTGGTTCCGACGTTCCAAGTGGCATCGAGCAGGCCGTACGTCGAGACGGAGAAGCCATAACTTACGGCATGGGCACCGCCGAGGAGGGTGCTGGTGGCGTAGCAGTTGAGGGCGGTAGCCATGAGCTGGGCGTCGAGGTTGTCTTTGAGGGCGAACTTCTGGGCGTAGATGTTGGCGACATAGGAGGCAGATTTGCCGGTGAGGTTGTTGACACCCGCGTTGGCACCGAAGATGGCGGGAAGGGTATGGGCGAGCCAGCCGCCAATGCCGGTGAACGAGGCGATGAGTTTCTGGCCGTTCTTGTTTTGCCAGAAGCCGATGCCGGCGGCTTGGCCTTTGGCGACGGTGGTGCCGGCGGCGGGGAGCTGGCCGAAGTTGTAATTGATGCCGTTCTGGCCGGGCAAGAGGGTGATGCTGGTGAAATGGTGGTGGTCGGGATTGAGCCCGTTGGGCGTGCTGCCATCGGTGGTGCCGATGGCGTCAATGCCGTTGGTGTACGTATTGGGGACGGAGCCTTCGGTGATGGAATAGGTGCCGGGGTAAAGGTTGGGGAAGGTGAAGATGCCGGAGGAATCCGTGGTGGTGGACAGGGAGATGGATTGGCCCAGGATGTTGGCGCCGGAGAAGGAGATGTCGATGCCCGGGATGGCCGGTTCGCCGAAGTCGACCTGGCCGTCATTGTTGAGGTCGAGCCAGACCATCCCCTGAAGGGTGGGGAAGGCTTGGCCGTTGTTCAGGTAGGTATCGCCAAGGTTGTCAACGAGGGGGAGGATTGGGCCCGCCGGGCCAGCGCGGAAGAAGGAGCCTTGTCCTTGGATATTAAAGGTATTGTTCCCGGGGTCGGTGGGGTCGGTGGCCGAGCCGATGTCGAGGGCTGCGCCAGGGTCGATTTCAATGGCAGCTTGACTGAAC
>JBIOJL010000186.1:0-11340 GCA_044450885.1 Tepidisphaerales bacterium
AAACCCGCCCGCCCCCTCGATTCTCGAATTGGCCGCGCAGGCGCGATGCCACGAAGACGGACGCGAAGAAGATGAATTCGATTCCCTTCGCGTCCGCCTTCGCGCCTTTGAGCCTTCGCGGCTAATTCCCGCCTGCCGCGCGGGGAATTCTTCACCACGAAGTCACGAAGCCACGAAGCGGTTTCCGGCCGATCCGTTGGCTGTAACTTGCGGAGACCACAACTCCGATCAATAGAAACAAAGGAGCAACGATTCTTGCCCTTCGGTTCTGGATGCCATACCCCGCTTCGTGCCGGAGCCTGCCCTGAGTAATCGAAGGGTCCGTCTTCGTGTTTAATTTAATCTTCTTCTTCTTCCTTCACGGCGGCGCCGTCGTCACCTGCACGTCCCCCAGCGGGCCCCGCCCTTCGGGGTCCACCAGTTCCGCCCGGAATTCCCACTCCCCGCTCGTCTTGGCCACCTTCACCAGCAGTTCGCTCCACCCGGCCGGCAGGTACAGCGCCGCCCGATGGACGCCGGGACCATCGGTGTCCGGTCCCGCGTAGACCATGCGCCGGTTCAGCCAGACCTTCACCCCGTCGTCCGCGCCCAGTTCCAGCGTGGCGCCGCGGGCGGTGGGGTTCCTGATCCAGCAGGCCAGATAGACGACGTTGTTGTCGTTGAGGCGCAGCGCCCGGCCCAGCGACATGCCCCGCGTCGCCTGCACGTTCCGCCAGCGCACCTGATCGACGATCCCCGGATACGTCGCCTCCAGGCGGATGCGCTCCAGTTCCGGCGGATACGGGCACTCCAGGCCGCGCCCTTCGGTGTTGGCAAACGGGCCGATCACCTGAAACGCCTGCAAAAACTGTCTCTTTGGCTGCAAGTAGCGCCGGCGGTAGTCGTAGCGTGTCCGCAGCGGAATCTTGCATTCCTCCATGACCGCGTCCATGAAACTCTCGCACTGCCAGACGGTCTTCCGGCGCCAGGTCAGCAAATCGCCCAGCACTTCGGCCGCGCGCGGCTGGTTCGCCATCGTCTTCAGGAACCATTTGTAGCGGGCGATGAGCCGGTCGCTGTCCGATCCTTCCAGCCGCAGCATGGCTTTGAAGAACGACATGGCCGCGTCCGTAGTTCCCAGCCGCGGGACCTGGGTTTCCAGGAACGACACGGCATCCGCCGCCGCAACCGACGGAACGGTCGTGGGCATCGTCGTCGGCGCCCGCCGCCCCAGGCTCTCGGCCAGCGACCTGGACTCGGGCAGGTCCCCCAGACGCTCGATGATCGCCGCCGCCGCCCGGTCTTCATCCACCGTGAACGGATACAGATGGATGCCCCGTCCGTGCGTTGCCAGCGGTTCGCGGGCGCTTCGCTCCTCCGCAAACCTGAGGATCGGCCTCGACCCCGCCGGCCCGCTGTCTTCCCACACGTTCAGCGACAGCCCGACCCGGCGCCATGCATCACCCGCGGGTCTTTGCAGGATGTCCCGCAGCAGGACTTCCCGCAAAGGAATGGACACCTCATAGACATGTTCGCCCCGCGCCATATCCTGACGGACCACGCACCGCATGTGCTGCGGCAGCGGACCGCTGCACAGATTCTCCCACACATTCCGGCCCAGTTCATCGACGCCCACGCCGAAACGGCACAAGCCGAGATTCGTCGTCAGGCCCACTTCCAGCCAGTCGCCGGTGCTGTATTCCCGCCGTCCGCGCCGCGGATTGATCGCGTCGGCACGGTAGCTGACCGTGATGTGGAGATCGTCGTCATCGTGGCTGACCCGCACGCTGCCTTCGTGCAGCTCGCGCGAATCCGGCGCGATGGCGACCAGTGGCCAGCGGTTCTCCGCCGGCTGCGCCGCCGGCGCCAAAGTCGGCCGCCGATAGCTGATCAACTCGGGTGTCTTCCCCTCGGCGGCCGGCGTCTCCCCGGCCGGGCCGAAGGCGTGTACGCCGTCGCGGTCGGCCAGCAGCAGCAGGTTCGCCGCCAGGACCGCCTGTGTCGGCCGGGCGGCGTTGTTGTCGTTGACGCCGGGCTCCTCGAGTTTCCAGAACTCCAAGTCGCCCAGCTCCACGCCGCCAAGGTGATTGCCGCCGGCAAGGTCGAACCGATCGAGGCGCGGGTAAGCCATCTCGCCCCTGGCCTGCGCGACCGGCGCGCGGCGGCGCGGGTTGCGCCTCCGGCCGTCCGCAGGCAACTCCTTGTGTTCGCTGGCGGTGACCACCAACAGCGTGTTGCCCTCTTCGCGCAGATCCAGGATCACCGGAAACTCGCCGGCCTCCGGCCGCGGCGGCACCACGTACTGCACACCGGCCGCCTGCGTCTTGAGATTGACGGCCTTGATCGTGTGTTTGTCGATCACATAAAACTGCTCGCCGCGGACGATGCCCGGGCTGGTGTGGCGCAGCGGCTGCGCCGACCCGCGCAGGGCCACCGTGTAGTGGCTCATGGAGTCCGGCGCTCCGTCCATCGCCACGTGGACCAGTTCGCCGGCCACCTGAAACGTCGAGTATCCCCAGGGGGGATGCCGGGGCGCGCCGGCCATTCTGGCATCCTCGGGCGGCGCGGCATCCAGGACATTGAACCAGCAGAATCGCCAGTCATTGCCCGCCATCACCTGCGCGCAGCCCCACGCGCCGTCCATCGCCAACTGGCGAACACCGCCCGAGTTGGGGGGCAGCAGCGGCCGGCGCGCCGTGATCGCTCCGTCGGCGCAGCGCAGCGTCCACACCGCGGGCTCCTCGCGTTGCCCCTGCTGCACCATGCCGATCGCGTAGAGGTTGGCGCCCACCACCTGGGCGCCCCTGGGCCCGGCCCAATACATCGGCCCGAACGACACCGGCAGCTCGCGATCCCAGAGCAACCGCCCGGTCGCGGGCTCATACACGGCAACCGTGAATCGCCGCCGGTCGCGGTCGCAGGCCACCACGTACGTCTCCGTGATCGCCACGTAGTCCGGGGCAAAATCCGTCCGCGCCGTCCAGCGTATGGTCCCGCTCGACGCCTCCACGGCCAGCAGCCGGTCCGGGTAGACCAGCAGCACGAGCCCCTGCCCCAGAACCACATCCGTTGCCCCCGGATCGATCATTCGTTGCCATGGCGCGATCCCCGGCGAGATGGGAATGCAGTCCAGAACGCCGCACGAGACAGCGAAGACTCGCCCGCCCATCTTCATCTCCGCCCTGGGCACGTAGAACCGCGGCTCGGATCGCGGCACGGACCACAAATGTCGTGCCGGCAAACCGGTGGATGACGCCGCGGCCTGCGCCGCGGGCGCCGCCGCCACGGGAAGAGCCGACGGCACATCCGCAACGACCACCAGTGCCGATCCGTGCCGGCCGACCTCGCGCACCGGCCTGTCCGCCACCCCAGCGCGTTCTTCGAGCGTGTTGCCATTTGCTGACGAAAGCCGGTACACGGTATTCCCGTACAACAGCAGCACGTCGCTTCCCTCGACCCAGGCGCGCGTGGGCCTGGGCTGCCCCAGCGGCCGCTCCCACAACAACGCTCCATCGTCCATGTCGACGCCAACCAGCGTCCGTTCGCCGCCGAGCACGAGCACCCGGTCGGTCGCGCCCACCACCTCGCGGCAGGGCAGGAGTGGATTCGCCCAGCACACCCGGCCCGTCCGCCGCTCGAGCGCGAACACGCCCCAGCAGTCGCGCGGCTGAAAGATCACCTTGTCGCCGCACGGAATCGGCGACGACCCGTCCCGGCCGATCAGCGTGGCCACCGTCCTGCCCAGGTAACTGCGCGGATAGGGCCGGGCCCATTCGATCGTCCCGTCGCGCCCGTCGCAGCAGGCAACCACGCCCATGCTCGTCGAGCAATAGACAAACCCGTCGCGCACGGTGACGGCGTTGCCGTAGCTGGCCAGATCGACGCAGTCCGCATGTTCTTCGCGGCCGCGTTTCCGGCGCAGCTCGTCCAGCCCCAGCGTCAGGGTCAATTCCGCCAGCGCCCGTTGCCAGATGAGTCTTCCGTTCCGCGGGTCGAGACACAGCAGCACCGTGGGACACGCCGCGGCATACGATGCCTCGGCGCGGGCGCGGGCCATCACGTAGAGGCGCCCCTCGGCCAGCGTCGGATCCGCCAGCGGCCAGAGTCCCCGCAGCGCCGGATCATCCGCGGTCGACCAGGCCAGCCGCCCCGTCCGCAGGTCGAACGCCGCGACCGCCGTCAGATATCGTTCCGTGGTATCCAGACCCCAGCGCGTGACCACGCGCTCGCCGTCGATCACCGGCCGAAACGGCCCGGGCATGGAGAAATAGTCCGGCTCGCCGGCCTCGTTGCGCGGACCGTTGTAAGACGGTGATTGCCGTATCCACGTCGGATTGGCCAGGTCGTTGCCATAGCAGGCCAGGAGGCACGGCCCGGTCACCAGCAGCCCGTCGCCGGCAGCCTGAATGCTGGTCGCGGGAGCCTTTGCCAGCAGCATGCTCTCGTGCGGCATGGCCTCGAACAGCGCGCCCGGCCAGGCCGCGGACGGGGGCAGGCGCAGTTGCCGCAACTCGCGCTGCGACAGCGCCCCGGGCGGCGGGTCTGCGGCGGCGATGCCGGCCGCCAGGCGCTGGCGGATGGCCCCGGCCGCAAGTTTCCCGCCGAACCATGGGAACAGCGCGCCGTCGGGCACGTCCTTCCACGCGGCCTCCAGCGCCGCCCGGTCGGTTGGCTGCTGTGCCAGCGCTGTCCAAATCCCCACTCGAGCGCTGCCGCGGACATTGGCGTCATCGGCATGGTCCAGCAGATCGGCATAGCAGCGCAGCGCCAGACCCGGCTGGCCCATCCGCAGATACGCGTCGGCGAGATCGAGCAGGGCGGCCTGCCCGGCCGGCGTCCACGGATAGCGCCGGAACACCGCCAGCAGATCGTCCGTCCGTCCGCCGGCCCGGGCGGCCTCCAGGCGGGCCTGGGCCTCGACGGCGCGTGCCTCGCGCAACGGCCGGGCCGCGGCGGGGTCTTTGGAAACGGTGGATCGTGCAAACCGGTCCACCGAACTCCACAGCGAGTCGATGACGCCGTCCGCCTCGGGCACGAGGTTCATTCGCGCAACGTCGGTCGCCATCAGCGCGTCGAGATCGCCGGCGAGATCCATCCCCTCTCGCTCGCGCAGGTTGGCCCAGCGCGTCCGCAGCGCCTCGTCCCCGCCGAACTTGGTCGCGGTGAACGTCTGGTTCTGCCCGAGGGCGGCCATCTGCGAACGGATGTCCTGCCGGACGTTCGCTTCCGACTCCGCCAGGATCTTCTCGTACATCGGCAGCGCCTCCTCGGCGTGGCCCGCCGCCGCCAGAAGATTGGCCTGCTCGGTGCGCCACCAGGCGTTGTTCTCCATCTGTCCCTTGAGCAGTTCCAGATCGCGCGCCGCTTCCAGAAACGCCCCGCGCGACCGATCGAACACCGCGCGTGTCTTGATGGCCTCGATGAATCCCTGGTCTCCCTCCGGCACCAGCCCGAGCCGGTTCAGCGCCATGTACCGGTCCGACCCGTACTCGGTCCACCGGTCGTCGTTCTCCCACCTGACGCTGGAGAGGATCTGGTTCAGCGTCTTCAATGCCAGGTCGGCGTCACCCGGGTTCTCGTCGATGATCCGCTTGCGGTACTCATTGGCAGCGTACGAGTAGCTGGTTCTGTTCAGATGCTCCGCCAGTTCACCCATGGCGTTGTTGCGTGTTTCGGCGCTCTGCGGCAGTTTCGACGCCAGCATCGCCTCCAGAAGCAACGCCATGCGCATGTGCATGTGGCCTTCGGTCGCCCGCCGGTCACCGGCCGCAAATTCCTGGGTCCATCGCTCGCGGTTGGCGGTGAATGTCGCCTCCCAGGTCTCTTTCCAGACGGCCTTTGAAACCGCCTCGCGATCCGCCGTCCATTGCACGTCGGCGCGCCAGTATCCCTCCGCTGCCCGCGACGGCGCCGTGGCAGACAGAATCGACAGGGACAGCAATAATGCGGTGATGGTACTTCGCATGGAATTCAGCACATTCAGGTGCTGATAACTACAGGGCCTGCAATCCGGCGTTGAACGTTGCGGCCGCGATCGTCGATCGCGGTTCGTCGTCACCGCGCCTGCAACGCATGGAGGCGAACCTCGACCGGCCGCTTGAGATCGAGGGTCGCCTGCAGCCGGTTCATCGTCTCCGCCGCAGGCTGCTCCAGCACTCCGGCGAAGGTCACCAAATGCTGCGCCGGCGGAGAGTTCTCGATGCCCACGCCCCCGGCGCCGCTGCCGGGCGCCACGACATGCAGGGCGGCCGTTTCCGGGGTAATCAAGCCCAGCGCCAGCTTGCCGGCGTTGTGCTTCATGCCCCAGAAGGTCTGCGCGGCCTTGACCTGCGCCGGCACGCCGTCCGCCTCGCGGCCCACGGGGCCGGACTTGCCGTCCGAGAACAGCCATGTGCCCGGCGTCGGTCCGTCGGCGGCGAAGTTCTTCGGATTGTCGATATCCCAGTAGACCGGCGTCGGCTCGCTGAGGAACACCTCGATCCAGCTCGCGCCGCCGTACAGCCGGATGGTCTTGGCGTGCCCGGCCGTGTCGCTGCACTGGTATTCCACCATGGCCGGACCGCGGGCCGTGCAGTCGAGCCGGTACGGCGCGTGGCGATGGGGCGCCATGTCGGAGAATCCGGCCCAGCCCGATTCGCCGGGCATGGTCAGGTCGCGGTTGCCCAGGGCCTTCACTTCCCACCGGTAGACGTGTGCGCCCTCCGTGCCCAAGAGCAGCCGCACCCGGTCGTTCTCGATCCATTGCATGCCCTTGGCACCGGGACTCGTGCTGACCGCACCCACCAACGGGCGGGGCGCCTGCGTCGATCCGAGGTAGACGTGAACGGAAGCCTCGGCGCCTCTTGCAAGCGCCCCAGGCAACAGCAGGATCAGCCTGCTCTTGTTCGGCTGGCCGACTTCGTCCAACTGGGCCAGCACCTCGCGCTGCTGCCCCTGAGCGCTGAGGTGAAATGCCCGCACAGGCCTGGCCGCCAGTTCTTTGGGCAAGGGCAACTCGACTTCCACGGGCAGATCAGAACGGTCCGATTCGCCGGCGCGAATCACCACACCTAGCCGATGTGTCGCGGTCGCGTCGGCCCAGGGCAGATCCGGCGAGAGCGGCGCTGCCACCGTCTCGCGCGGCCGAACCCGCCGCGCCAGCGGCATGGGTATTGCCAGCCCGATCTCCTCCGGCGCCGGCAGCGGCTTTCCGGCCGCAGCGGCCGCACGGGCCCCGGCCAGTTTGCCCAGCAGCGCGTCGTACTCTTTGGTCACATTCGTATATCGCGTCAGGGTCCAATCGAGCGCGTATGGCTTGCTCTCGGAGAGCCACAGGGCGGCGAACTGCTTTCCCATCGCCTCGTGGGCGTCGCGGTTCTTGCGGATGAGCCCCTCGATCTGCTCCAGCTTCTTGAGACTGTCGGATCCCGCCAATGCCTGCTCGTAGAGCTGCGCCGCCGCCAATCCGTCGAGCATCCGCTGGCCGATCAGTTCCATGCGGCGGGCGCCAAGCAGGAATGCATCCAGCACCTGCTCATTGCATCGGGCCTCCCGGCGGCAGGCTTGCAGGTGTTCGATTCCCGGCCGCACCACGGCCAGCAGACCCTCCGCCCTCGCCTTGACTGCGGTCGGACTCGCCGTCGGCGCGAAATCCTTTTCCCAGAAGCGGCCGTTGTACATATCCTTCATCCCCGGCAGGCGGTGGGTCTTGGCGAGCAGTTCCACGGCCTGGCCGAAATGTTCGCCCGTCTCGCCGAAGATCACCGGGCCCACGCGGCGGTCAAAGTCCTCCGGCGTTGTCGTCGAAGCGTTCCAGGCGCATTCGGCCGCCCACGCATCCGCGTGCCATTTGACCGCGCTGATGGCCTCGCCGTCGTCCTTCCAGTCGGTGTTGATCATGCCGATGGCGCCGTGCTTGACGCCGTCGCGGACGAAGTTGCGGATGTTGGTCGTGGCGACGCCGAAGTCGGGCAGGATGCGATTCCAGTCGCTCACGCCGGGGCAGACGAAGAACTCATACCCCGATTTGGCGAAGGGAACGATCTGGTCTTCAAAGCTCGGCCGGGCGTCGTAGCCCCAGGTCAGCATCAGCGTGTCCTTGGGTATGTCCTTCAAGTTGCCGGGATGTTGCAGGATGATGTCGCCCCACATCATCATCCGCTTCTTGTACTTGTCGCGCAGCAGGTCGTGGACGCGCTGCATGTGCTGGACGTACACGCCGCCGACGCCGATCCTCCCGGCCAGTTCCTTCGACGGCCCGGTGCCGAGCCCCCAGGTTTCATCGCAGCAGACGTTGAACCAGGGAAACGGCAGCAGGGGGCAGACTTCGGAATAGAGGTCATCCAGCAGTTGATACGTCTCCTCGCGGACCGGCGTAAGCACGTCGCCGGTTTCCCGCAACTGTGCGTACTCCGGGTGTTTGAGGATTTGCCCGAAATGGCCGAAGGACTGCTGGTTGCCGAGGATGTCCAGGTGCAGCGGTTTCACGTACGCCACCAGCGCTGACAGTTCTTCCGGCGTCAGCGAGCCATTCGGCGGGCCGATCTGTGGATGCTTCTTGAAGGCATACTGGTACTCCATGTAGAAGGTCATGAGGTTCAGCTTGAGGAAGGCGCCCAACGATGCCTCGAACTTCAGGGTGTCCAGCGTCGAACTGGGACCGCGGGTCATGTCATCCTGGAAGCAGCGCCAGCGCAGCGACGGCCAGTCGCGGACGGTCAGGCAGCCGATCGCGTCGTCCTGGCGATTGGCGCGGATCAACTGGCAGAGCGTCTGCACGGCATAGAACACGCCGGCGGGCTCCTTGGCCGCGCAGACGATCTCGCCCGCGCGGACATCCAGGGCATACGCTTCCGGCGCGCCGCCCTGCGGCAGGTCCGGGAATTTGGGATTGCCCTCCGCGGCCGCCAGCCGGAATGCCGGCGAGGGCGAATTCAGCGGACGGACGCGGGCAGCGGGCAGGCCGGCGCGTTTCAGCTCGTCGTTGAGAAGTTGTCCCAGTTTCTCGCTCTGGTCATCGGCGATCTCCAGCACAAGCGGTTGCTTGAACGAGAACTGCCCGGACTGCAACTGGACTTCCTTGGGGAACGGAACCAGCCGCAGGCGCTCCGGCTCAGCGGCCTGCATCGCGCAGGCAAACCCCAGCCAGCCAACCAGGAAGCACGCCAACGCGCACATCGTGAGCGGGTATCGCATACGAGCATTGTAACCTCAGTCTGCGATCGTCGCGGCATCTGATAGGACTACGGGACAACCCATTGCCTGATCGGGCGCTCCGCCGCATACTGGGCGAACCCATGCCCACACTCCCGACGATCACCGTGCGAGAACTCGTGTCCGAGGCGGACATCGCATCCGCATGTGACCTGATGCGACTTCTGCGACCTCACCTGCGCCCGGGAACTTTCGCCGCCACCGTCGCCATCCAGCGACAAGACGGCTATCGCCTTTACGCGGCGTACAACCCGCAGCTCGTCTGCCTGGCCGGGGTTCGCGAGGCCCGGACGCTGGCCCGCGGCGAGCACCTGTTCGTCGACGACCTGGTCACGGCCGACGGCGTTCGCGGCCAGGGCGTCGGCACGGCCATGCTCCGCTGGCTCGCCCAACTGGCGGCCGAGAAGCGTCTCCCGCGCGTCTACCTCGACAGCCGCGAGTCCGCCATCGGCTTCTACCGCAAGGTCAACTTCACTTTTCTGACTTCCGTGCCCTGCTGGATCGATGTGGAGGCGTTGCTGGAGAAGACATGACGCGGGACGACGCATAGGAACAACTGCGTCAAATCGGGGGTGCCACGGCTTGTCTACTGCAAGCCGTGCTTCGTGGTCACGTTCGTAGTACCGCCTTCAGGCGGTCTGAAGAGCCGCCTGAAGGCGGTACTACGAACAACCCGTGACACCCGGAAAGAGCGTTAGGTCGGCGGGGCGACTACTCCGGCCGTGCAGAAGCACGGCCCTCCCACATTTGTGGTCATGCCCCGATGAACCGGCGACCGGGGCCGCCTCTGCCCGACCAACACCACCAGCCCGACAATTACCAGCACCGCCCCCGGCTCCGGCACCACGAACGCCGCATCGCTGAGCAGGTACAGGGACGAGTCGATGCCCTTGGCCGCGGCGGCCGCTTCCGCCTGGGCGTTGAGCGGATTGAAATACGAGAAGTAATCGCCGGTGAACGTGCCCCCGTTGTAGATCTCCTCGGTGAACGCGTAGTCGCCCAGCGTCTCATACAGGCTGTCCACAAGCGTGCCGTAATTGTCGTAGCCGAGGCGGTCCGTCGACAGGCCGCTGATGGCCTGGAGCGACGTCGTCAGCCGCGAGAAGACCGCCTCATCCGCGGCCGGCAGGGGATAGGCCGCGGCCTCGCTGGGCGAAGTCCATGGCCGCAGGATCGTCTCCGCGCCGCTGTGGAAGTCGATCGAGGCCAGCAGATGGCTGAACCGGCCGGGGTCGGTGACGAAGTTCCAGAGCGCCGAAGCCTCCGGCGCCGACAGCACCGATGGCCCGCGATAGGTCTCGTCGGCCACGGCGGGCGATGCCTGGGACCAGCGATGCGGGAAGTTGCGGTTGAGATCCACGCCCGTGGTCAGCGACGACTGGCCGGGATAGAACTGCATGTTCTTGCGCTGGAAACTGTTGCCCTGCTCCACATACACGCGGCCGTCGGGGTTGAGCATGGGCATGATCCACACGTCGCGGCTCTGCAATTCTGAGGTGATGGCCGGATCCGTGCCGAACCCATTGACCAGCCGTTCCGCCAGACCATACGCCACGTCCGACGTGATGACCTCCCGGGCGTGAATGCCGGCCGTGAACAGAAACTCCGGCCGGTCGGGATGGGCGACGGCCACGTCGGCGGTGATGTGGAGGGCGATGAGCGGGCGATTCTGGGCGCTGAGGCCGTACTGGACCATCTGGACCAGATCCGGGCGCGACGCCGCCAGATTCGCCGCCCAGGTTTCCATCTGGTCCACCGTCCGATAAATCCCGACATCATTGAAGGTGACGGCTCTCGCCTGATCGGCCGGCATCCACGCCAGCAGCAGCAACAGCCCGGTTGCGCATTTTGTGGCGATGGCATCTCGCCTGTGGCGCCGGCATGACGGGCCGGTTTCGCTGCCCGAGAGATCGGCCACGGTTAACTTGCGTTGGGTAAACGACATATGCTCTCCAGCGGCTCTGATATCCTACGGGACATCAAGGCCGCAATCTAAGATATATCCCCAAATTGGCGCGGCACAAGGAAAATCGTGGGTTTGAATGGGTGTGCCCGGGGTGTGGCCGCAAATTTTGGCGAACGACTTCTGTAGCCGCTTTCGTCTATCGCGGTCCTCGGCCGCTATCAGCTAACGCGGCTACAACCGCTCCTGGCCTTGCCTTCCGGCCG
>JBIOJL010000187.1:0-11312 GCA_044450885.1 Tepidisphaerales bacterium
CATCGAAGGCGAACGTCTCCAGGTGGAACACGCCTTGCTCGTGAATCCTTCGCCGGCCGGGGCGTCACCGAGTCTCGACGTGCACATGCACCACGGCAAGAAACGCGAGATCCGCCAGCTCTTCACCGCCTTGCGATTCGACGTGAAACGCCTCCGCCGCTACCAAATCGGAGCCCTGCGTTTGAAGGGAATCCCATTGCGTGCCATGAAACAACTTTCTACCAAGGAGATTGCCCTTCTGTTCAAGGTGCCCCGCTTTCACGGCGGGCGTGCCGAACGCGCTTCCGCCCATGATCACGATTAAATCTACCTTTGCCGCCCTTTCCGCCCTGGTGCTGGCTGCCGTGTCGCCGGCCTCGCCCTTGACCGCACCGGCGGCGGTCCACACCCAACCGGACGCCAACTCCCCCGTCGTCGCCGTGCTGGCGCCCGGCACCGAACCCACCGCGGCGGCCAACGCCGTTGCCACCACGCCGGCCGGCTGGATGGCCGTGCAACAACCCGGACCCTTCGAGGCCTACGTGTTGAACACCGACATGGACAAGGCCCTCAACGTGAAGCCCGGCACCAAGATCCATCTCCAGCCCTCGGCCGAATCCGGCGTGCTCGCCGTCATGGGCAAGGGCGACAAGACCATGATCACCGGCCTCCACGGCAAATGGAGCCAGATCCGCCTCGATCAGCCGATCACCGGCTACATCAGGCTCGGCGCGCCCGAGGCCGCCCCGCTGGCTTCCGCCGCGATGAACACGGCCCCAACCGCCGGGACCATGCCGGTACCCACTGCCCCCATCCCTTATGTCGACCGCAATCCGGTCCCGGCCGGCGCGTCCTTGGGCGACAGCGCCAGCGCCCTGCCCCGCCAATTCCAGGGCAAGTTCGTCTCGACGCGCCGCCCCTTCATGCCGCGGCGCCCCTACGACTGGCAGCTTAACGACGACGCGGGCGTGCGCTACGCCTATCTCGATATCAGCAGACTGCTGTTGACGGACCAGATTGAGAACTACGCCGGGCACGACGTTGTCGTGTACGGCACGCCGACGGCGCTGCCCGATGGCCTGAACATCGTCATTCACGTCGAAACTCTGCGCCTGAAATAGCCGGCGCTTTCCCGCCGGCGCCCGAGGGGCCCGCCGCGACCTTTCCATGCATATCATCGACGGAAACCAGATCGCGTCCGCCATCATTGCCGAACTCAAGGCCGAAGTCTCCGCGCTGAAAGGGCGAAAGCCCTGCATCGCGCTCGTCCGCGTGGGTGAGGATCCTGCGTCGGTCTCCTATGTGAAGAAAAAGGAGAAGACTGCGGCCGAGATCGGTCTCACCAGCCGCGTGATCCTGCCACCTGTCACGATCACGCAGGCCGAGCTGTTTGTCTTGCTCGACCAGCTCAATGCCGACCCGGCGGTCGACGGCATCCTCGTGCAGTCCCCGCTGCCCAAGCACATCGATGAGGTCGCCGTCTTCCGCCGCGTCTCGGCGGACAAGGACGTCGACGGCTTCCACACGCTCAACCTCGGCAAGATCGCCCAGGAGGACCCCACCGGTTTCGTCTCCTGCACGCCCGCCGGCATCATGGAGCTGCTCGCGCGCAGCGGCGTCGACCTCAAGGGCAAGCACGTCGTCGTGCTCGGCCGCTCCCTCATCGTCGGCAAGCCCATCGCCCTCCTCGCGCTTCAGAAAAAAGCCGGCGCCAACGGCACCGTCACCATCTGCCACTCGGGCACGGCCAATCTGCCGGCCCTCACCCGCCAGGCCGATGTGCTCATCGCGGCCATCGGCCGGGCTGAGTTCGTCACCGCCGACATGGTCAAGCCCGGCGCCGTGATCATTGACGTCGGCATCAATCGCGTGGTCGACGCCACGAAGAAGACCGGCCACCGCCTGACCGGCGACGTGCAGTTTTCCACCGTTTCTGCCATCGCGGACAAGATCACGCCCGTCCCCGGCGGTGTTGGCCCGATGACCGTGGCCATGCTGATGAAGAACACCGTCAAGGCGTTCCGTCAGCAGCAAGCCGGCCGCAGCTAATATGGCGAAAGCGAAGGTTGCCTCCCGCAATCCAAGCCTTTTGTCTCTGCCCAGATGGGAGCTCCCAATATCCTGGTGGTCGACGACCAGCCGATCAATGTCCAGTTGCTTAAACGCAAATTGGAACGTGAAGGCATCCGCGTAACCACCGCTTACAACGGCTTGGAAGCACTGAGTGCCGTGGCCCGCGATCGACCCGACCTGATCCTGCTCGACGTCATGATGCCGGACATGGACGGCATCGAGGTCTGCCAGCGCCTCCAGGCTGATGAATCTACGCGTTCGATTCCCGTGATCTTCATCACCGCCCGCACCTCCAAGGAGGGCAAACTCGAAGGCTTGGGCGTCGGGGCGGTGGATTACATCACAAAACCCATCGATCTCGACGAGACGATGGCCCGGGTGCAAACGCAGCTGCGTTTCGTGACCGTGAACCGCGAAATGGTCGACTTGCAGCGCCGCCTCGTCGAATCCCGTCGCACCGCGACGATCGGCGCCGTGACCCAGGGCATCGCGCACAACCTGAATAACCTGCTGGGCGTCGTGATCGGCTACCTCGACCTGGTCAAGGCCTACTACGACAAGCCCGACCAGGTGCGCAAGAACGCCCAGCACGTCGAGGATGCCGTCCAGCGCATCGTGGGCATCGTCAAGCAGCTGAGCTCGCTGGTGGTTAAAACCCGCCCACCCCTCACCAAGATCACGCTGCAAACCCTCCTGCAGGGCGGCATCCAAAGATTTCAAACCGAATATCGCAACACCACCCCGATCACGATGACCAACCCGCTGGGTGAGCTGGCCGTCGACAGTAACATCGAAGTATTCGAAGAGGTGCTGGCCAAGATCCTTATCAACGCCTGGGAAAGCTACGAGGTGCGCACGGGCGAGCCCCGTCCCATCTGGATTTCGACCGCGCTGGTCGACAAACCCGATGAGGGCAAGGAAGTTCAAATCTTCATCGACGATCAAGGTCACGGGATCGACCCCGAAATCAAGGATCACATTTTCGAACCCTTCATCAGCTCGAAAAATACCGTCGGAGTCGGCATGGGCCTGACCATTGCCCGCCACGCCATGCGCAACCTGGGCGGCGAGGTCAACCTGGTGGACCGGGCGGGCGGCGGCAGTCGGGCGGTACTCACTCACCCGGTCGAGAAGAAGATCCGCCGAGCCAAAGACACCGATGAATAAGGTGGCATTTCTCGGCGCCGGCAACATGGCGTCCGCGATGGTCGAGGGCGTGCTGAGCAAGCAAGTCGCCATACCCGGCGACCTGGCCTGCTTCAGTGCCAGTGGCGGATCCGCGGCCCGTTTGGCCGCCCAGACGGGCATTCGCCAGGCCCACTCCCTGACCGAGCTGTTCGCCGGCGCCGACGTCGGAGTCGTGGCCTTCAAGCCCCAGCATCTCGACCAAGCCGATCCCCAGCTGGCCGGCCTCACCGCCGGCGTGCTCATCGTGTCGGTGCTGTCGGGCAAACGCCTGTCCCGCCTGCAGCAGGCCTTCCCACAGGCCCGCAACGTCGTCCGCACCATGCCCAACACCCCCGGCCGCATCGGCGCCGGCGTCACGGCGTGGTGTTCGCTCCACCCTCTCAGCACCGCGGATCAGGCCACCGTCGAGACCCTGTTGGGCTCCCTCGGCCGGGTGCTTGCCCTCGAGGAGTCGGACCTCGACGCCGTGACGGCCGTTAGCGGCAGCGGCCCGGGCTTCGTGTTTGAGTTTGCCGGCGCCCTGCGCGATGCCGCCATCGCAGCCGGGCTCGACCCGGTCACGGCCCGGACGCTGGTGGTGGAAACCCTGCTCGGCTCCGCCCGCCTGCTGGCGCGCACCGGCGAGACCCCCGAGACCCTGCGCAACCAGGTCACCTCGCCCAACGGCGCCACCCAGGCCGGCCTGCGGCGCCTGGAAGCCGGCAATTTCCGCGCGTTGATTCGCGAGACCGTGCTTGCGGCCAAAGGTCGGGCCGGGGAATTATCGCGCGACTCATGAGTGCACTTTCCGGACGCATCCTTGTCACGGGCGGCGCGGGCTTTATCGGCAGCTCCCTGATCTGGGCCCTCAACCAGCGCGGGCACACCGACATTTTGGTGGCGGACTACCTCGGACAGGACGAAAAGTGGCGCAACCTGACGCCGCTGAAGTTCTGCGACTACCTCGAGGCCGACGTTCTCCGGGCCAGGATGACGGGGAAAAACCCGGGCCTGGGCAAGCTCTCGGCCATTTTTCACCTCGGCGCGTGTTCCTCGACCACCGAGCGCAACGCCAGCTATCTCATCGATAACAATTTTGCCTACACCAAGGACCTGGCGACCTGGGCGCTCGAGCACGACGCCCGCTTTGTCTACGCCTCTTCCGCCGCCACCTACGGCGACGGCAGCGCTGGGATGGACGACCGCGACAACGATCTCGCCCGGCTGCGTCCGCTGAACATGTACGGATATTCCAAGCACCTGTTCGACCTCCATGCCCAGCGACAAGGCTGGCTCCAGCGGATCGTCGGGGTGAAGTATTTCAACGTCTTTGGGCCGAACGAGGACCACAAGGGCGACATGCGCTCGCTGGTCAACAAGGCCTACCACCAGATCCTTGCGACCGGCAAAGTCGGCCTGTTCAAAAGCTACCACCCCGATTTCCGCGACGGCGAGCAGCAGCGCGATTTCCTGTACGTGAAGGACGCCGTCGAGATGACCCTGCATTTTGTCGAGCGCGGGGCGGGGGCCAACGGTCTCTACAACCTGGGTTCCGGCGAGGCCAACACCTGGCTGACGCTGACCCGCGCCATTTTCGCCGCGTTGAACCGGGAACCGCAGATCGAGTTCATCGACATGCCGGAAGTCCTGCGCGGCAAATACCAGTATTTCACCCAAGCCGACATCGGCAAATTGCGGGCAACCGGCTACGACCGGTCCATGACGCCGCTGGCCGCCGCCGTGCAGGATTACGTGCAGCACTACCTCGGGCCGGACCGGCGCCTAGGCGCCTGAAGGCGCCAGCGGCGCGCGTTCGTCCCAAAAAAAGAACCGCGGTAGGTAAATCCGCCGCGGTCCCGGTTGAGTCGGAAAGGAAAGCTCAGGGGAGCTTCAGCAATTCGGCCTCGCTCCACTCCTGGCGGTCGCCTTCCTTGAGGCGCAGGGCCGTGACCTTGGCGGGATCGATGGCTCCAGCCTTGTTGCCCCACTCCTGACGGACGTAGGTCAGCACGGCCGCGATCTTTTCGTCGCTCCAATTGTAGCCGCTGCCGGCCACCTGGCCGAAGACCGGCATGGCCGCGGCGCTGAAGGTGCTGCCCTTGACGGTGACCGAACCTTTCAAACCATGCAGCACGATGCTGATCACGCGCTCCTCAGAGCCCAACACCCACTCGGAGCCGGCCAGGGGCGGATAGATGCCGGGCAGACCCTGACCGTTGGGCATGTGACAGGTGATGCAAGCGGACTCGAATTGCTTCTTGCCCAGCGCCACCGGATCGATCTTGACCGGGGCCGCCTCGGCGCCTCCCGCCCCCGGGACCTGGCGTTCGTCAAAAATGTCGGGATGAAAGTGACCGGCATAGCGATTCAGGTAAGTCCCGGCGAAGAAGATCAGTCCGCTGAAGCCAAAAAGCAGCACCAGCGGCAGCATCCGGTAATGGGCGTGCTTGTCCGGCGCGCCGGCTTCGGCCTTCTCGTGGGCCGAGATCAGGCTCTCGTCGGAGGCCGCAGCCTGTTCCAGGCGGGGATCGACCGATGGTTCAGCGCTCATTCGTGCGCTCCTTCCTGGCTGGAAGCCGGCACAAAGGGCCGGGCCTCGGGGAATTCATAGGGCTGTTTCAAGCTCAACAGGTAGGCAACTAGCGCCTCGGCCCGTCCGGTGGGCACGAGTTCGTAGCCCGCAGGCGCGCCGCCGGCCAGGGCATTGTTTGCGCGCTGGCCGACGATCTTACGCACTTCAAAGAGAAACCGGTAGGACGGCATGCCCTTCGCGCCGTTGTAAAGGGAAGCGAGCAGGGCGGCCGCGCTCTGGTTGTTCTTCTCGGCGCGGGCGCCGAAATTGGCGAGATCCGGACCGATCCGGCTGGAGCCCAGCATGGGCGCGGTCTGATAGACATAGTCCCGCGCCACGCTCTGGCGGTCGCCCCAACCGCGCTCCTTGTCGGAGCCAAACTCGGGCCGGCGCACCTGCTGGGTGTGGCAGGAGGCGCACCCGAGATCGCGGTAGACCAGCTGTCCCTGCCCGGCGAGGCCGGAGATGCGTTGCGGATAGGCCGCACCCTCCAAGTCGTCGTAATGCGGGGCCAGGTTGCCGAGCTGGGCCTGAGTGCCGAGGGCCAGCCCCGCCCAAGAGAGGACGAGGGCAACAAAGAGGCCGGCGAAAAAGAGAGAACCGTTTTTCATGACGCGGAAGCCTCCAAGGCCAGAGCCGGGCGGAACAGGGCGGGACTCGAGACGGACGACTTGGTCTTCATCAGACAGAGAAAATTCACGCTCAGGAACAGGTTGCCCACCACGAGCAGGGCTTGCGCGGCGGTCGCCGTGAGCAGCCAGGGCCGGATATGGGGGGCGATGGCCTCGAACGGCACCTTGGCGTCGTTCAGATCGGTGCCCTGTACCCACCCAGCCACGCCCAAGGCGACGATCAGCACGGCATAGCCCAGAATCGAAGCCAGATAGTGCCCCCGGATCAGGCCAACCGACGGCCACGCCGCACCCGTAAGCCGGGGTGCCATAAAGTAAAGCGCGGCAAACATGATCAGGGAGAACGCAGCGAGGCTCAACTGGCCCTGGGCCTGTTCAAAATAAGTGAATTGCGTGAGCACGGAGACGACGCGGGAAGACACCGCCAAGTTTACGACCCCACTGAGCAGATAGGCGGCAAAGCCAAAAGCGGCGAACTTGAGCACCGTGCTCCCGGCGGGGCGAAACGCGCCGCGCAGGTTGACGAAAACAATGATAAAATGAAACAGCATCAGGCCGCCGGCCACAAAAGCCATGGTCGGAATCCAAGCCGGCACCGGTCCCCCCACCAGCAGGCGGCCACCGGTCCAGGAGCCGAACAGGAGCAGCGCCCAAAAGCCATAGATGGCAAAGTCATAGTTGGACAGGACCCGCCCCTTGAGCTTGGGCACCAGATAATAGAGGGCGGCCATGGCCAGGGGCGCGAGCCACAGGCTGAGGACATTCTGCGCGAACCAAGTCGCGATGACGTTTTCGATCACGCCACGCGCGGGCGCGCGGAGTAGCATGACCTGCGCGACGGAGAAAAACCACGGGAAGAGGAACAGTGCGGCCATCGCATACCACTGGCTCGCATAGGTGGAATCGGCCTTCCGGCCGACCCACGCGATCACACCGGGCACGGCCATCACGCCATAGGCCACCAGCATCAGGGTCTGCACAAAGGCGGGCATCTGCAAAAAGGTGAACGACGTCATTTCCCCTGCGCCGATGGCCACCAGGCCCGACGCCACCGCGACATTCCAGAAAAACCAGCCCAGCACGACGTAGTTGGCCCCGCGCAGCGGGGTCGCGCCCAGGCGCGACAGGAGCCACAGGGCGACCGCCAGCCCGACATTGGCCGCCCAACCGTAGATCAGGGCGGTTTCCTGCATCGCCTGGACATGCCCAAAGGTCAGCCACGGGCAATCGGCGAGAAACGCCGGCGTGGACAGTTGCACCAGGTGAACCACGGCCAGCCCACCGCCCAGAATCAACCAGGCCAGGGACGAAAGGATGAGCAGGGAAAGTGAACAACGCGCCGATGAGTCGATTTCGCTCTTTTCGGTCGGCGCGATGGATGGCGTCACAGTGGTCATTGCGATAAGTGGATGGCGGGACTAGTTGCTGTGCCCGTAGCGTTGCACCGTCAGCTCCATGGCCCGCTCGATGGGCAGCTGCACCACCCCGGCCTGCTGGTCGATCCACGCGTAATGGTTGGCCTGCTTGGCCTCGTGGGCCCGCAGCTTGGCGAGGCGTTCCTCGCGCTGGGCCACGGTATGGATGCCGTCGCCAATGAACGCACCCGAGTCCTTCGGCAGATAGACGAGGTAGACCAGCAGCAGGAAGAGGGCAAAACAGCCCAGGATCGCCAGCACCGAGACCAGCGAGACGGGTTTGGCTGAAGTGGAGTCACTCATGGTGGGTCAGACACTCGCCGATGCGAGGATCGCGAATGGGGATGAGCTTGGCGGTGGGGAAGCTGCGCAGGTAGGCCCAGACGCAGATGCCTCCCACCCCGATCACGGCGGCAGCCGTCCAGAACAACTGGAAGGAGAAGAACGGCATCGGGTGGCCGTGGGCATCCTTGATCGCCGGCAGGATGTTGTAGCACATGTCGAACAGGATCACGACCATGATCCAGATCGCGATCCGGCGGATGATGTGGTGGGTGACCTTGAAGCGATAGGAAAGCAAGGCCAGGAACGGCACGAGGAAGTGGCCGAACACGAGGACCATCCCAACCCACCACCAGTCGCCGTATTCACGCAGGTTGTACCAGAAGGTCTCCTCGGGGACGTTGGCGTTCCAGATCAGGAAATACTGCGAGAACGTCACGTAGGCCCAGAAGACCGTGAAGGCGAGCATGAGCTGGCCGATGCTGTGCAGGTGGTTCTTGTTGAGAATGCCCTTGTAGTCGCCGCGGTTGTAAAGCCAGAGCATGATCAAAACGCTGCTGCACAGCGCGCCGCGCATGCAGTTGGCAAAATACCACACCCCGTACATCGTGGAAAACCAGTGGTATTCCAGGCTCTTGACCCAGAGGATGGCGGCCGCCGTGAGGGCGAAGGCCGTGATCGGTATGCCCAAGGCCGCCGTGTAGCGATTCTTGACGGTCCACTTGGCCGACCCGTCGGCGTCCTGCGTGAACGAGGCCCGGCGCAGGCGGGCGGACAACCAGATCCAAAGGCCAAAGCACACGGCCGTAATGGCGGTAAACATCGGCAGGTTCAGCAGACCCGACTTCTTGAAGTAGACCACGTCCTGCGAAACGGTCAGGCCGGGATGCATGACGTGCCCGGGGTTCATCCAGGGCCAGACGATGTCATGCGGCGCGGCCCAAGAGGCCAGAATCAGCGGGAGAAAGAGCAGGGCCAGCCACTTGAAAGCCGCGAGACCGTGTTCCCATTGCCGGCGGATCACCACCGACCACGAGGCGTCAAAGATGTGATGGATCAACACCAGCAGCAGCATGCCAAGGGCAATCGCAGTCCAATAGGACAGGCCGACCAGCCAGGACATCGCCACCAGGTGGGCGTCGGTGAAGAACAGGCCCAGCGCAGTGACGGCTATGCCGGCCAGCCCGACATAAAGGGCCTTGCTGGCGCAGGAAGCGGTGCTCGGCGCGGCCAGTCCGGGGGAAATAGTAGCGGCTTGTGTGCTCATGGGATGCCAAGCTCCGATTTGTGGGCGGACGGCACATCGGCCACCGTGCCGGTCTGGGCGCGCTGCAAGGCGCGAACATAGGCAATGACCGCCCAGCGGTCCTCCACCGTCAGCTTATCCGCGTAGGACAGCATGTTGCCCTTGCCGTGGGTGATGGTGTTGAAGATTTCCCCTTCCGGCATGTTCCGGAGCCGGACGTCCTGGTAGGTGGGCGTGGCGCCCATGCCATACTGCTTGGTGATGCCCTGGCCGTCACCGAGCGCGCCATGGCAGGGCGCGCAATAAATCGTGAACCGCTCGCGGCCGTGCTCCAGCAGTTTCATGTCCACCGCGACGGAAGCGGGAAAGCCGCGGGCGAAGGAACCGTCCGCGTTCTTGCCCTCGGCCAGATGGCGGTCGGCCCGCAGAGGCTGGGCCAGCGGACCGTAGTCAGCGGCGACCACGCCGGGCGGCAGCGGCCGGTCGGCCCGGCCGTCGGCAAAGAAAGTGCTGGAACCCTGAGTTCGGTACTTGGGCTGGTACTTCATGCCCGGGAAGAGCCACTCCGGAAACACATCCATCGGCGGATGGGAAAATTTGGTGCCGCGCAGGCCCAGCACCGAGACGGTGAGCACCACGAGGAGCGTGAGAACAAGGTACGCGTTGCGCATGGTCAGGCTTCGAGCTCCTTGATTTCCTTGCCGCCGATCTTGGCGAGCAGCGCCGTGGTGTTGGCAAGGTTGAAACGCGGGTCCCGCGCCTCGATCACCACGAAGAAGCGGTCGTCGAGTCCGCGCCGAATCTGGTCATACTTGAGGACCGGGTGGTAGTGCATCGGCAGGCCGTTGACCACGAACATGCCGATGATCGTCGCAAAGGCCGTGAAGAGAATCGTCAGTTCGTAGGACACCGGGAAGGCGAACAGCGGGCTGAAGAACGGCTTGCCGCCCACGATCAGCGGATAGGTGTAGGCGTCCGCATACCAGATCAGCCCCATCCCCGTGCAAAAACCGGTGATGCCGCCGGCGAGCGAGATCCGCGGGACAATCGAGCGGCGCAGACCCATCGCCCCGTCGAGGCCGTGGACGGGACAGGGCGTGATGCAGTCCCAGTTTTTGTAACCGGCATCGCGCACCTGCTCCGCCGCCCGATAGATATCGGCCGCGGTGTCGAAGGTGGCAATCAGGCCATAAGGTTGGGCGGACATGGGCTTGATAGATTAATGGTGGGCGGCGTGGCCGGCGTGGGGATCGCCCTGCGGGGTGACGGCCTTGAGTTCCGCCATCGGCATGATCGGCAGAAACCGGATGAAGAGGAGGAACAGCACCGAGAAGACGCCGAACGTGCCGAAGAAGGTGAAGATGTCCACGATCGACGGGCTGAAGTAGCTCCAGCTCGACGGCAGGAAATCGCGGGTGAGCGAGGTGCAGATGATGACGAAGCGCTCAAACCACATGCCCACGTTGATCAGGATGGACAGGATCCAGACCATCGCGGTGTTGCGCCGCACCGACTTGAACCAGAAGAACTGCGGCACCACGACATTGCAGAAGATCATGGTCCAATAGGCCCAGGCAAACGGACCAAACGCGCGGTTGATGAAGGTGAAGCTCTCGTTGGGGTTCGCGCCGTACCACGCGATGAAGAACTCCATCATGTAGGCGTAGCCGACCATCGAACCGGTCGCGAGGGCGATCTTGCACATGCAGTCGATGTGGTACTGCGTGACGAGGTCCTCGAGCTTGTAGACGGCGCGCAGGGGCAGCATCAGGGTCAGCACCATGCCGAAGCCCGAATAGATCGCGCCCGCCACGAAATACGGCGGGAAGATCGTGGTGTGCCAGCCGGGAATCAGTGAAACCGCGAAGTCGAAGGACACGATCGTGTGCACCGAGAGCACGAGCGGCGTGGCGATGCCGGCGAGGATCAGGTAGGCCATCTCGTAG
>JBIOJL010000188.1:0-11265 GCA_044450885.1 Tepidisphaerales bacterium
CGACGGGCGGGCGGCGGCGGTTGGGTTTTGCGCTGCCGGAGGCGGGGCGGCGCGAAGGAGGCGAGAAAGACATGCTCCTCTACATATACCGAGGTGTTGCGCGCTTTTGACAAAAGCGCGCAGCGCGCGATTGGCGTAAGCGCCGGATGGGAAGGGGGTTGTGAATTTGAGAAGAATTTCGAGATTTTTTCACTCGACTGGAGATGGAGGCGACGGTGTCGGCCAGTTGAGAGCGCAGACGGCATTGGTCACCTCGCAGTGATTCAATCCGTCTTTCTTTCTTCCCCTTCTCACTTCTCGCTTCTCAATGACCCGCAACACCCCCGTCCCCATCCAGTAATCTCTCAGAGAGGCGAACCCCGCGACCCGAATGAAACGCATCGCCCTCATCTTCTTTGTAGCTGTAATTCTGCCCCTGGCGCTGGCCGGCTGGGCATATCGTCGCGCGCCGGCGCGGATGCGCCCGGCCGAGGCCGAACTGAAATCACAGTGGGAAGTCATTGAACATCTCGAAATACCCACGGGCAGTGCCCTCGATGGCCTTAAGCAACTCTGCTCGGCCCTCGGGTTGCGCCTCGAAGTTATGGGAAAAGCCACGCAGGATTTCGCCGGCCGGCGGATGACCGGGCCGATCGTGCTGAATCACGTCAGCCGGCGGGCGGTGCTGGCCGTTGTACCGCAGTTCCTCGTGGGCGGCCGCCAGGCCGCGGTTGTTGAAGAGGGTGTGCTCTACGTGGGCTCCATTCCCGACGTGCGCCCGCCGGCCAACGGGCCGGTCGTGTCGAGGGTGGTTGATGTCGCTCTGCTCCTCAAGAGGGCTAAGGCGTTCACCGATGAGGCCGATGGCCTGGTGATGCGACTGTACGGCCATGCTCCCAATTCGGCGATGCCATCGAATCATGTACGCGGCGGATACTACACCGGCGGCCGTTATGTCGCCTCGGAATCTGCCGAGCACTTTCTCCCGCGCACATTCCTGTTCGACGTTCATCCCTGCCGCGCCACGCGGCCGGTTTCCCTGCGGATCGTCGGCGACCGGCTCATCGTCGTGGCGGCCGCCCAGGATTGCCGTCGTGTTGAAAACATCTTCGGCCGGTTGACGGCGCCCTCCGCGAACCCGCAAAGGTGGCCCTGCGGGGCCGAACTCGAAGGCCAGACGGATGCGCAACTCGAACAGTTGCGAACGAAGACGGGCATGCAACTGCTGCCCGGCCCACACCGCGATGCCGATGGCCGCGGCTGCAATTGGCTGGTCGAGGAAAATCTGGCCGCCCCATTGACGGATCGCTATACCGACATCCATTACACACGCATCTACGACGTCCGCGACCTGATCCTTCAGCGCATCGCGAATTCATCCCGCCCCGAGTCCACGCCGGCCGCTGATGCAAATCCGGCCACCGAAACCGGTGCTGCGCTCGACTTGTACGCCAGTTGGCAATTGGATCAAAGAATCATGTTCGGCCACTACATCGGCGGCCAATGGGTCGTTCAGGCAAGGCTGGCCGACCATGCGCGGATCGAACGAATGCTGCTGGATCTCCGTCGCAACCTCAACGGGACCACACCACACCCTTGACCTCTCGAACCCTTGAACCTTCCCCTTCGTGGTGCTTCGTGGCCCTTCGTGGTCAATAAGTCATCTTCACATTTAGCTTCTATCTGCCATATTTCTGCCTCGACTTCCTCGATCTTTGCTGTGGCGAAGCGAAGGCCCAGGTGGTAATATTTCGACATTGAAGAATCCGGGAAGATGAGGGCTTGGGAGGCCGATGGCGCTGAGATTCAAATGCACCGCGTGTGGCCAGTTGTACCGCGTGCCTGACAGCATGGGGGGCCGGACGATCCACTGTTTTTCCTGCGGGCAGGCCGTGGTGGCCGGCACACAACACCGCGTGGCGGACGATGCGCCGGTGGACCAGTCGGCCGGGGAGATGGTGATCATGTCGCCGCCGCCCAAGGCCAGACAGCGGGCGACGCCGCTGAGCCACAAGACCGCGCCCGAGGACGAAATCCTGGACATCTCGATGTTTGAGGTGGTGGAATACGACGATCGGGGCTCGCTGCCGATGTCGCCATCCACGGGCGCGATTCCGCTGGCGCCGGAGCCGGCGCGGCGGCCGCCCCCGAGGAAGCCGGCGGCGAGGAAAGAGGAGCCGATTTCGCTCGAGGCGCAGGGGCTGGAGATTGTCGAGGATGAGGATGCGCCGTTGCCGGTGGTGGCGGACGATGGGCCGTTGCCGGTGGCCACCGATGATGGGCCGCTACGGATTGTGACGGACGATGAACCGCCGACGGCGCCCAGGGAAAGCAAGCGGCCATTGCCGCCGCCTCAAAGCCACAGTGCGGCACGGACGCCGGCCGCTGCCCCGGCCAAGCCGAAGCTGTACGTGCCGGTATCGCGAACGTCCGGCAAGGCTGCGCCAAAACCGGCGCCCGCCGGGTACACCGCGGCGCCAGGCAAACATGTTGCGTCTCCAGCGCGGCCGGCGGCGGCTGGTGCGCACGGCATGCAACGACCTGCGCGAGCCCCGCGCCAGCCTGTTGCGGACGACGATGATCTGCTGTCGCTCGATAATCTGGCCAGTGCCGCCGCCAGCGAGGCGACCGCGCCCGAGGTGCCGCTGGCCGCGCCAACTCAAGCCGCCGGCGCCGCGTCTGCCGTCGCTTCGCAACTTGGCGCGGTCGCGGGCGTCGCCGGCCGGGGCCTCAGCCTTGGCGCTGGGGCGCTGCTGTCGCTGGTGCCCAAGCTGTGGCCGCTCCTCTTGCTGGCCGTACCGGTCGTGCTGTGGCTCACGGTTCCCAGAGTGGTGATTCAGGGCGCGGCGGCGTGTCTCCTGATCGGCATCGTGCTGGCGCTGCTCTGTTTCATTGTGATCCTGCTGAAGATCCCGTCGCTCTGGCCGGGCGGCTGGCCGGGATACATTGGAACCATTCTGGCGCTGAATCTCCTGGCATGCTTCCTGGCCCAGGTGCATCCCATGTTGCCGGTGGCGCTGAACGTGATGTGGATTGCGGTCTGGCTGCTTTTCGTGATCAGCAATCTTGGTGAGATATTCCAGATCTGCCGGGCGTGGCTGGTGACCGGGTTCTCGGCGCTGCTCGTGGCCATTATCTCGGGCGGCATCCTGATGTACGGTCCCGGTCACATGCCGACCGGTTCGCTGTTCGGCGGCTCGGCGGGCTCCAATCCAGCGCGCGCTGTCGTAGTATCCTCCACTCCTCCATCGTTCAGTCCGCGCGGTCCGGAGATGCTGGCGGCGTCCACCTCGGCGGGCAGCGGCGCCACCGGCCAGGACGTCAGGGTTTGGATCTACCTTCCCACCGCGCAAGCGGGAAGACCGCGGTCCGTTGGATGTGTCTTCATCGCCCCGGCCGGATCGACCTGTTTTACCGGCATGAATTTGTCCTCGGACGACGAGTTGGAGTTTGTGCCCTATGTGCGCGCCGGATTCGCGGTGGTGGCATATGACCTGGAGGGCCCGTTGCGCGATACAGATTCGCCGAGCCGCAGCGAAGTCACCACGGCGGTGAAAGCATTCATGGCGGCCGATGGAGGGTTGGCTGATGCGCGCATGGCCATCGAATACACGCTGAAGACCGTTCCCGAGGTCGATCCGTCCCGCCTGTATGCCGCCGGGCACAGTTCCGCGGGCACGGTGGCGCTGCTCCTGGCGGCCAGCGACGCGCGAATCAAAGGCTGCATCGCCTACGCACCCTGCTCTGATCTCGAGGGCAGACTGAGAGAAGCCTCGGACCTTGGCCGTCTGGTTTCGGGCACCGCGGACTTTGCCCGCAGTCACTCACCGTTGACCGTGGCTGAGCGGCTGGCTTGTCCCGTGTTTCTCTTCCACGCCAATGATGACGACAATGTTCCCGTCAGCCAGTCCCACACATTGCGCTCTCGATCCCCCAAGATACAGATCATGACGGTCAGTTCCGGCGGGCATCGCGATGCGTATATCCAGGAAGGCATTCCGGCCGGGATCGCCTGGTTGCGATCGCGCGACACCGAACTGGGCGGCGCGCGAACCGGCGATACCGCCATCGCGCAACGAACGCCCGGACCGACCAATCCCGGCCGCGCCAACATTTTCGACAATCCGCCGCCGCGTACGCATGTTCCATTTACGCCGTCGCCTCGGCCGATGGTGACGGAGCGGCCAGTGCCGGGCTCGACCGAGCCGTCTCCGGCGACGCCGCTCCAGCCCGTGAGCCCACGGCCCGCGACACCAGCGGTCACCGAACGGCCGGTGCCGGGTGTGACGCCCACGCCATCGGGAACGTCGCCGGCTGCCGAACGTCCACTGCCCGGCACCAATCCGCCCGTCTCGCCGGCGCCGAAAGACCTGGTCGTGGTCAAACCGATGCCCGCGCCCGTGACCCCGCCGGCGCGGCCGCCCGTTGTCGTCGACACGACCCCGGCCAGCCAGCTCTCCAAGCTCGGCGCCGACGTCAAGACCGACGCGGACCATGAGATCGTCTCCGTCGATGTCCGCGGCGCGGGCGATGTCGCCGCGGCCGCGAAAATCCTCGCGGGATTCAAGCGCGTTCCGGTGCTGCGCGTGCTTCCTTCACAGTTCACGCCGGATGCGATGCTCGCCCTCAAGACGATTCCTTCGATCACCCGCCTCGAGTTCTCGGATGTGAAGATCGCCGACGCGGACCTGGCCCGCATCGCCGGGTTGTCGAACGTCGATGAACTCAGCCTCAACAGCCAGCCGATCACGTCGGCCGGCATCCGCAATCTTTCGGCGATGTGGACGCTCAAGAAACTCTACCTCAAGGCGACGAAGATCGACGATGGGGCGTGCCAGTACCTGGCCAGGATGACCTCGCTCCGCTACCTCGACGTGACCGACACGCACCTGACCAGCGACGGCATCGTGCAGCTCAAACCGCTCAAGAGCCTGGTTGGGCTGGTGCTCACGCACACCGATGTATCGGACGCGGCCCAGGAGACGCTCAAAGCGGCGCTGCCAAGGCTCAATATCATTCCTCCGTGACGCCATGGCGAAAACCGCGCCCGGCCGCTAGAATCCGACTCTGATCGACGTGCCGCCAATCGTCTTTGCGGGCGTCCGGCAAAACCATGGCGATTGAATTCAACTGCTCCAAATGCGGCCAGCGCAACGTTGTCGCGGGCACTCTCGCGGGCAAGAGCGTGCGCTGCCGCGAGTGCGGCGCGATCGTGCGCGTGCCGGGTGACGCTGCCGCCGGGACGAGTTCCGCAAGGCCGCCGGGCGCGCCGCCCCAGCCGAGCCAGCCGCCGGGCCCGCCGGTTCCGGCGGCGAGCGGAGATCACGTCGATGATGCCGACCGTGTCCACCCGTCGCTGACTGCGGCGGCCGGCGATGACGCGCTGGCCGGGTCGCCTTCGGGATCATCTCCCCGCCCCGTGCCGCGCAAGAGCCTCTGGCCGGTCGTTCTGGTGGTGCTCGCGATCGCCGGCGCCGGCATCTGGCTGGCCAACCGCGGCAAACACGAAGCGGGCGGGCCCGTGGCGGTGCCGACGGCACGTCTGAACACAGTGCAACTGGCCCAGACAGCGGCCGCGCCGGCGTACCAGCGGCTGGTCGACTGCTGGCTGTCCGAGTTGACCATCAACGATTCCGATACCAGGCGACAGGTGGCTCTCTGGGTGTATATGCCACTGCAACAGAAGGGTACACCAAGATCCGTCGGGTGTGTGTTCGTGGCCGCGGGCGGTCCGGGAATGCTGCCGGGCTCGCGGTTGTCGGAAGATCAGCGCGACGAACACGTCGTTCTGGCAAAGGCCGGGTTCGCGGTCGTGGCGTACGACGTCGAGGGCGCCGTGCCGCGAGCGAACGCCGTGGGCCCGGCGGCCATCGGGCCTCTTGTCGGGTTCATGGCCGCCGACGGCGGTGTCGCCGACGGGCGGCTGGCGATCGAGTACGTGCTCCGGCACGTTCCCGAGGCGGATCCATCGCGGCTCTATGCGGCCGGCGCGGGTTCGTCGGGCACGGTCGCATTGCTCCTGGCCGCAGGCGATCCCCGCATTCGTGGGTGTGCCGTGCGCGCGCCGATCGTGGATCTGGCCACGCCGCTGGCTCCGTACAAGGAGCGGCTCAATGAGATGGTGCAGGATGCCGGTTCGTTTCTCGCCGACCATTCACCCGTCAACCGCATCGGGGCGGCCACGGTTCCGGTCTGGGTTTTTCACGCCGAGGACGATGGCGACGTGCCCATCAGCGAGTCGGTCCGCCTGAGCCAGGCCAGCGCGAAGGTAACTGTCGACCGGCACGCGGCGGTCGGCGACGCAACCCGGCGGCTGGAAATCGGACGGGCCCGTGCCGTCGTCTGGCTCGATCGCCTCGACGACAAACTCTCCGGCGGCCTGCGAACGGCCACGCGCCCGGCAACCCGGCCCGCCATCATGCCCACGCAGCCGATCACGCGGCCGCGGCCGCCGGTGGTACCCGTCCCAGTTCGCCCGGCGACGCAGCCGGCCAGTCAGCCCGCGACGCGCCCGGCCACCCGGCCCACGACCGCTCCGTCCTCTCAGCCGAGCACGCAGCCGGACAGCGAGCGGCCAGGTGTTGCGCCACCGGTCGACCCGATGCGTCAGCGCGCCGCGGAGGCCGCCGCCCGGCTCATCAATCTCGGCGCCAACGTGCGCCTCGATCCCACGGCCCAGGCGCAGACCAGCCTGCTCGACCTCGGCGACGTGGCCGACCCCGCGAAAGCGGCCGAGAACATACCCGCGCTGGGCAAGGTCACGGTGGTCCATCTCACCGCCCGGCAGGCCACTCCGGCCGTCGCGGCCGCCCTGAAATCGCTGCCGTTCATCGGGCTGCTGGACATCGATCCGACGAATTTCACCGATGCCCACCTGGAGCAGTTCGGAGCGCTTGGCAACGTCGAAGAACTCTCGCTGATCCAGGCGAGCGTCGGCCCGGGCGGGCTCAAGGCCCTGGCGGGCATGACGGGCTTGAAGAAACTGAGCCTTCGCGCGGCGAAGATCGACGACGCCGCGTGCGCGCCGCTGGGCAACATCGCCTCGCTAAAGACGCTCGATCTGTCCGACACGAGGGTCACGAACGATGGCATCGCCAGGTTGAAGACCCTCAAGAACCTGGTGACGCTTCGCCTGAAGAACACGGCGGTGACCCAGAACGGCATCGACGACCTCCGCGCCGGCATGCCGCGGCTGAACGTGATTCCGCCGTGACGGCGCTCGCTCGTAGTACCGCCTTCAGGCGGTGTGCAGACCGGCTGAAGCCGGTACTACGAACAGCCGGCTGAAGCCGGTACTCCGAACAGCCGCCTGAAGGCGGTACTACGAACGCGGGGCCAATGACCACAATTGCCCACATCTCCGACCTGCACTTTGGCCGGCACGACCCGGCGGTGGCCGAGGCCCTGGCCGCGGATATCGCCGGAATCCGTCCCGATGTGGTCGTCAACAGCGGGGACTTCACGCAACGGTCGCGCCGGCGGCAATGGGCGCTGGCACGCGACTTCATGGCAAAACTCCCCTCGCCGCACGTGTGCGTGCCGGGGAATCACGATATCCCGCTCTTCGACGTGCTGCGGCGAATCCTCTCGCCATTGGGTCGGTTCCGGTCGGCCATTACGGCCGACGCGTATCCGGCGTGGACCGGCGGCGACGTCGCCATCGTCGGCGTGTGTACCGCCCGGCCGATCATCCTCAACCCGCTGGGGTTCTGGAAAGACGGCGCGGTGTCGGACGAGCAACTGGCCGGGATCGCCGCGCGCCTCGGCAGCGCGGCTCCGTCGGCGCTGCGCGTGGTCGTCGCCCATCACCCACTCGTGCCGCCGCGCGACGAGAAGGCGAGGCATCACATCGTCTGGCGGGTGCGGCAGGCGCTGGACGCCTTCGCCAATTGCGAGGTGGACGTGGTGCTCTCCGGCCACCTGCACCTGTCGTACGCGGATGAATCGCTGGCGCACCATCCCGGCACGCGGCGATCGGTGCTCTGCATCCAGGCCGGCACCGGCGTGTCCAGCCGCCGCCGCTCGCGGCATCGCAATGCCTACAACCGGATCATCGTGCAGTCGCGCGACGGGGTGACCGTCGAGGTGCGGGAGTTCGACGGTCGGGAGTTCGTGGCCGCGCAATCGGCGCGATGGGAACGAGTGGGCGGCACCTGGCAAATCACGTCATAACTCACACTCCATACGCTTCCTTGGTCTTCCGCATGAGGTGATCCAGCAGCGGCTTGGCCTCCAGAGGGCGGCCGGTCACGCGGCGGACCAACTCCCCGGCTGAATATCGCTTGCCGTGGCGATGGATCTTCTCCCGCAGCCAGCCGAGCAGCGGCTTGAAATCGCCGGTGGCGAAGGCATCCTCCAGGCCGCTGATGTCGGACTTCGCCTGCTCGTAAAACTGAGCGGCGTAGAGATTGCCCAGCGTGTAGGTCGGGAAATAGGCGAGGGCGCCGTGGCTCCAGTGGATGTCCTGAAGGCAACCTTGCGCATCGTTTGGGGGCGTGATGCCGAGATAGTCCTGCGTCATCCGGTTCCAGACGGCCGGGACATCCTTTACGGACAAACTCCCCGTGAGCAGGTTCTGCTCGATGTCGAACCGGAGCATGATGTGCAGATTATAGGTGACTTCGTCGGATTCGGTGCGGATCAGCGACGGCTGCACGTGGTTCACGGCCCAGAGCCACTGCTCCGGACTGACGCCGGCCGTCGCCTGGGGGAACGCCGACTGCAGCCGCGGGAAGAAGAACTTCCAGAACGGGCGCGAACGGCCGACGAGGTTCTCCCACATCCGCGACTGCGACTCGTGGATGCCCAGCGAAATCGCCTGCCCCAGCGGCGTGCCCCAATGCTCGGCCGGCAGGCCCTGTTCGTAGAGCCCGTGGCCGGACTCGTGGAGCACGCCGAAGAACGCGTCGCCGAAGTAGTTCTCGTCGTAGCGGGTGGTCATGCGGCAGTCGCCCGGGCCGATGCCGCTGTTGAACGGGTGTACGGAGATGTCGAGCCGGCCGGCCTGGAAATCGAAGCCGATCTGCTTGGCGGCCTCGCGGGCGAAGGCGTTCTGTGCGTCGGCCGGGTAGCGCCGATGCAGGATCTCGATGGGCGCCCGGCGGCCGGAGGAAACAATCCGGCCGACCAGCTCCACGAGCGGCCCACGAAGCTCGGCGAAGACGCCGCGCAGGTTCTCGGCCGTCTCGTCGGGCTCGAACGGGTCGAGCAGGGCGTTGTAGATGTGCCCCTTGTAGCCGACGCACTCGGCCTCGCGGCGCTTGAGCGTCAGCGTTTTTTCGAGCCAGGGCTGGAAGATGGCGTAGTCGGCCTTACCGCGGGCGTCGGTCCACGCCTGCTGGGCCATCACCGCGGTGGCGGCCATTTCCTTGACGAGTTCGGCCGGCAGTTTCCGGGCGCGGTCGTAGAGCCTTCGGGTCTCGCGCACGACCGCGGCCACGTCGCCATACGGCTCGCGCACCAGGTCCGACGCCGCCAGTTCGCCGAGCAATTCGCCGATCCGCGGCGCCGTGAACGCCTCGTGTCCCATCGTCGCGAGCATGGAAAGCTGCCGGGCGCGCAGCTCCACGCCGCGCGGAGGCATGTAGGTTTCCTGGTCCCAGCTCAGCAGGGCCGAGGTGGATTCGAGGGTCTGAACTTCCTGGAGTTTGCCGACGAGTTCCGCGTAGAGTGCCTGTGTGTTGGCCATATCCCGAATTGAAACCGGGAGCGGGGCGGTTTGCAAACGGGGCGGAGGGGCAACCGAAGCAGATTAAACACGAAGACACGAAGGCACGAAGCGGGGTATGGTGGTGGTGCATGACTCACTCATCGTCGATCACCTCGGCCTGAGCGGCCAGATCACTTCTTCTCGCCCATCGCCCAGAGGATGCCGCCGAGGATGTGCTTCTGGAAATTCGGGTCGGAGTAGTATTCGGGCTTGTGGCCCAGGGCGGTGTACCAGATGCGGGCGCCCTCGAACTCGCGGCACCAGGCCAGCGGGAAGGTGTTGTCGGGGGTCTTGGGCTTGTCCTTGTCGGTGAGCGTGGTCAGGTCGCCGGCCAACAGGATGTCGTTGTCGACGGCGAGAAGGGTGTGATAGTAGAACTCGTCCTCCCATTTCCAGGTCTCGTCGAGGAAGGATGTGGAGGGATGCTTGCGGTCGACGACCTTGATCGTGAATTTCTGCAGCGTCGGATGGCGCTGGAAGCGGCCGCCGATCATGGAGGCGAACCATGGCCAGGCGCGCATCGAGCCCGTGGCCGAGTGGATGCCGACGAAACCGCCGCCGCCGCGGATGTATTTCTGCAGAGCGGCCTGCTGGTCCTCGGTGTCGAAGATCTGGTTGTTGGTGTTGGAGAAGACCAGGGCCTTGTACTGCTTGAGGTTGGCGTCGGTGAAAACGGCGGGGTCTTCGGAGACATCCACGGCGAAGCCGTTGTCGGCGCCGAGTTTCTTGATGAGGTCGACGCTGGCCTTGGTGTTGTTGTGGATGAAGCCGGGCTTGCCGTCGACGGTCTTGGCCTGGCGGGTGTAGAGGAGGATCTTCTTGTCCTGGGCGGCGGCGGGGAAAGCGGCGGCCAGAAGCAGGCAGAGAGGCACGAAGGCACGGAGGCACGAAGTGAAGCGGGTATTCATGGTTGCTCCAAGTCAAATGATGCGAGGCAGAATCAATTGAAAGAGGTTTGGGTGCCACGGCGTGTCTACTGCAAGCCGTGCTTCTCGGTCACGTTCGTAGTACCGCCTTTAGGCGGCTCTTCAGACCGCCTGAAGGCGGTACTACGAACAAGCCGTGGCACCCGGGATCGGCCGGCGAGGACGCCCGCGCTCCCGGGTCACGGCCGATTGGCCATCTCCACGTTCTTCGCGTTGCCGCGGGTGGTTTCGTTCTTCGACACGCTGAGTACCTTCTGCATTGCTTCCGTGCAGAGTGCCGGTTGTCCCTTGAGCGAGCGGCCGACGTTTACCGCAGCGGCGGCGGCTTCTTCAACGACCGCGGCATCGTCCAAAGCCATCATCAGCAGCCTCAGCGAGTCGGCCGTGTGCAGGTCGGTCAGGCCCGAGATCACCTGGCGTTTCTCTTCGGTGCGCGTCGCCAGGCTCCAGGCGATGATGAGGTTCTTCGTCTTCACGTCGGCCGGCATATCGGAGTTGACCGTGAGGGTGATGAAGCCCTGAAGGCCGAGGATCTTGTGCGACGCCTTGGTGGCGTTCATGCTCAGATCAAGCAAGTCGGTCAGAACAGCAACATCCGTGGACTTGGCGATAGCGCGGACGGCGGCGTCGGCGACTTCGGTGTTAGTGCCA
>JBIOJL010000189.1:0-11247 GCA_044450885.1 Tepidisphaerales bacterium
CGCTTCAGCGTGTCTGCTGATTGTTCGGCTCGCCAGACACGCTGAAGCGTGAACTCCGAAGCCGGACAAAGACGAAGTGCCGCCAGTGTCCTCACTGGCGGAGGGATTGGCTCGCTTGCCGCTCGGTTCCGCCGGTGAGGACACCGGCGGCACTGAAATGCGGACCGCTCGGCGAGCGGTCCCTACCAGCAGCGGTCCCCACCAACGCCTCTGGGCCGGACCGGTAGTATCTTCATCGCAGTCTTCATTTCCTCTCCACAGGAGACTTCTTATGAACTCCATCAGTCGGCGGCGGTTACTGGGCACATCGGCAACGGTTGCCGGAGCGGTTGCACTCTGGTCCGGCGGAGCCCGCGCCGCGGAAAGCCCGGCCAATAAAGTGGTACTTGCATTGATCGGCGCGGGTGGCCGGGGCTCGGCACATCTGGCAGGATTCCTGGCCGTGCCCGGCGTCGAGTTCAAGTACATCTGCGATGTGGACTACACTCGCGGCGAAAGCTTGGTGAAACTGGCGGACAAGGCGCAGGGGCGTGCCCCGCAACGCATCAGCGATATGCGATTGATCTTCGACGACAAGGATGTTCAGGGCGTCATCGTCGCCACGCCCGACCACTGGCACGCGCTGGCCACGGTCTGGGCCTGCCAGGCGGGCAAGGATGTCTACGTGGAGAAGAATGCCTCGTACAGCATCTGGGAAGGCCGCAAGATGATCGAGGCGGCCCGCAAGTACAAACGGATCGTGCAGTGCGGCTTGCAGAACCGCTCCGCGCCGTATGCGAATACGGCGAGGCAGTACATCGCCTCGGGCAAGCTGGGCAAAGTCGTGCATGTCAAGGTGTACAACCTGAACCCCGGCGGGGCATTCCGGGCGCAACCCGACTCGCAGGCGCCGGCCACGCTGGACTGGGACAAGTGGATCGGCCCGGCCGCCATGGTGCCGTACAACGTCTCCCGGCATCGCGACTGGTATAGCTGGTACGACTACTGCGGCGGCGAACTGGGGAATGACGGCAGCCACCAGCTTGATCTGGCCCGCAATGTGTTGGGCGATCCGCCACCGCCGAAGCATGCGCATTGTGCGGCCGGGAATTACGCGTTTGGCTCGAAGCGGCAGACGCCGGAGTTTCAGCAGGTGACGTACGAGTTCGACGATTTCGTGATGACGTGCAGCAGCGGAACCTTTCCGGCCTATCTGCGCAAGAGCAACAACGAGGAACGTAACGGCAGCAAATTCCCGCTCTGGTCCATGAACTGCGAGCGCATCGAGATTTACGGCACGAAGCAGATCATGTACGTCGGCCGGCATGGCGTCGGCTGGCAGGTGATGGAGAGCGACGGCAAGGTGGTGGCCGAGGAAAAGGGCGTACACCCGGACAAGTATCACCAGCCCAATTTCGTTGACTGTATCCGCTCGCGCAAGCTGCCCAACGCCGATATAGAGATCGCCCACGGCGCTGCGCTGCTGGCGCATCTGGGCAACATCGCCTATCGCTGCGGCGACCTGCGAGTCGAATTCGATCCGGCGGCCGAGCGATTCATCAATTGCGACGCGGGCAACGCACTGGTGCGGCAGACGATGCGGGAGAAGTATCGGATACCGGATGAAGTGTGAGCCGTGCTGCCGCAACGGAATGACGAAATCCGAAATTCGAATGACGAGAGAATTCCGAATGAAGAATGTCGAATGACGAACGGGCGGCGGCCGGCCCAAGCCACGTCGTGGCGATACATGTTAGCCCACGGCGTCAGCCGTGGGGGAAATGAAGTGCAATGTGAGCAAGCCCCGAAGGGGCGACAGGTGGTACTATGGGCCGGACTGAACCGAACAGGATGGTGTATTGCGCGGTGGCATGCTTCCTCGCCGGCCTCTTGGGAGTCGTCCTGGCCATGGTGGTGCCGCGATCGTTAACGATCATCGCCTCCGCGTTTTCGCTGGCTGGCTTCGCGGCGGCCATCCCGTGCAGCCGAACCGCGATCCGGCGCGCCATGCCGGAGGAGAGGCGTGGCCGCGGGGCATGTCAGGTGTTGTCTCGGGCGAGCGGCATTCTCGTGGTGCTCGTCATCATTGGCACGCTGGGCCACGTGTACATGGATCGAGGCTACGGTCCGGCGGGAGGGGCTACTCTGGTGAAATGTGACTCGAACCTTCGGCTGATCCATGAGGGAATCGATCTCTACGCCAAGGCTCACGACGGCAACCTCCCGCCCGACCTGGCAACGCTCGCTGGCGACCCTGAAGTTGGGCTTGGGCCTCAGTTCTTCGTGTGCCCGTGGTCGCGGGACACGCCCGCGCCGGCAGCCACAACCCAAAGCATCGCGGCCGCCTTTCGCGCCGACGGCAGTTGCTCGTATCGCTACATTCACCGGACGTCGGCCGTTGCCTTGCTGACGCCCCGCGACATCGTGCTCTACGAACCGCTGAGCAACCATGATGGCGAGGGGGCGCACTTTGTCTATGGAGACGGCCGCATCGTGTGGCTCACGCCAACCGAGGCGAGTAAGTTGATCGCAGCTCTTGAAGCCGGCCGGCAGCCGTAGGAATGGGCGCGCCCCCGTCCGGTCAAATCGCGGGGCGAATTATGGAGACGCCGATGAAAACACCAGCGCACAGGGCGTTCGTGATGTTCACACTCATTTTTGCCTGCGTGTGCGGGGGCGCTGAACCCCCGGCGACACTGCCGGGGTCGGATGCTCTGCAAATGCAGGGCGATATCGCCTCGGAACTTGTGACAGGCGTCGACCGGTTTCTGATGCGCGAACTGGATCGATCCGTGGTAGCGCGGGCGGTGTACTGGAAGCGGGATTTCTCGTCACCAGAGGCATACGAGCGGTCGATCGCGCCGAATCGCGAGCGATTGCGGCAGATCATCGGTGTGCGCGATGCTCGCGTATCGTTTGCCGGACCGCAGGTGGTGGCGCTGGCGGGGAGGAATCCGGTGCTGGCTCGCGGGGTGGGCTACGAGGTTTACGCGGTTCGCTGGTCGGTGCTGGATGGCGTGAACGCGGAGGGGTTGCTGCTGCAACCCGTGGGGCGCGAGCGGATCGCGGATGTGGTGGCCATTCCCGATGCCGACCTGACGCCGGAACAGATCGCGGGGCTCGCCGATGGTGTGGAGCCCGCGTCGCAGTATGCGCGCCGGCTGGCCGAAGCCGGCTGTCGCGTGCTGGTTCCGACGCTCATCGACCGGACGATCAAGCCGCGGCGACCGCCGGGAAGAACCGAGGGTGGCGTGGAACTGACCTCGCGGGAGTTCCTCTATCGGCCGGCCTTCGAACTCGGCCGGCATCCCATCGGATACGAGGTGCAGAAGGTTCTGGCGGCCGTCGACTTCTTCTCGCGCCAGGCGGCCGGCAGGCCGGCGCGCATCGGCGTGGCCGGCTGGGGCGAGGGTGGATTGCTCAGCCTGTACGCGGCCGCGTGCGATACGCGAATCACCGCGGCATGCGTGAGCGGTTCTTTCGCGCGCCGCGAGCAACTCTGGCGCGAGCCCATCGACCGCAACATCTTCGGCCTGCTGCAGCAGTTCGGCGACGCGGAATTGGCGTCGCTGGTTGCGCCGCGGGCGCTGGTGATCGAGGCGTGCCGCGGGCCGGAAAAGAAGATCGCGGGCAAGGGCGGGGCACCGGGGGAACTGGCGACGCCGGCGCTGGAGGAGGTGCGGCATGAGGTCGAGCGGGCGAAGGCGCTGGTGGCGGAGCTTCGACCGGCCGTGCGGATGGAACTGGTGGTGAGCGGCGAAGGGAAAGGGCCGATGTTGGCGGATGGGACACTCGCGGCATTCCTGAATGCGCTGTCGCCGGGTGCAAAGCTGGCGGCGAATGGTGCCCGGCCGGAAATCGTCGGCGACCTGCCCGACCCGGCCGAGCGGCAGACGCGGCAGATCGTGGAGATCGACCGGCACACCCAGCGGCTACTGACCGAGAGCCCGTCCGTCCGACGGGAGTTCATGAAACGGCTGGACACCTCGTCCCTCGAGAAATACGAGAAGTCGGCTCAGGAATACCGGAAGATCTTCTACGAGCAGATGATCGGGAAGTTCGACCAGCCGATGCTGCCGCCGCGGCCGCGAACGCGGCTGGCGATGCAGTCGGAGAAATGGGTCGGGTACGAGGTGGTGCTGGATGTGTTTCCGGATGTCATCGCCTACGGCCTGTTGCTGTTGCCGCGTGACCTGAAAGAGGGCGAGCGGCGGCCCGTGGTGGTCTGCCAGCACGGTTTGGAAGGCCGGCCGCAGTTTCTCATCGGCCAAGAAGGCAACGCCGCGTACAAGGCATACGCCGCGCGCCTGGCCGAGCGCGGTTTCATCGTCTTCGCCCCGCAGAACCTCTACCTCTTCGGAGACCGGTTCCGCGTGCTGCAGCGCAAGGCCAATCCGCTGGGCAAGACGCTCTTCTCCATCATCACGCCCCAGCACCGGCAGATTCTCGACTGGCTCAAGACCCTGCCAAACGTGGACCCGGCGCGGATCGGCTTCTACGGCCTGAGCTACGGCGGCAAGACGGCCATGCGCGTCCCGGCCATCCTCACCGACTACCGCTTCTCCATCTGCTCGGCCGATTTCAACGACTGGGTGTGGAAGAACGCCTCGACGCTGAGCCCGTACAGCTATGTCTACACCGGCGAGTACGAGATCTTCGAGTTCGATCTGGGCAGCACGTTCAACTACGCGGAAATGGCCGCCCTGATCGCGCCCCGGCCGTTCATGGTCGAACGTGGCCATTTCGACGGCGTCGCCCCGGACGAAACCGTGGCCGCGGAATTCGCCAAGGTGCGCCTCCTCTACAACGGCCGCCTGGGCATCGGCGACCGCTGCGAGATCGAGTTCTTCGCCGGCCCGCACACGATCAACGGCATCGGAACATTCGACTTCGTGCATCGCAACCTGGGGTGGCCGAAGCGATAGCAAGGAACAGGGACCAGAAGAAGTTCCCAAAACCGGGTGCCACGGCTTGTCTACTGCAAGCCGTGCTTCGGGGCCACGTTCGTAGTACCGCCTTCAGGCGGCTGTTCAGACCGCCTGAAGGCGGTACTCCGAACAAGCCGTGGCACCCAGCCAGACCCTGCGGTTATACTCCCGCCATGAAAGCCCTACTCCTTCGCGAATACAAGAAACTGGAGATGACCGAGATGCCGGTGCCCCAGATCGGCCCGGACGAACTGCTCGTGCGCGTGCAGGCATGCGGGATCTGCGGGAGCGACGTGCATGGCTACGACGGCTCGACCGGCCGTCGGGTTCCACCCATCGTCATGGGCCACGAGGCCAGCGGTGTCGTCGAGGCCGTCGGCGGCGCGGCCACGCGGTTCAAGCCCGGCGCACGCATCACCTTCGACTCGACCGTCTATTGCGGGCGCTGCCATTTCTGCCGCCGCGGCCAGGTCAACCTCTGCGACAACCGCCGCGTGCTGGGCGTCTCCTGCGGCGATTATCGCCAGCACGGCTGCTTCGCCGAATACGTCGCCGTGCCCGAGGCAATCTGCTATGCGCTGCCGGAGAACCTCTCCTTCACGCACGCGGCCATGATCGAGCCCGTGTCGATCGCGGTGCATGGCGTAAGCCGGGCGCGGCCGGAAATGGGCGACACGGCCGTCGTGGTCGGCACGGGCATGATCGGGCTGCTGGTGGTGCAGGCCCTGCGCGTTGCCGGGGCCGGCCGGGTGATCGCCGTGGACCTCGAGGATCGCAAGTTGCAACTCGCACGCGAGTTGGGGGCGGATGAGATTCTCAACGCCAACGATCCCGAGGTGGCCCGGAAGATCATGGCGATAACCGGCCGCGGGGCGGACCTGGCCGTCGAATGCGTGGGCGCAACCGGCCCGATCAACACGGCCATCGCCTCGTTGAGCAAAGGCGGCCGCCTGGTTCTGGTCGGCAACATTTCCCCGAAGGCGGAGATTCCGCTTCAGGCGCTGGTGACGCGGGAACTCACCGTGCTGGGGTCGTGCGCATCCTGCGGCGAGTATCCGGTCTGCATCGACCTGCTGGCGCAGGGAAGGATTCGCGTGGAGCCGATCCTCAGCGCCACCGCGTCGCTGGACGAGGGACCGAAGTGGTTCGAACGCCTGTACGCACGCGAGGCGGGGCTGATGAAGGTCGTGCTGCGGCCGTGACCTGGCGGAGTCCTCTGCGGCCGTTTCGCGGCGCGATCATTCCGGCCGTGCGGAAGCACGGCCCTCCCGGAAACTGCAGTCACGCTCCCGTCGAAAAATCAACGGCTTCTCTATTGCCTTCCGAATCGAGGACTGTAGACTCTCCTTTCAGTTCCGGCGGCGCTGGTTTGGGCCGCCGATTTCTTGGGAGTAGAAATTCCCGGCGTCGATTCATTTCCCGCCGAGGAATTTGACAACCTGCAAGGAGGTCGCGATGGCACTCAGCCAGACCGATTCCGTTCCTCGTTTCCTCCCTCGCGCGGCGCTGGCCGAACTGGTCGCGCTGCTCCGCTCCCGCGGATACACCGTCATCGGGCCGAAACTCACGGGGACAACGGTGATGCTCGGGCCGGTCGAGTCGGCCGAGGAACTGGCCCACGGCATCCGCGACGAGCAGGATGGGGGTTCCTATCGCCTGACTCCCGGCAGCCCCGACCTCGGATTTGAATATGTGGTCGGCATGAACAGCGCCCGGGGGTTTCTCTTTCCGCCGGCCCAGAGGCTCTATCAGTGCCATGTCGAAGGCCAGGCATTCATCCTCGACGCCGGGCCGCCGCAGGCGCCGAAGCTGGCGTTCCTGGGAATTCGCCCCTGCGACCTGGCGGCCATGCAGACCCAGGATCGCGTCTTCGGCCTCCAGGACAGCACGACGGTGCGCTGCACCGCCGAGGATCTGTACGCCGAAGCGCGGAAGGAAGCCCTGCTGATCGTGGTCAACTGCACCAGGCCCGCCAAGACCTGTTTCTGCACGTCCATGGGCACGGGCCCTGCCGCCACGGCGGGGTTTGACCTGGCCCTCACGGAGCTGCGAGCCGGGTTCTTGATTACGGCGGGTTCCGACACCGGCCGCGAACTGCTGAAAAACCTCCCCGTGCGCGACCCGAGTTCAGCGGAGATCGAACTGGCCGAACTCAAGCTGGACAATGCGGCCCACCACATGGGCCGAAAACTCGACACCAAAGGCCTCAAAGAGATTCTCGACCAGTCGATCGAGAACCCCCAATGGGATGATGTCGCCAAACGCTGTCTCTCCTGCGGCAACTGCACCATGGTCTGCCCGACCTGCTTCTGCTCGACAGTGATGGACTCCAACGACATCGAAAACGGCAAGGCGACGCGGTCGCGACTGTGGGAGTCGTGTCACACGCACCAGTTCACCTACACCACCGCCGGACCCGTCCGCAACACCACCCGCGGCAGGTATCGCCACTGGCTGCGGCACAAGCTCTGCACCTGGTTCGACCAGTTCGGCGTCAGCGGATGCGTCGGTTGCGGGCGATGCATCGCCTGGTGCCCCGTGGGCATCGACATCACGGCCGAGGCGGCGCGGATTCGCCAGACGTCGGAACAGGCCGCCCAGGAGGTGCGATCATGACCACCATGACCTTCAGCGTTCCCGAGCCCGTGTGCGGAATGGACAGTTGGATGCCCGTTCCCGCGCGCATCCTGGCGATCAAGGACGAGAACTTCAACACCAAGACCTTCACCATGGAGTTCTGCGACCAGGAGATCCGCAACGTCTACCGGTTCGTGCCGGGACAGTTCAACATGGTCTATGTGCCGGGTGTCGGCGAGGCCGCCATCTCCATCAGTTCCAATCCACATCAGTGCGACAAGCTGGAGCACACGATTCGTCTCGTGGGCACCGTGACCCGCGGCATCGGGCGGATGAAAGTGGGCGACATCGTCGGCCTGCGCGGCCCGTTCGGGCGCGGCTGGCCGATGGACAAGCTCAAAGGCCAGGACGTGGTCATTCTGGGCGGCGGCATCGGCCTGGCGCCGCTGCGGCCGATGATCTACTGGCTCCTGCAACACCGCGAGCACTGCCGGCGCGTGGTGCTGCTCTATGGCTGCCGCACGCCGGAGGACCGGCTCTACGTCGACGAACTCCAGCAGTGGGCCGACGACCCGACCCTCGACGTGCTGGTGACCGTCGACAACGCCACCACCGGCTGGACCGGGCCGGTGGGCGTGGTGACCAACCTCCTGCGGCGCGTGAAGGTCAACGCCCAGCGCACCATCGTCATGGTCTGCGGGCCGCGAATCCTCAACCGCGTGGCCGCGTGGAATTTCCTGCAACTCCACGTGCCGCCGGACCAGGTCTACGTCAGCCTCGAACGCAACATGAACTGCGGGTTCGGCCGCTGCGGCCACTGCCAGTACGGGCCCAAGTTCGTCTGCAAGGACGGCCCGGTGTTCTGCTTCTCGGAGATTGCGGACATCTTCGCGAAGGAGGAGATCTAACATGCCCAGTTCCCCAATAACCCCTCCCGCGGTCGGGACGCGGCCCAAGTTGGCCGTCTACAAGTTTTCCAGTTGCGACGGTTGCCAACTGTCGCTGCTGAACCTGGAAGATGAGTTGCTGGCCCTGGTCGGCGCGGTCGAGATCGCGTATTTCCTCGAGGCCCGGCGGCGGGTGCTGCCGCCGCCGTACGACCTGGGGCTCGTGGAGGGCTCGATCTCCACGCCGGATGAAGAGCATCGCATCCGCCAGGTGCGGCGCGACTGCAAATTCCTCGTCACCATCGGCGCCTGCGCCACCTCCGGCGGTATCCAGTCGCTGCGCAACTGGGCCGACGTGGGCGATTTCATCTCCACCGTCTACGCCAACCCGCAGTACATCAAGTCCCTCGAGACGGCCACGCCCATCGCCTCCCACGTCTTCGTCGACTTCGAGCTGCGCGGGTGCCCGGTGAACCAGTACCAGTTGCTGGAGCTCATCAGCGCGCTGCTGGTTGGCCGGCGGCCGAACATCCCGACCTATCCGCTCTGCGAGGAATGCAAGCGCAAAGGTTTGCCCTGCGTGCTGGTGGCCGGCGGGCAGCCGTGCCTCGGGCCGATCACGCAGGCCGGTTGCGGGGCCCTCTGCCCGGCGTGCAATCGCGGGTGCTACGGCTGTTTCGGGCCGGCCGATCAGCCGAACATCAAATCGCTGGGCAACCGCCTGACACAGCTTGGCCTGAGCGCCCGCGACATCAAGCGCAAGCTGCGTTCATTTAACGGCTACCTCGAACCCTTCAAGCAGACGAGCGACTACTATGAGCAACTCGAAAAACAGTCCCGCTGAAGGCGCTGGGCGAACCCGCACCATCAAAGTCGAGGCCCTGGCCCGCGTCGAAGGCGAAGGCGGCCTGCACCTGGAAATGGTCGACGGCAAATGCCGCACGGCGCGCCTCGACATCTACGAACCGCCACGGTTCTTCGAGGCGTTTCTGCGCGGCCGCGATTTCCGCGAAGTGCCCGACATCACCGCGCGCATCTGTGGCATCTGCCCCATCGCCTACCAGTCCGGGTCGTGCCATGCGCTGGAAAAAGCCATGGGCATCTTCAACCAGATCGACCCGCCCATCCGCGCCCTGCGCAACCTCATCTACTGCGGCGAGTGGATCGAAAGCCACGTGCTGCACATGTTCATGCTGCACCTGCCCGACTTCCTCGGGCACGAGAGCGTCATCTCCATGGTGGCCGACCATGGCCCGGTGGTGAAGCAGGCCCTGCGCCTGAAGAAGTTGGGCAACGCCATCGTCTCGCTGCTGGGCGGGCGGGCGGTACACCCGGTCGGCATGTGTGTCGGCGGTTTCTACCGCGCGCCCGAAAAGGCCGCCTGCCAGGCCCTGGCCGCCGAGGTCAAGCCGGCCATCGACGAAATGTCCAACCTCACGCTCTTCCTGGCCGAGAAAATTCCTTTCCCGGCACTCGAGCGCGACTACGAGTTCGTCTCGCTGAGTTCCCCGAACGAATACCCCATGAACCTCGGGCGCATTCGCAGCAACAAGGGAATCGACATCGACCAGGAGGAATACCTCAACGTCATCGAGGAGAAGCACGTCGCCCATTCCAACGCCCTGCACGCTTCCGTAAAGGGGCGCGGGAATTTCATGGTCGGCCCGCTGGCCCGGCTCAATCTGAATTCCGACAAGCTCCATCCGCGCGCGCTCGATCTGCTGCCCAAGGTCTGCAAGTTCGTCAAGAAGGAGCTTCCCTGGAGGAACAACTTCCTGTCGCTGCTGGCCCGCGGGATCGAAACCGTGCATGCCCTGGCGCTGTCGTACGACATCCTCAAGAACTACAACGTTCCGCCGCGTTCCTGCGTGCCGTGCATCCCGCGCGCCGGGGTCGGCGCCCACGGCACCGAGGCCCCGCGCGGCATCTGCTGGCACCAGTATCGCACGGATGCCGACGGCACCATCGCCTCGGCCCGCATCATTCCCCCGACCAGCCAGAACCAGGCAACCATCGAGGAAGACCTGGCGGCATTGGCGCCGCATCTGGTGACCCTGTCGGACGAGCAGGCCGCGCTGCAGTGCGAGCACACGATCCGCAACTACGACCCGTGTATTTCGTGCTCGGTACATTTTCTCCGCCTTACGAGGGAATGCCGAATGACGAAGTCCGAATGACGAGAGAATACCGAAGCACCAATGACGAATGTTCGGGACGCGATTGCCCAACGCGGCATAGCCGCAACCAAAGCAGATTAAACACGAAGACACGAAGGCACGAAGCGGGACATGGTATTCAAGAACGAATCGCAAGAATCGTCGCTTCAATGTCTGTATTAATCCGGGTCTCTCCGCTCCCAACCGTTGGATCGGCCGGGAACCGCTTCGTGTCTTCGTGACTTCGTGTTTAAGAATTCTTTGCAGGCTGCGACGATTTTGTCGGGTTGTGGCACAGATCGGTTATTTGACATTCTTCATTCGGACTTCTCTCGTCATTCGGATTTCGGATTTCGCCATTTATGCCGCAGGCTCTACTCATCTTGTGTTTCGGCAACCCCATGGCCGGCGACGACGCCTTCGGCCCCATGGTTGCCCGAGAACTATCCGCTCTCCACGATCCCCGCCTGAATGTCGTCGATCTCTCCCGCGAAAGCCCGGCCGCCATGCTCGACCATCTGGACTCCCAGTCCGCCCTGATCATCGTCGACGCCGTCACCGGCCCCGGCATCGCCCCCGGCCAACTCATCGACATCGACTGGCACGACCAGGCCCGCCCCAACCTCGTCCACGACTCGGCCCTGAGCACCCACGGCCTCTCTGTCGCCAACCAGCTCGAACTGGCCGAGCGCCTGGGCATGTTGCCGGCCAGCATCCGCC
>JBIOJL010000190.1:0-11227 GCA_044450885.1 Tepidisphaerales bacterium
GGCCTTGAACATGCGGTCCACCCGCGGGTCCGGAGGCATCAGCCCTTCGCTGATGGCGAAGACCTTGGTGAACACCGCGAAGAGCACCGACTGATAGCCGCAGAGAATCGCCAGGCTCGCGAACAGCAGCGTGTGGGCATCGAATGTTGCCGGGCCGATTTTGATGCCGGGCATGGCCAGGGCATAGCCCAGCAGGCCCAGCAGGCCCAGCAGGATGCCGGGCATGAGGAACAGCCAGCGCGGCGAGTACATCATGAAGAACCGCAGCGTCCGCCAGCCGTCGCGGAAAGTCTTGAGGTGCGGGGCGTGGGCCTTGCGGCCGTCGGGGTGGAGGGTCACGGGCACTTCGGCGATCCGGGCGCCGTGGAGCGACGCCTTGATGATCATCTCGGTGGCGAATTCCATGCCGGTGCAGCGCTGGTCGATGGTGTGATACCAGTCGCGGCGGAACCCGCGCAGACCGCAATAGACGTCGTGGATCGGCGCCCGGAACCACCAGCGGCAGAGGATGGAGAACATCGGGTTGCCCCACCAGCGGTGCAGGAAGGGCATGGCGCCGGGCATGACGGTGCCGCCGCCCGACGGCAGACGGCAGCCCTGCACGAGGTCGTTGTCCTGGCGCAGTTTGTCGACGAACTTCCGGATGTCGAGGAAGTCGTAGGAGTCGTCGGCGTCGCCCATGATCACGAAGCGCCCGCGGGCGGCCGCGATGCCGCCCATGAGGGCGCTGCCGTAGCCTTTGGCCGCCACGGGCACGACCCGGGCGCCGGCCGCCGCGGCGATTTCGCGCGAGGCATCCGTCGAGCCGTTGTCGGCGACGATCACTTCGCCGGCGATGCCGTGCTCGCTCAGGGCCCGCAGCGCCTTGGCGACACAGGTTGCCAGCGTGTCGGCCTCGTTCAGGCAGGGCATCACGATGGACAGCTCGACGGCCTGGAGTTGTGTGGTCGGTTCGCTCATTTCCTGGGCAGAGTATACGGGATCGGCTCGATTCGCTCACCATCCGGCTCGACCAGCCACGCCTGGCGGTCCGGGAAGGCGGCCAGCAGGTCGCGGTTGGCCTCGTCGCCGAGGTCGCGGGCCCAGAGCACCTTGGCGTGTTCGAGGTCGGCGCCGTTGTAGACCCATTCCTCGTGGACGAAGTGTTTGGCGGAGTAGCGGACAATAGCCAGTTGCCGGCCGGGCCGGTTGCCGAAAAAGTCCCTGGCGAGGTAGTCGCGCCAGGCGTACCACGGCTTGCGTGTGTCGCGCCAATCCGCCGGCCTCTGCGGCCAGTTCCAGAAGCCGATACACCAGAACAGGCTCGCGACCACGGCCGGAGCGACGGCGAGGATGACGACGACCTTGCCGGACCGGCGGCTGTGCCAGAAGTGGCGAAGGAGCATGAGCAGAATGGCGAACATGACGATGCCGGCGGGGGCGAGGTAGTGGCCTAGGAGATATGTCTCGCTGAGCAGAGTGAGGCCGAACACGCCGAGGAGGAAGAACAAACCATGGAGTTTCCGTCCGATGCTGCGAAGAGAGAAGGCAAGCCAGAGAATGCCGAGGAGCGTGGTCTTGGCGCCGACCGGGGCGGACCAGGGCCGATCGGGAAAACGCCATTCGGCGAGCAGGCACAGTCCGAGCAGCACCGGCGGGAGCGCGAGCCGGATGGCGCGGGCGCGAACGCTCGCCGGGCGCGGCGACAACAGCGGCAGCAGGACCAGCGGAAGGGCGAGGGACCAGACGTTTCCGAAGAAGGTCAGGAATATCTCGAACAACTTGTTGACCACGCCCTTGTCGCTGAGGAACAGGTCGAAAAGTGCGGCCGGGGTCCAGCCTTCGGTCTCCAACTTCGCCCGGCGCAGGTGGTCGTAGTTCTGGTCCCTGGCGAACTGAAGCATTTGCGGATTGTGATAGTCCGGCCATTCCGACGGTGGTCGGGTGTGCTGAAAGATGAAGAGCGGCGCCGAGCCGTACTGGGCATGATGCTCGACGTAAGGCAGACGCAGGGCGCTTCCGGTGACGCGGTAGTTGTAGTATCCCAGCCAGGCCAGGCCGGCCAGGACGACGAGGGCGAGCGGAAGCAGCCTGCCTGCAATACTGGCGGCAGCCGATCCTGGAAGACCGCCTGAAGGCGGTACTACGAACGGCCGCCTGAAGGCGGTACTCCAAACAAACACCAGTGCCGTGAACACCGCCCCTTCAAATGGCCGGCTCCAGGCCAGCAGGACGATGCCCGCGCCGCCGATGATCGAGGTCCACATCCGACCTCCATCGCCCGGCACGCCGGTCGAGGGCCGGGCCAACCGTGCCGCCGCGCCGAGTACCATGGCGCCCGCGCCCAGGGCGATGGACCCGCCCCAGTAGCGCTGGCCCCACTCCAACACCTGCGGATGAATCGTAACGAGGATTCCGCCCAACAGCGCCCACCGTGCTGGCAGCAGTTCCCGCAGCGCCCACCATGACGCCACGACCGCTCCGGCCGTGCTCAGCCACGCGCCGACGATGGGATGTCCGAACAGCACCTGCCCAAAGGCCAGAACCAGTCCCTGGGCCGGGGGGTATTTGGACTGATAGGTCGGGCGGACGAGGATGTGCATGCTCTCGAAATGTTCCCACGCCGGCGGCGTCGGATTGGTCAGCCGTCCATGGGCGAACGTATCCGCGGCCAGCAGATAGGAGAACTCATCGTGAACGTACGGCAATGGCAGTCCCCGCCGGGCGGCCAGCAGCGATACGATCAAGAACGACGCGATGAACAAGCCCGCTCCGCACAGCCGCGGCCGGAGCGCGATGCGTTGCAGCACTGTCCCCATTCGGCCCAGCAGCCGGCCGCCGATTGGCATCGCCGCGACCAGGACCGCCAGGGCCGTCAATACAAGCTGGTATTTCCGATACCCCGTGAAGACCAGATAGGCCAGTGTGGCGTGCATTGCGTGGTGGTATACCAGAATGGCCTGGGAGTCAGTAGTCCGTAGTCAGTTCCGTAGGGTCCGCTTTAGCGGACGCGGATAGCGGTGGTCGCGCCGAACATTTTGGACTGCGGTGGCTTGACACCGCTTTCCCATCAGCGGCACAAACGACGCCATGTCACCAAGGGGTTTGCGCGGCGGCAAATCCACCTCGTTCGCAGGCGTTTCGCTCCGATGCGCGGCACCAAAGTCGATCCGGCGCACATCGAAAAGCGGTGTCAAGCCACCGCACTCCGAAGGTGCCTTATTTCGCCTTTGCATTCCCCGTGGCCTTGAGTTCCTCGACGACGGCTTTCACCACGTCGGCCGGGATGGCGTAGGACTCGGTGCGGCCGGCGCGGGCGATGTTGATGCCGATGGCTTTGCCGTCGAGGTCCACGACCGGCGAGCCGCAGTCGGCCGGTTTGAGCACGGTGTCGTGCTGGAAGATATCGGGGAAGCCGTTGTTGCGCAGGCTCAGCGGGCCGCCCATGCTGTTCATGATCTCGGCACGGGACGGCTGCGTCGCGGCCGCCCGCTTGCCGAGCGTGGCGGACAGCTCCAGTTCCTTGCCGTCGCGCAGGATCTTGAGTTTCAGCACGGTTCCGATCCGGTGCTGCTGAAGAGCAATCTGCAAGTCGTCGCGGGTCGGCGTCGGGTTGCCGGCCACTTCGAGAACTACATCGTTCGTTCTGATGCCTGCTCTGGCCGCTCCGCTGTCGTCGACCACCTTGAGCACCCTGGGCCCGCGATCCGACTCCTCAAGCTGTACGCCCAGCATGGCGCCATGCGACGGAATCGCCCGCCGGCCGACGCTCAGCACGCCCGTCGCCAGAGGCAGCGGCCCCGTGCCTGCCGACGCCAGCCATTGCCCGAGTTGCAGCCGCGTGGCATCGCCCCAAGTCACCGCCGGCAGGCCGCCGGCTTCGATCTTCAGCAGTGCCAGGTCCTGACTCTCGCTGCTGCCGACGAGTTTCGCCGGCAGTTCGCGGCCGTCGGCGAAGCGGCAGACGATCTTCTCACCCAGTTCGCTGGCCTTGGTGACGATCCAGCCGTCGGCGCCGACGATGGTTCCCATGGCCACGTCTTTGCCGCCGCAGCGGACCGCGACCACGGATTTGCGCGCCTCGGCAACGACCGAGCGGAAGGCTTCCTTGAGCAGGTCATCGCTGCGGCGCTGGGCCTGTTCGGCGATGCGCGAGCGCGGCTGCGCCAGCGCCGGCACGGCGAGGACCAGCACCAGCACGATCGCCAAAATCCGTGTCGGTCGATGGGTCATTTCCGGTGGTTCCTTGTGGTGGCGAAACTGAAATCCCAAATCGCAAATCCGATTTCACGGTCTCGGCTGCAACTTCACCGACACCGCCTTCGTTTCCCGGCCGCGGACCACCTCCACCGCTACCGTGTCGCCGGCCCTGTGCTGGAGGATCAGCAGCACCAGTTCATCCCGGCCACGCACCGGCTTGCCGCCAAAACTGCGGATTACGTCGCCGGTGTGGATGCCCGCTTTGTCCGCGGCCGAGCCCGGCGTCACCGCTTCGACAACCGCGGTATCCCCGCCATCGGCAAGCTGCACGCCCATCATCGGACCGCCGGCCGTCGCCAGCGGCGCGCCCCACGCTTCGCCGGCGGCCATGCGATCCCACGAGCGCGTGAAGGACGTCGTCGGCACATGGATGTTGTAGGCCGTGTTCGGGCCGATCCGGGAGTGAATGCCGATCAGCCGCCCGTCCAGGTCGAACAGCGGTCCTCCGGAATCGCCGCCGACCAGCGTGCAACTGCTCATCAGCGAATCGTCGCGCATCATGATGATCCGGCCGAGCCTCACCGGCGGCGTGCGCGTCTTCACGAATCCGCCGGGGTGCCCCAGCGCCAAACACCACTGGCCGATCTTCGGTGTCGTGCCGGCCAGTTCGACGGCCGGATACTCGCCTTTGTCGGTGATCTGCACCATGCCGGCGTCGGCGGCGCGGTCGAGCCCGAGGGTCTTGCCTTTGCAGCGCCGGCCATCGGGAAAGATCACCCAGACATCGCGCCCGGCCGAGGCGCTGACATGTCCCGCCGTCAGCACCAGCCCGTCCTTCCGGACCACCACGCCGGAACCCTGCGACATGTTCCCGACGACCACGGCCACCACCGACGGCATCACCCGTGGCACGACCGCCTCGAGGCGCGTCTGGAAATCCCGCAATTCCTGCACGTTGCGGGGGATCGCCGACACGCTTGTGGCCACTGGCCGGGTCGTCGGCCGGGTCGATGGCGGGGTTCCCTCGCCGCGGGTTTCGACATCCGGCGAGACCGCGAGGGCGGCCGCGATCAGCCACGCGATCAGCCGCCCCCAGGCGCGGCCCGCTGCATATTCATTCGCCAACCTGCCGGCCATAAATCGGTCTCCGTTGGTTGATTCTACCTCTACGCCGACACTGCGGGAAGTGGTTTCGTTGGACGTGAATCGCAAAAACGCCTCAACTCCATTACAATCCACCGCATGTCCGACAAAACCGACCATCCGCCCTATCCCGAAGCATTCGCGGCCCTTGGCGTCCGCCCGTCCATTCTGCGCGCTCTCGCCGAGGCGTCTTTCGTGACTCCGACCGAGATTCAGAAGCTGCTGATCCCACGAGCTTTGGCCGGCGTCGATATTCTCGGCCAGGCCCGAACCGGCACCGGCAAGACGGCCGCTTTCACCATCCCGATCCTCCAGCGGGCCAACCGCGACGGGGGCACGCAGGCGATCATCATGGTGCCGACGCGCGAATTGTGCGTGCAGGTCGACGCAGAAGTCCAGCGGCTCACCAAGTACACGCCGATCCGCTCACTGGCCGTTTACGGCGGCCAGAAGATCGCCGCCCAGCTCAAGTTCCTGCGGCACAACCCGCAGATTCTCGTCGGGACGCCCGGCCGAGTGATCGACCTGCTCGACCGCCGGCTGATCAACTTCAACAACCTGCGTTTCGTCGTGCTCGACGAGGTCGATCGCATGCTCGACATCGGATTCCGCGACGACATCCGCAACATCCTGTCGCGGGTGAGGCAGATTGCGCGAAGGTTTGAGAGTTCGCAGGAAGGGGTTGGGGGTTCAGGGTTCAGGGTTCAGCCGGCGCAGCAGTCGCCGGCGGGCGGCCAACCTTCCACTCAGCACTCAGCACTCAGCACTCAGGACTCAGGACTCAGCACCCAGGACTATCCCACTGAACCCCGAACCCCGAACCCTGAACTCTTCTCCGTCCAGACCATGTTCGTCTCGGCGACCATTGCCGACGAGATCGAGCGGCTGGCCCGGACGTACATGCGCGAGCCGGTCGAGAAGCTCATTGCCGCCGGCTCGGACGAGAAGCCCACGGTCGCGGAAGTCGAGCAGTTCTATTTCTCCGTCCAGCCCTGGGACAAATACCGCCTGCTGCGGATGCTTCTCAAACGCGATCAGCCCGAGTTGGCCATCATCTTCTGCCGCACCAAGCACGGCGCGGAGAAACTCGCCCGGCGGCTCCACGCCGACAACATCGAGTGCCGCGAGATCCACGGGAACCTCGCCCAGAACAAACGCGAGCGGGTCATGAAGAGCTTCCGCGGCGGCAAGTTCAGCGTGCTGGTGGCCACGGATCTGGCCTCGCGCGGCATCGACGTGGCCGGCATCTCGCACATCATCAACTTCGACGTTCCCGACGACACCGAAGCGTACGTCCACCGCGTCGGCCGCACCGCCCGCATGGGCGCCGCCGGCAAGGCGTACACCTTCGTCGCCAAGGACCAGGGCGAGCAACTCACCAGGATCGAGGAACTGATCAACATGCTGATTCACCCGGACACGGTCGAAGGGTTCACGCCCTCGCCGACGCCGTCCGACTGGATCGAATCGTTGCCGCAGGGTTCCGAACCGGGTCAGCCGGCCGCCCCCGCGGTCCCGATCGAACCCGCGCGGAAGTTGACGATCGGCAGCAAGATCCCCCTGAGCCGCCGTCACAAGCGCCGGCGGTAATGGCTCGTCCCTTTGCAATGGGCGTGCCCACAGATTCGGGAGGGCCGTGCTTCTGCACGGCCGGAATCGTCGCGCCGCGAAACGGCCGCAGAGGACTGCGGCCCTCCCGGAGCATGGGAGAATGGTCACGCCCTTTGCAATTGCCTGTGCCGGATGTAAAACAACGGCGTGGACACGTCGCCCCAGCCGCAACCTCCTTCGCCATCCGATGCCGGGGCTTCCGCGGGCGCCCCTCGGCGCGAAGGCGCCCGCCTGGTCGGGGTCCTGATCTGTGCCGTGGCCGCGGCGTTTCTCCTCTTCGTCGGCACCATCTATGACCACTCCTGGCTTCACAAGCCCGACGCCAAGGGCGTGCTGATCATCGAAGGCGGCCCCGAGTTCGACGGCGCACGCGTGCGGGTTACGCCCCTGGGATCGCCGCCGCTCGAGGGCGTGCTCGCGGAAAGCGAAAAGCACAAGCTGCGGTTCGTGCTGGATGCCGGGGTCTACTCGCTGCGCGTGTGGCGAGGGGATCAGGTCTTTTACGATCAGCCCACGTTCGATATCAAAGAGCTTCAGACTGCCAAGCTGACGCTCTGGCCGAAGGTGACGCCCACCCGCCCCGTAAACCGTTGACTCGAAGGGGGCTCGCACAAAAGCGATCAGCCGCACTTGGTGTTGCGGCGCAAATCATTACAATCGTTACTCTCGCGTTGGTCCGGCTCGCTTAGACAAGGAGAAGCATTCATGTTCATGCGAACGTTCATCACTGCGGCGTTGGGTTTGGCGCTTTGCCTGACAGTCGGATGCAACAAAAAGCCCGGCGCGACGCCCGGACCAGGGACCAAGCGCATCGCCGTGATCCCCAAGGGCGAGTCCCACTCGTTCTGGAAATCCGTCAAGGTCGGTGCCGACAAGGCTTCCGCCGAAACAGGATACACGATCATCTGGAAAGGCCCGCCGAAGGAAGATGACCGTTCCCAGCAGATCGGCCTTGTTGAACAGTATGTTTCCGAAGGCGTTGCAGGGATCTGCCTCGCCCCGCTGGACTCCAGCGCTCTGGTTGATCCAGTGGCACTGGCCAGCCGCAAGAAGATTCCGGTGGTGATTTTCGACTCGGCGCTCAAGGGAGAGGCCGGCAAAGACTTCGCCAGTTTCGTCGCCACGGACAACAAGAAGGGCGGGACCATCGCCGGCGAAGAACTCGCCCGCATCCTCGGCGGCAAGGGCAAGGTTGTCATGCTGCGCTACGCCGTGGGGTCGGCCAGCACCGAAGAGCGAGAGAAGGGCTTTCTGGAAGCCATGGCGAAGTTCCCGGATATACAGATGATCGAAAAGGACCGCTACGGCGGCGCCTCGCTCAATGAGGCCCAGAAGAACGCCGAGAACCTGCTCGACAAGCTTAAGGTGTGCGACGGCGTCTTCTGCCCCAACGAGTCCAGCACCCAGGCCATGCTCAACGTGCTTCGTGACAACGGTCTGGCTGGAAAGAAGAAATTCGTCGGCTTTGACACCTCCGTCGCCCTCCTGGGCGGGCTCAAGGACGGGCATATCCAGGCGCTGCTCTCGCAGAACCCCACCCAGATGGGTTATCTGGCCGTCAAGACAATGGTCCAGCAACTCAAAGGCGAGAAGGTCCCGGCCATCATCGACACCGGCTGCAAGCTGATCACCCTGGAAAACCTCAATACGCCCGAGGTCAAAGCCCTCATTGGCGGCTGAATGCTGCCCGTCATCGGAACATCCGGCCCATCGACGCAGACAGCTCATGGAACCTCGACTTCGCATGACGGGTGTGCATAAGCGCTTCGGCGCAACTGTCGCGCTGGCGGGCGTTGATCTCGAGGTCTTCCCCGGCGAAGTGCTGGGCCTCGTGGGCGAAAACGGTGCCGGCAAGAGCACGCTCATGAAAGTGCTCTCGGGTGCCCATGAGCCCGATGAAGGGCGGATGTGGCTCGACGGTCAGCCGTTTGCGCCGCGCAAACCCCTCGACGCCCGCAAGGCCGGCGTCGCCATGATCTACCAGGAACTCTCCCTCGCCAGGCACCTTTCGGTGATGGAGAACATCGTCCTCGGCGTTGAGCCGATGATCGGGCCGTTCGTCGATTGGTTCAAGGCGCGCGCGACAGCCTACGCCGCGATGACTCGGGTGGGCCACTCGGAAATCCCGCTCGGCGAGCCGGTGGGCAACCTCTCCATTGCCCAGCAGCAGCTTGTTGAGATCGCCCGCGCCGTGGCCGTCGGTTGCCGCGTGCTTGTTCTGGATGAGCCCACCAGCAGCCTCACCCAGAAGGACATCGCCAATCTCTTTACTCTGGTTCGCCAGCTCAAGGCGGACGGTCTGGCTATTGTCTACATCTCGCACTTTCTCGAGGAAGTGAAGGACATCACCGACCGTTTTACGGTCTTGCGCGATGGCCAGTCGGTTGGCGGCGGCAAGACGGCCGATGTTCAGGCCGACCAGATCATCACCATGATGGTTGGCCGGCAAGTCAGCGAACTCTACCCTCGCTCGAAGCGAACCCGCGGTCAACCGGTGCTGGAAGTGGCCGGGCTTGCGGGCGTCGTCAAACCGCTGTCCGCGTCCCTGACCTTGCACCGTGGCGAGGTGCTGGGGATCGCCGGGCTTGTCGGCGCCGGGCGAACAGAGTTCCTCCGTGTGCTGTTCGGCCTGGATGCCCTTCGCTCCGGAACGGTCCGCATGGCCGGTTTCAGTGGCACGGCCACGCCTTCCGCCCGGTGGAACGGGGGGATGGGCATGGTCAGCGAGGACCGCAAGACCGAGGGACTGGCCTTGGCGCTCTCCATCGCCGACAACATCACCATGTCCAGTCTGCCGCCCGTCGTCACGCCGGCCCGGCAGGCCGCGTGGAGCCGCCCATGGATTGAGAAGTTCCCCATCAAATGCCGCACGCCCCACCAGCCCATCGGCGATCTTTCGGGCGGCAACCAGCAGAAAGTCGCCATCGCCCGTCTGCTGCATCACGACGTTGACATCCTGCTCCTGGATGAACCCACCCGAGGAATCGACGTGGGCTCCAAGGCGCAAATCTACAAGATCGTCGATGAGTTGGCTTGTGCCGGCAAAGCGGTGCTGGTGGTCAGCAGCTATCTGCCCGAATTGATGGGCATTTGCGACCGTATTGCCGTGATGTGCCGTGGCGCGCTGGGGGTGCCGCGCCCAGTGGATCGTTGGACGGAACACGAGATTATGCTCGAGGCCACCGGAACGGGTGAAGGTTGACATGACAGAACAAGGCAATCCTCTCGAAAAGCGCGGCCTGGACATCGGCGCAGTGCTGTCAAAGCTGGGCCCGCTGATCGGGCTGGCGTTTATATACGTGCTCTTCGCAGTTCTGACGCCCTTGGTGAGTCAGAACCACTTCTCGACATTCTCCAACCTCGAGTTGATCTTCCGCCAGACCGTCGTGGTTGGCATCGCGGCTTTGGGCATGACGGTGATCATCATCGCCGGGGGCATCGACCTCTCTGTCGGTGCGACAATCGCCTTTGCAATCGTCGCGGTAGCATGGGTGCTCGATCGGACTGGCAACGTGTTGGTCGCAACGGTGGCCGGCGTGCTGGCGGCCGCCGTCTGTGGCGTGCTGATGGGGCTGCTGGTGTCGGGGCTGCGCCTTTCACCCTTCATCGCCTCACTTGGACTCTGGGGCGCGGTGCGCGGCCTGGCCAAGGGAGTCTGTGAATTGTACCAGAGGCTCTACCACTCGGCCTCCAGCGCCAACATCCAGGTGATCAACGAGGGTTGGAAGAAGACGTGGCTCAAGACGCTGGTGCTTCCCCTGGATGATGACCAACGCTGGATGCTGTTCCCGCCAGGAGTGTGGCTCATGCTGTTTCTCGCCATCCTGGTGGCGGCAATGCTGAGGTACACTCGCTTCGGGCGGCATGTGTTTGCCATCGGATCAAACGAGCAGACCGCCCGCCTCTGCGGCGTCAACGTCGGATGGACCAAGTTCAGGATCTACGCCCTCGCTGGGGCGCTGGTTGGTATCGCCGGAGTCCTTGAGTTCGCCAATGTCGCCATCGGCGACCCCACGGATCGCATGGGGGCCGAACTTGACGTGATCGCCGCCGTGGTCATCGGTGGCGCCAGCCTCTCAGGTGGACAGGGTTCGATTCTCGGCACGCTGATCGGGGCGCTGATCATGACCATGGTCTCCAACGGATGCACCAAGGTGGGTCTGAGCAACTGGGTCCAGGAGATCGCCACGGGATGCATCATCATCGTCGCCGTCACGCTCGACCGGCTGCGACAGAGACGGGCGTGAACGCTCGGTTCCTCAGCCGCTTCCGCTTGCCGCCAATCACGCTCGCC
>JBIOJL010000191.1:0-11178 GCA_044450885.1 Tepidisphaerales bacterium
ATCCGAATCCGTTCTGTTTTCGACATTCGAAGTTCATCCATCCGGCTGGTATACCCCAGCCACGGGAGTGACACTTCTATTTGAGCTATGGGGTGACAATTCTACTCGCGCACAACAGGGACGAGCCGGGCAAGCTTAAGTTGCTCGTTCTTCGCAGGTATACCGGTAGACCAGGTTTCTTTGCGGGCGATTGGCGCCCATCGGCGATCCTGGTGAACGGTCAACTTGATACGGCTCTTGAACTGACGCGGCGGACGGGATGCCGGCCGTTTGACAGGCCCAGCAGGACGATGAGTGCCAACACGCCCGAGGCCGTCGAGTGTAACGGGACCAATTCGTTGTTGGTTATGCCATCGCCACCATAGTATATGGAGGTGCCGTTATCGGGAAATGTGGTATTAGCATTTTTTTAACGACGCCACCATTCGTCAGGCCGTCACCCGCATTCGACACGAGTGCGCTATTTGTCAGCAACGTCAGAGTGCCGGTATTCGTAATGCCATTGGCGCCGTCTTCGTTGGTACCGTTGTTGGAAAACGTTGTGTTAGCGATAGTTGTCTTGAAGCCATCATTCGTCAGGCCGTCATTGGTGTTTTTGGCGATCGTGCTGCTGCTGATTGATCCCAGCGTGCTGGACACGTTGTTGGTAATGCCATTGCCGCTGTCGACTCCCGAACCGTTATGGGAAAACGTGTTACTGATTGTCTCGACGGAACCGGCATAATCCAGGCCGTTCGTAAGCCCGCCTGTCCCGTTATTGGAAAACGTGGAGCTATCGATTGTCTTGACGATGCCCTCATGATGCCAGCCATTCGCCAAGCCACTTACCGCATTACCGGAAAAACTCGAGCCAGTGATTGTTCCAACGTGCCCATCGTTCAGCAGGCCGTTGGCACTGTTGTTCGTGAAGTTGACAGCGGTGATCGTGTCGACGGTACCGGTACCGGTACCGAAGTTGTACCGCCCATTGTTACTGTTACTGATCGTCGTACCGCTCCCTATCTTCCCAATGGCACCGTAGTTATCGATGGCGTTGCCTCCACCGATATCCTTGATCGTAGTGTTTGTGATCTTGTCGATCGTGCCGTAATTCGTCAGGCCAGCTTTGTCCCCGCCCGACCCGACACCGGTGACACTTGTCAAACACCACCTGGATCTGATTGCAGCCGGTCAGGGGCAGGGTACTTGTCAGCGGCGTGATCCCGGAGAGCGTGTAGGCCGGCAGGCGCGCTGTCGCCTTGGCACCGGCCGGCTGCTGGGCCGTACTGAACCGCACCTGCTTGACCTTGACGCGGGTCGCGTCGATCACCACCGCGCCGGCCACCGGTGTCACGGGCAACTGCCCTTCGTTGAGCCGGCTCGCGGTCGGCGTATTGGTTGCCAGCGAAACGGGAACCGTGCTGCTGGAGGCGTTGCTGACAATGTGGAACGTCAGATTGACCAGGGCGCCCGATGCCGAAGCCAGCCGATCCGAATTGTGCAGGCCGATCCGGGCGAGGCCGCTCGCATCCACCACGTTGCGGACCAGCGACCAGCCAACGGGCAGTGAGCCGAGCACGACATCGGCATTGGCCAGATCGAGAAGAGTGGTGTTGTAGCTCGCGGTGAAATCGGCCGCCTTCAGCCCCCCGGCCGAGTTGATGCTTACGGGCAGGATCGCGGTCTTGCCGGGGGCGCTCGTTGCGGTGCCCACGGTCACGACCGGGTCGAGCCCGCCGGACGGCAGCACCGGCACGTTGCCCGCGGGCAGGTCGGGGATCTCAGGCACCGACAGGAGCACCGTTTTCCGCCCGTCGGTTCGCTGGTCAACGGGGGCACGCTGATTCAATCGGGGGGCACCACGCTGGCACCAACGGCGGTCGCCAATGCAGGCGCGATAGATACTTCCGGACTGATGCGCGTATCGGGAATCACGAAAAACACGGACAGTTGATCGTACGCAGCGGGGGCGTGGTAGATCTGGCGAAGGTGGACGGCATCGGCACAATCACGGTTGACGCCGGCGGCAGCCTGACGGCCGTGTCGATGGCACAGGGTAGCCTGAATGTCAGCGGCTCGGTCAACGATGCCGACGTGACCATCGTGGGCACTTACTACCAAGGTGCTTCGCCGCCGGCGTTCGCCTCACAGTCGTCGGCGTTCGCGCAGGCGTTCATGGCCGGTTGCGACTCATCGCACGGCGGCGGTACCAGCGCGGTTCCCGAACCGGGCGCGTTGAGCCTGCTGGGTTTGGGCGCTCTGGCGCTGATCCGCCGCAAGCGCCGCGCGTAGTTGCATGTGAATCACGCGCCGTGTTCGCTGTCGGTGGCGGTGAGGATGCCGACCGCATGTGGCAGGACGTCGGCGAGCGCGGAGAGGAATTCCATCGCGCCACGCTTGGAGCCGGGAAGATTGACCACGAGGGTCCGGCCGATCGTGCCGGCCTCGCCGCGGGAGAGGTAGGCCCTTGGCGAAGTGGCCAGGCAGCGGGCTCTGGCCAGTTCGAGCAACTGCGGGTGGCGGCGCTCGAGCACCGTTGCGGTGGCTTCGGGGGTGACGTCGCGAGGAGACAGGCCGGTTCCGCCGGTGGTGAGAATCAAATTCGGCGCGGCGGTCGATGTCGCCCAGGTCCGCAGTTGCGCGGCGATCTGATCGGTTTCATCGGCAACGCACGCGGTGGCGACCACCTGCCCAGACAACAAGCGTTGCGCCAGGTCGGCCAGGGCCGGGCCGGACGTGTCCACCGCAAGGCCGCGCGAGCAACGGTCGCTAATGGTGAGGATGGCGACGGTCATGGGCATTTCTCTTCCTTGGCCGGCTCGGTATGCCAGTCGCAGTTTCAGGCACATTTGGCGAAACTTGGGCCAGCGTCCTCGCTGGTCCTTCTCAATCGTGAGTCAACTGTTATTCCGGGCCAGCGAGGACGCTGGCCCCACTTGAATCGGCATGCCAGTCGCCACTGCGTCCGCCAGTCTTCTCGAGCACGCGGATGCCCTCGATCACCATGGCCCGGTCGATGGCCTTGCCCATGTCGACAACGGTCAGCGCGGCGACAGCGACCGCGGTCAGCGCTTCCATCTCGACGCCCGTCTTGGCGAACGTGCGGACCTCGGCCCGCAGGCGGATGGAGTCGCCCTCGAGCGCCGCCTCAACCTGCACATGCTCCAGCGGCAGGCTGTGGCACAGCGGGATCAGCTCATCCGTCCGCTTGGCCGCCTGGATTCCCGCCAGGCGCGCCACTTCAAGCAGGTTGCCCTTGGCGAGTTGATTGGCGGCCACGGCGGCCGCCAGTTTCGCGGAAATCCGCACGCGTCCCTCGGCGACGGCGCGGCGGGTCGTCGGCTGTTTGTCGCCCACATCGACCATCCTGGCGCGCCCGGCGGCATCGACATGGCTGAGCTTGTCCGACTTGTCACGTTTCATGTCACCACTCCCATCGCCACAATGTATACGGCCCATCGCCGGCCGCATCGGGCGGGATTTCGACGAAGCCGTCGCTTTGCGCGATGCCCACGATGTCGCCCGATCCACGGCTGGGCAACAGCCTGGCCCGGCCGTCGCTTATCATGCCAATCGCCGGGAATCGCCACAAGGCGAGGGACGTGGGCGATTTGTCCAGCAGTACCATTGGGCGATGCGGCAGAACCTCACGCATGCCGGCCAATCTACGGAACACCGGCCCGGCGAATCGGCAGGCGGTGGTCAGCACCGACACCGGGTTGCCCGGCAGCGCCAGGACCGGCTGCCCGGCCGGACTGATCGCGCCCATGATCGGCTTGCCCGGGCGGATCGGCAGCCGATGAAACAGCACGGTGGCGCCGAGCGACCGCACGACCGCCGGCACGAAATCGTGGCTGCCCATCGACACGCCGCCGGTCAGCAGAATCGCATCGCAATCCTGCAGCAGGGCGGCCAGTTGTTCCTCGAGGCGCGACTCGACGTCGATGACGTTCTCGCGGCGGATCAGTTCAATCCACGGACACCCCGCCGCCAGCGCCGCCAGTTGCGGACCGTTGCTGTCGCGGATTTCCCACGGCCGCGGCAAAGATTCAACGGGATGAAGTTCGCTGCCGGTCACCAGAATGCCCAGCCGGACGCGCCGATGGACGCGCAGGCGGGCCGCACCAGAAGCGGCGACCGCCGAGATCGCGGCCGGACCCAGCAGCGCGCCCGACGGAAGCACCTCCGTTCCCGCCGGGGCATTTTCTCCCCGACGCCGAATGTTTTCGCCGGCGCGAGGCGTGAAGCCGGGCGGAAGCTCGATGTGATCTTCCTTCTCGACCACGACATCCTCGCGACGGACGACCGCTTCGGCGCCGACCGGGACCAGCGCCCCGGTGACAATGCGCATGGTTTTGCCCGCAGGCAACTGCGTCGCCGGCTCGCCCGGCAGGATCTCGCCCGCAACGTCGATGCCGACGCCGCCGACGTCCCGCAGGCGAACGGCGTAGCCGTCCATGGCGCTGACATCGGCCGGAGGACTGTCCCGGTCACTTACAATCGCCTGCGCCAAGACTCTATTGGTAGCCCGATGCCACTCGACGTCCTCCTGGCCGACGGGCGCGACGCGGTCGAGCATCAAAGCGACCGCCTGATCCGGCGCGAGCATTTCGGCCGAACGGTTCATGGCCGGCCTCCGGCCGCCGGCACGGGCGTCTTCCAGATCGGCACATCCTGCTTCAGGCGGTCGATGAACTCATCCATGGCGGCGATGCCTTCCTTGCGGTGGCGCGAGGCGATTTGTAGACGAAAGGAACACCGGCCCACGGGCACGCGGCCGCGGCTGTGCTCCACGCGGAGCCCCAGCAACTGGTGCTTCTGCGACAGTTCCTGCGCGATCTGCGCCAGGACCGACTGGGCCATCGGTTCGTACGCCTCGTAGTCGAGGCCCGCGATCGGCTTGCCCTCCTCCGCCGGCCGGACGATCCCTTCAAACAGGAGAATCGCCCCGGCGCCATCGCAGGCCAGCGGCCGCCCGGCCGCCAGAGGACCATCGCGGATGTCAACTTCGATAACCATGGCCAGCAGTCCTCGTTGTGACCTGGCATTTGGGGGGTCGTGTTCCTGCACGACCACGGCCGCACGGAGTGCGGCCCTCCCGAAAGCCTGGCCACGCCAGTCATCCTCCGGAGACCATTCCAATCAGGGCGATCTCATCCGTGTTCTTCAAAACCCGGCCTTCGGCAACGAACGCCTGGTTCACCGCGAACCGGCAAACCGGCAGCAGCGGCGCCAGGCGAGGTTCGGCGGCCGCCAGCGCCTGGCGGAGCTCAGCGCACGTCGTGCTGCCGCCCGGAACGCGCACGCGGATCTGCCGAGTGCCCGCCTTTTGCGCCAGCAGGCCAAAGAGAAGAACTGTCAATTCCGGGGCGCTCATCGCCGACAGCTTATCCAGATCATCGCGCGTATTCACTTGGCAAACAGCGGGCCAGCCGCTGGGCAGAGGCACGGCGATGGCGTTGTGGTCATCCAGCAGGTTATGCATGGCCAGCAGCCCCGCCGCCACTCGCCGATCCACGCGGTCTCGCAGGCTCGTGTGGTACAGCGCGAGCAAGGGTTCCCACCGGTCACCCTTGAGTGCAATGGCCACAGGGCCATCCGCGCAACGTGCGAGCAACGATGTGATCCAGGCGGTTTTCAGCCCGGCCAGATCGCACGGGACAACCGCGAGCCAGCCGGGTGCGGAGCAATCGTGGAGCGCTGTCTGCAGACCGCCCACCGGGCCATTGCCGGGATCGAGATCGCATATCGTCCGCAGACCCAGGTCGTCATACTTGCCAACCTGGTCGGCGACAACGGTGATGCAGGACGCGCAGGGGCGGGCCTGTTCGGCCACATGGGCAATCAGCGGCCGCCCGGCCAGAAGCGCCCTGGCCTTGTCGGAGCCGAACCGACTGCTTCGGCCGCCGGCGAGGATGTACACGGGAACGGTTTGCATCGGAATCTGTAGCCGCGATGGTTCATCGCGGTCTTCCGGAACGACGACTCCTGTGCGGCGGAAGTCGTGTGGCGGTCGAGGACACGGGCAAGCATACTTGCCCATGCCACCCAAGCAAGTTCCACTGCCACAGGATTCGAGCCACGTTGGACCACGCTCCGCGATCACCGATCGCGGCTACAGCGCCTGTCGCTCAGCCTCCGAGCGAAGTCATCACGGCAACTCCTGTTGCCGGGTGTTCCGCGGCCTTGGAGCGCAATCCGCCGGCGAGAATGCGATCGAGGCCGGCCGGGTCGAACACGGGGCGAATGGCCGGGCGTATGTTGCCCGCGGGTTTATCCATCAGGCAAGGGTAGTACGATCCATCCGCGGCAATGCGGATGCGGTCGCAGTGAGCGCAGAAATTGCAGCTCATGGCGGTGATGAATCCGACAGTGGCAATACGATCCGCCAGATGCGCGCGATAGCGCCGGGCGGCCCCTCCCTCGTAGGCGAGAGGTTCCCAGGACAGCACCGTGTCGCGCATGCTCTCGCGCATTTCACCCTCGGACACGAACCGGCTCTGCCACTGCCCGGCCAGCGGTCCCATCGGCATCAGCTCGATGAAGCGAATCTCCAGTCCTTCGCGAGCTGCGAATTGGACGAGGTCGCCCAGTTCCGCATCGTTCTCACCGCGTACGACGACCGTGTTGAGCTTCACCGGCGACAGCCCGGCTTTGCGGGCAGCGTCGATGCCGGCCAGCACGCGGCGCAGGCCATCAACGCCGGTGATGCTCCGGAAACGTTCCGCGTCCAGCGAATCCAGGCTGACGTTCACGCGCGACAACCCTGCATCGACGAGAGCGGCCGCATCGCGTGTCAGCGTCAGCCCGTTGGTGGTCATGGCCAGCCCGCTCAGCCCCAGGGCCGAGTGCAGCCGTCGCACGATGTCGAGCAGATCCGGCCGGGTGGTCGGCTCGCCGCCCGTCAGGCGCACCTTCTTCAGACCGTGCGTCTGGACGAGGTGCCCGACGAGCGATTCGATCTCGGCGGGAGACAGCAGCCCGTCGGTCCCGCCCGCGTACGCCGCCGGGCGGCAGTACACACAGCGCATGGAGCAAGCCGGTGTCAGCGACAGCCGCAGGTATCGAACTTGTCGGCCACAGGCATCGTGCATAACAAACCGCCTCGCGACGCTCCCCTATTGAATCAGATATAGCAGCGGAAACAAGAAGATCCAGACAAGATCAACGAGATGCCAGTAGAGGCCGCCGAGTTCGAGGGGAGTGAAGTACCGAGTGTTGAATCTGCCGGCGAACGATTTCCAGAGCAGCCAGGAGATGATCCCCATGCCGATCAGGACGTGGATTCCATGGAGGCCGGTCAAGAGAAAGTACATGCTGAAGAACTGGTGGGCGTTCTTCGGCGGCGATGATCCGCCGGTCGCGGGGATCGGCTCCGCGGAGGTGTCGCGCAAGTACACGGCCGACAACCCGCGTGGGCCGGCCGCCGGCGACTGGGTCCAGTGCGGAACAAGGTCTTCGGGGTTCAGGTTCTGCGCCGGCGGCGCAGGCGCGAGTGATGTTGCGCCGCCGGCACCATCGAAGGAACGGATGTATGCCACGATGTTAACAATGTCGGCATCCGCAAGGAACGGATTTCCGCCTTTGGGAGGCATCAGCTTGCCCGTCTTGCTCGCCGGGTCGCCGGGTTGCCGGCCGGTTTTGACGAAGGCGGCGAGGCCCTGGTCCGAGACCGACCGGATGAAGGCGCTCCCTTTGAGTCCCGGCGCAAGCGGCGGCATCCCGTCGCCCGTCATTCCGTGGCAGGCCGCGCAGGTGCCCAGAAACGCCTTCTTGCCCGCCACGGGGTCGGCGATCGTGGGCGCCGGTGGACCCGCGCGCCTGCCCGCTGCGGGCGAAGAGTCTTCGACGGGCTTGAATGATTCGCCCCAGAACAGACCTTCATGGAACTTATGGCGATACTCAATCGTCTTGATGCCCATGAAGATCACGCCGCACATGAGCGTCAGGGTCAGACACACCAGGAGATACGGCTGCTGGTTTCGCTGGGCGCACACCAGGGCCATGGCCATGGTCAGCGAACTGAGCAACAGCACGACGGTGTTGATCGTTCCCCAGCCGACGTCGAGAAACCGGTGTCCCCAGTGAAACGCCGCCGGCGAAGCGTTGCGATAGACGGCATAGGTGCAGAACAGCCCGCTGAACATGAGCACTTCGGTGGTGAGGAAGACCCACATGCCGAGTTTGGCCGCACTGGCTTGCTGCGTGGCCGACTGAAAATGGTGGGCGACCGGATGCTCCGGCGCCTGCTCGTTTGTCTCGGAAGGGGCCGCGTCTGTCGTGGTCATTGCCGTCTCCTGGCAGGGCCATCGCATTTGGCCCTAACGGACTCCGGGAATCCGTTCGGAGTTCACGCTTTTGCGTGTCTGTTGGGCGAAGACACGCGAAAGCGTGAACTCCGAACAGCAGATTCAGGCCAAATGCGATGGCCCTGCGTCTCCTCGCGGAACGCCGGGGTTTCGCTGTTGAAAACCGCGGGAAGACAGTTTACGATATACAGGTCGTAAATTCCAGTTCCGAGGCGACAATTTTGCCTGGAGCGTTCATGAATCAGGATTCACGCGGCCGGTCATGTTGCGGCGGGGTGTCCTTGCCGGTGATGGTGGGGTTGATCGCGGCGGTTTTCGCCCTGGCGATCGTCGCCATGTTCTATGCGGCCCGGTCCGGCGCCGCGCACAGCGCACCGGCGGCGGGAACTGTTCCGGCTGCGGCTCGGTAGATGGGCCTTGGGACCGAGCCCGATCAATTCCGCAGGCCTGAAAGGCCGTTACCTTTGGTAGCCGTGGCCGTGAGGCCACGGAGGGCAAGGATCAATGATTAGAGGCCCGACGGGCCGGCACTGTGGGCGACCACGAAACTGTGGAGCGATTTCTGCACGCTACCTTACCATCAGCCGCGGCGCTTCCGCGACTTGGGGCCGGCTCCTTTTGCCGAGCCGGAGTGCGGGGCGGCATTCTTGTGGAATGCTCCAAAATCGGTGTTCTGGAGGTAGTCCAGCATGTCCTGCCGGAGCCGCGTGATGCGGTCGTGGTAGGGGCACGGAGCGCCTCGGCCGCACCAGCCCGGTCCGAACGGGCATCCCAGGGCTTCGTCGTCGGGCCGCTCGAACAATTGCACGACGTGCAGCAGCGTGATGGTTGCCGGCGGGCGCGCCAGGCGGTATCCGCCCGTCGGGCCGCGGAAACCGACCACCAGCCCGCCCTGGGCAAGCACGGTGAGGATCTTCGCCAGGGCCGGGCCCGGGAGATTGCGCGACCGGGCGATGTCCACGGCCGAGAGCCAGCCCTCGCCCTCCCCGAACGCCTCGGCCAGGCGGCTGAGGGCGGCCACGGCATTCTGTGTCAGCTTTCCATACCTGTACATCGCACGATCCTGCCGGATCCCGGCCATTTGAACATGGGTACGTACCCCGGATTCGCGAGGGCCGTGCTTCTGCACGGCCGGGATGGCCGCGCCGCGAAACGGCCGCGGACGACTGCGGCCCTCCCGGAAGAATGGTCACGCCCGACGGAACAAATCCAACGGAAAAGCCTTGACGGGACAAGAACCGCAGTATAATTTACGACACTGTTATCGTAAATTCAACTGCTAAGCAAACAAAACGACCCGTTCACTGACCCACATCATGCCGCCCCGGCGGAGGATCGTCATGGAAGCGGACAAGGCAGGAGATCGGCCAACCCAGGCAAATCAGAATCTACCCTTCAGCCGTCGCCAGTTCCTGTGGCAACTCGCGGCGGCGGGAGCGGGGCTGGCTGCGGTCTCCAAAGCGGCCGAGGAGAACCTCTCGGCGCTGATCGTCGAGAATCCCCTCCTGCGTTATCCCAACCGCGACTGGGAGCGCGTCTACCGCAACCTCTACAAATCGGACACCACCTTCACGTTCCTTTGCGCCCCCAACGACACGCACAACTGTCTGCTCTTCGCGCATGTGAAGAACGGCGCAGTAACTCGGATCTCTCCAACTTACGGGTATCAGAAGGCCACGGACCTGGAAGGCAACCGTGCCGGCCAGCGCTGGGATCCGCGCGTCTGCCAGAAGGGGTTGGCGCTGGTCCGCAGGTTCTACGGCGACCGCCGCGCCAAGCGGCCGATGCTGCGCAAGGGATTCAAGCAGTGGGTCGACGAAGGCTGTCCGCGAGATCCGGTGACCGGAGCGGTCGATCCCGAGAAATATCTCCAGCGCGGCAAAGATCCCTACATCGGCGTCACCTGGGATGAGGCGTTCGTCTATTCCGCCAAGGCCATCGTCAACATCGCCAAGACATACAGCGGCAGTGAGGGCCAGAAGAAACTCGCGGCACAAGGTTACGACCCGCTGATGGTGGACGCCGTCGGCGGCGCGGGAACGCAGGTCGTGAAATTCCGCGGCGGCATGCCCGCGCTGGGCATCACGCGCATCTTCGCTCAATATCGCATGGCCAATTCGCTGGCGTTTCTCGACGACAAGATTCGCGGCGGCGGTGCGGACAAATCCGTCGGTGCTCGCGGCTGGGACAACTATGCCTGGCACACCGATCTGCCGCCGGGACATCCGATGGTGACCGGCCAGCAGACCGTGGACTTCGACCTCTGCAACGTTGAACACTCCAAGCTGCTTCTGGTCTGGGGCATGAACTGGATCTGCACCAAGATGCCCGATGCCCACTGGATGACCGAGGCCCGCATGAAGGGCACGAAGGTCGTGGTCATTGCCTGCGAGTACAGCGCCACGTCCAACAAGGGCGACGAAGTTCTCATCGTCCGTCCCGGAACCACACCCGCGCTCGCGCTGGGCGTTGCCCAGTTCATGATCGCCGAGAAACTGTATGATGAGCCCTACGTCAAGAATTACACGGATCTTCCCCTGCTGGTGCGCATGGACTCCGGCAAGCTGCTCAAGGCCACGGACGTGTTTCCCGACTACCAGCTCGCCCCTCTGAGCAACGGCGTCACCATCCTCAAAGACGGCCAGCCCACCCCGCTGCCTTTCCAGCAACCAGGGGCCATCATCACGGAGGCCAAACGCAAGGAGTGGGGCGACTATGTCCTCTGGGACCAGAAGAAAACCGCTCCCGTCCGAATCATGTTCGGCCCACCAGTTGCTATAGGTTTCGAATAGCGCGAGATGGCGATGGTAGCCTGGCGAACCGGGCATGGGAGGCGCGAAGTTTGGGATTGGGAATGCAACGGCTGTTATTTCGGCGCAGCGCCAACGCC
>JBIOJL010000192.1:0-11129 GCA_044450885.1 Tepidisphaerales bacterium
ATCGGCACCTGGTAGTTGGCGCCGCCGACGCGCTTGGAGCGGACTTCGACGCTGGGCTTGACGTTGTTCATCGCGGTCTCGAAGACCTCGAGTACGGGAACTTCCTTGACCTTCTTGGCGATCTCATCGAGCGCGCCGTAGACGATCGCCTGGGCGACGGTCTTCTTGCCGCCCCACATGATGCAGTTGATGAACTTGCTGACCAGCTTGCTGTTGAAGCGGGGGTCCGGCTTGAGGATTTCCTCGCTGTGCGTGAACTTCTTGAACGCCATCGTATCTCCTGTCTTCCGTTCTCGGTCGGGAAAAGCTCCCGATGATTCGTTCTCCCCAGGACGCCCCGGTCACACGACCAGGTTCATCGGCCCGGGAATACTCCGGAACTTATGACAGACAAGAATGTCTGTCCTACTTGCCTTTCTTCGCGCCGTACTTGGACCGGCCGCGTTTGCGGCCGTCAACGCCGAGCGCGTCCAGGGTGCCGCGGACGATGTGGTAGCGCACGCCGGGGAGGTCGCGGACGCGGCCGCCGCGGACGAGCACGATCGAGTGCTCCTGGAGGTTGTGTTCTTCGCCGGGAATGTAGGCCGTGACTTCGCGGCCGTTGCTGAGGCGCACGCGGGCGATTTTCCGCAGGGCCGAGTTGGGCTTCTTGGGGGTCATGGTCTTGACCTGGAGGCAGACGCCGCGCTTCTGCGGGCAGGCCTCGAGATCCTTGACCTTGTTGATGCGGGCCAGCGCCCGGCGGGGCTTCTTAATAAGCTGATTGATCGTTGGCATATCGGTCCTTAGCGTAAACTCCAGGGCGCAGAGCCCAATTCCCGCCAAGCGGCGGAAGTCCCGCATTATAGGAAAGACGGGCGGTGACGCAAGGCGGGGGAAGAGTGAAATCGCGGAAGGCGTGTGACCGGGGCGTGCCCACAGATTCGGGAGGGCCGTGCTTCTGCACGGCCGGAATGGTCGCGCCGCGAAACGGCCGCAGAGGACTGCGGCCCTCCCGGAAGAATGGTTACGTCCTGTGACCGGGGAATTCGGGGCATGGTTCAAAGGCGCGGTTTTCGGCACCGGGGCTCAGAAAAAGCGGGGGACCGCGATCAGCGATCGCGGCTACAGGCGGGTCTCCATGTCCTTGAGCTTCTGGATCCGCCGAAGATGGCGTCCCGGCGAGAAATCACACGAGAGGAACGTCTGGATGATCTTCTTGATCTCGCCTTCATTCAGCAGGTCGCAGCCGAGGCAGAGGATATTGCAGTGGTTGTGCTCGCGGGCAATACGGGCGGTGACCTCGTCGTGGGCCAGCGCCGCACGCACGCCCGGGACCTTGTTGGCGGCGATGGACATGCCCAGTCCGCTGTTATCAAAGAGGACGCCCACCTCGGCCCGGCCTTCGGTGACGGCGCGGCCGACGGCGAGGGCGAAATCGGGATAGTCGGAGGCGACCGTGCTCGTGTCGCAACCGTAGTCCTCGACCTCGTGGCCAAGCTGCTTGAGATAGGGCGCAAACTTCCGCTTGGCCTCATACCCCCGATGATCTGAACCGACCGCAATCTTCATTACTGACACTCCGTTGAGATGGGTAATTTACAGGAAGAGGCGACTGAATACCAAGGGGAGGGTTCAGGGTTCAGCGGCCAGAAGCGATTCGGGCGTCAGGGGCGAGGGCGTGCCGTCGACGACAAGCTGGCACCTGAACCCCGAACCCTGACCCCTGAACCCCTCCCCTCACGGAATCGCCCGCTCGGCGAGCCGTTTCTCGATCAGGGCCTTCATCTGCCGCGCGAGCGATTGATAGAGCGAAAGATCCCCGCCGATGGGGTCTTCGATGTCGCCGTCGGGGTCCAGGGTGCTGATCTTGCCCGCCGCGGAGGGCGCCATGGCCAGCACCAACCGCATGTGGTCGCGGCTCATCGTGTATATGAAGTCGGCCTGGTTGATCAGCTCGGGCAGCAGTTGCCGGGAGCGGTGCCGCGAAAGATCGGCGCCAAGTTCGCGGCCGGCCTCGATGGCGGGCTCGGTCGCCCTGGCGCCGGGCATGGCGAACGCCCCGGCGGAAAAGACGGCGAAGCCCTTCTTCTCCAGTTCGTTCTCCGGAACCGCCAGGCTCCTGGCGAGCAGCCCCCGGGCGATCGCTTCGGCCATGGGCGAGCGGCAGGTGTTTCCACTACAAACGAAGAGGATTGTGGTTTTCATGAGGCGGTCGATGGTCCTGTGGTCGTAGACGCCGGGGCGAAAGATCTCGTAGCCGTCGACGGTGATGTGGACGACGGTCGAAGGCTGGTTGAAACGGGTGGGACCGTCGTCGAGCACCAGGTCGGCCTGCTCGATCCATGCCGGCTCGATGGCCAGCGCCGGCGGGCCGGGATTGCCGGAGCCCGACGCCCTGCGCATGACCACCGGCAAATCGACCGCGCGGAGCACATCGGTGGCCAGCGGGTGGTCGGGGCAACGAATGGTTACCCTTGCCGCGTCAAAAATCTCCGCGGGCGCGATCCTGAGCGCGCGCGTCACGTCGCGGCGGATTTCGTCGGCAACGTCAAAGACAAGAGCCACGGGGCCCGGCCAGAGCTTGCGGATGGCCCGCTCGCCATGACGCGACAGCCGGCCGGTGAAATCGGCGGCCCTGTCGGGGTTGGCGAGATGAACGACCAGAGGCCTGGTGTCCGGCGGCGTGCAGGCATTCCGCAGCCGGAACACGGCGTCGGGCCGGGACAGGCACGCCGCGGCTCCGTACACGGTTTCCGTGGGCAGAACCACGACCCCGCCGTCGCGCAGCACCTGCGCGGCCCGGCGGACCTGTTCCGAGTAGCCCGTTGAGGAAGGTTTTGACACAACCGTCGCAGCCATTGCCCCGATTATCGCGGGGGTGACGCGGAACGGTCAAGCACGGCGGCGTTCTTTCGTCGGCGGCACGGATCAACTATGATCGTCCGGTGCATATGGGAGGATTTGGATGAAGTCTTTGACACTCTGTCTGGCGATGGGCACCCTGGCGGCCGTCACCGGGTGCAAACGACCGGGAAATCCGCAGGCGCCAACGCCATCCCGACCCGGTGCGCCGGCACATGCGGACACGCAGCCATCGGCGGCTATCTCGCGCAAGATCCTGCAGCTCGGCCCATACCCGCTGCGGATCTCGGTGCCGGCGGACTGGTCCATTCTCAACACGGAGAGCGCCATGTTCCTGCACGGACCGCTGCCCGGGGGGCAGGACCACGAGGGAATGGCCCACATCCAGGTGTCGCACCCCCCGGCGATCGCGAAGGATGCGGCCGAACTGTTCGAGAAGGATCTGCTTTTGACGAAGGCGGACGCGGGCGGCCAGGTCCTGAAGACGGATGCCCGGCCGTGCGCCACGGCGCGACTGGTCGAAAAGCGAGCGATCGTGAAGCTCTCGGATGGCAGCGGCACTTTCGTGAACTGGACCATCGACGTACTTGTCCCCGGCGAACAGGCGAGGACCTCCCTGTATCACCTCAACTTTGTCGGGCTGTCGCAGGCGAAGTACGAGAACCACCGTGAATTCCTCGAGAGGATCGTCTCAAGCCTCGAATTCGATCCGGCGCTGGAAGCCCGCCCCAAGTGAGACCGCCTCGATGCCCACGACCCGACTCGCACCCAGTCCAACCGGAGCGCTGCACCTCGGTAACGCGCGGACTTTTCTGGTCAACTGGATCATGGCCCGGCAGCGCGGATGGCGCGTGCTGCTGCGGATCGAGGACCTCGACGGCCCGCGCATCAAACGTGGTGCCGACCGGCAGGCCATCGACGATCTCCACTGGCTCGGGCTCGACTGGGATGCCCGGCCGGTCTGGCAATCCCCGCGGATGGAAGTCTATCGCGCGGCGGCGCAGCGGCTGCTGGAAAACCGCCGGGCCTATCCCTGCATCTGCACGCGCGGCGAGATCGCGCAAGCGGCCAGCGCGCCCCACGCCGACGACGGCGCCGCCGTTTATCCGGGCACCTGTTTCGGGCGATTCGCGGATCTGGCCGAGGCCCGCGCCGCGGCGGGTCGCGAGCCGGCCATCCGCTTCCGCGTGCCGGCCGAACTGCTGGAGTTTGAAGACCGCTTTTCCGGCCATCACCGCTTCGACCTGCAACGCGAACTCGGCGATTTTGTGATCCTCAAGGGCGACGGCACGGCGGCGTATCAACTGGCGGTGGTGATCGACGACGCCGAAGCCGGCATCACCGACATCGTCCGCGGCGACGATCTGGTTGACTCGACGCCGCGGCAGATATTGCTTTACCGGGCATTGGGAGAAGCCGGCCGCATCCCAAGTTACTGGCACCTGCCGCTGGTCGTCGGAACTGACGGCAAGCGGCTCGCCAAGCGCCACGGCGACACGCGGATTTCATACTATCGCGAGTGCGGCGTGAGACCGGAGCGGCTGCTGGGGCTGCTGGCCCGCTGGTGCGGCGTGGCCGTCGAAGAAATCAGCCTGCAAGAGTTCACCGGACGATTTGATATCGGGAAAATGCCCGGAGAACGGATTGTCTTCACGGGCGAGGATGACCGGTGGCTGAGGGGGAAGTAGACTGGGTCAACGGACGGACCGGCTGAGCCGGTACTACGAACGAATGGACGAACGCGCGATACACGACATCCTCAGCGGCCGGCGGACGACGTTGGGCGCGGTGCTGCTTCGCGGCCTGCTCGCGTTGGCCGAACCGGCCTACGCGACCGCGATGAGCGCGCGCAACTGGCTCTACGACCGGGGCATCTTCAAGGCACACCGGGCCGGCGCGGCCGTGATCAGCGTGGGAAACATCACGACCGGCGGCACCGGCAAGACGCCCATGGTGCGCTGGCTTGCCGAGCATCTGCGCTTGCGCGGTCTTCCGCCTGCCGTGCTGATGCGCGGGTATAAGGGAAAGGCCGGGTGGTCCGACGAGCAGGACCTGTTGCGGAAGATGCTGGGGGATGTGCCGGTCATGGCCGAGCCCGACCGTGTCGCCGGAGCCGCCCGGTTGCTCCAGGAGCATCCGCAGGTACGGGCGGTTCTGCTGGATGATGGCTTTCAACACCGCCGGCTGGCGAGGGACTTCGACCTCGTGCTGGTGGATGCCACCAACCCGTTCGGATTCGGACATGTGCTGCCGCGGGGATTGCTACGGGAACGTCTATCGGGGCTGAGGCGGGCCGATGCCATCGTGCTGACACGGAGCGACCTGGTTGCTCCGGAGCGGCGGCGGGAACTGGAGGCGGTGATCCACGGCTGGAGCCCTCGTGCCGCCATCTACCGGGCGCGGCACCAACTCACCGGACTGCGGACTGCGCGAGCCGACCCGGCCGACTCGCCCGACCTGCGGCTGGAATGGCTCTCCGGACGGCGCTGGATCGCGGCGGCCGGCATCGGCAATCCAGCCGCCCTGGAACAGCAGTTGCGCAACCTGCCCGGAACCTTCTGCGGCGGGACCTGGTTTGCCGACCATCACGATTTCACCAACGAGGACTTGACCGGGCTGCGGAGATCCGCGGACGAGACCCACGCGGAGGTCCTGGTGGTGACAGAGAAGGACTGGACGAAACTGACGCGCATGGCCGAATCTTTCGGCCCCAACTTGCAGCCGGTCAGACTGAATGTCGTGTTGGCGTTCGACGATAGCCGGGGTGACGGGCTGATCGACCTGATCCTCGCCCGAATCGAAAAAGCAACGACGAGGTTGACATGAGTCGCGAGAAGAAGGAAAGCAAAGGGCAGCGGATGGTTCGCGAACTCCGCGATCTGGCGGACGTCCTCAAGAGCGGGCGGCCACTAACCAGCCATTACACCGTCCGCACGTGTCGCCGACTGGTCGAGCCCACCGAATACGACCCGCAACACGTTCGCAGGACGCGCCAGGCAATGGGCGTCAGCCAGACGGTGTTTGCTGACATGGTCGGTGTTTCGGAATCTCTCGTCCAATCGTGGGAACAGGGATTCCGCAGGCCCTCGAAGATGGCCTGCCGGCTGCTGGACGAATTAAACCGCAACCGTGACCATTGGCGCGGGCTGTTGGCGTCGGCGTGAAATCATCCGGCAGATCATCCCGGATGATGCCATGGGCCGCGGGGCCAAAGACGGTCGTGACTTTCCACTTTCCACAAAGTTTTCAGGTGAAATGATAGAACCGGGCCGATATGATGTGCGTAGGAACTTTGAACTCTCAGTTGGGCTGGGCGTCAAAATCCTAAGAGTTTGGTCCGGAACCGGTTGAAAGCCGGCGAGTCAGCGGTTACACCTAAAGAACTGGACACGCGGAAGATGCGCTGTATCCGCGGTTGGTCCAGGGTCAGGACCGTGACCCGTCGCTCCGGCAGCCGGCACGGCCCACAAAGGAGCACGCCATGCCCAACATCGCTTGGGGTATAGACCTCGGCAATCGCGCCCTCAAGGCAGTCAAACTTGTTCGTGAAGCTGGAAGGGTTCGCGTCGAGGATTTCGAAGTCATCGAGCACGAGCAGATCCTCTCGATGGCCGGGGATAACAAGGAATCCATCATTCAGACCGCCCTGGCGCAGTTTGGCCAGCGCCATCAGACCAAGGGGATGGCGGTGGCGATCGGCGTCTCCGGGCAGCAGAGCTTCGCCCGCCTCATCAAACTCCCGCCCGTCGAGCCCAAGCGAATCCCCGAAATCGTCAAGTTCGAGGCGATCCAGCAGATTCCCTTCCCGCTCGCGGACGTCGAATGGACCTACCAGCTTTTCCAGCAGAAGGACTCGCCCGACGTCGAGGTGGGCATCTTCGCCATGAAGAAGGAGCTGGTGAACCGCCAGATCGACTACTTCAAGAACCTCGGCGTCAACGTCGAAGTCGTGCAGATGAGCCCCGTGGCGGTCTACAACGCGATGATGTTCGACAACCGCGTGGCCGAGCCGACCATGTTCATGGACATGGGCGCCGAGAACACCGACCTGGTGATCGCCGACGGGGCCACCGTCTGGCTGCGGACCATCCCCATCGGCGGCAACTCCTTCACCGAGACGCTCGGGAAGATGTTCAAACTGACCTTCCCCAAGGCCGAGGAACTCAAACGCAACGCCGCCACCAGCAAGTACGCCAAGCAGATCTTCCAGGCGATGCGGCCGGTCTTCGCCGATCTCGTCTCCGAAATTCAGCGGTCCATCGGCTTCTATTCCACGGTCCATCGCGACTCGCGCATCTCCAAGATCGTGGTGCTCGGTTCGACCTTCCAGTTGCCGGGCCTGCAAAAGTATCTCCAGCAGAACCTTCAGTTGCCGATCGAGAAACTCGACGGCTTCACGGCCGACAGCCCGGTCGACGCCAAAGCCGCCGGTGTTTTCGGCGAACACACCGTGACCCTCGCCACCGCCTACGGCCTGGCCCTGCAGGCATTGGGCGAAGGATCGGTCACCTCCTCGCTGCTGCCCGAGGCCATCCGCCGGGCCAAGATGTGGCGGGCCAAAACCAAGTGGTTCGCCGCGGCCGCCGCGCTGATCCTGTTCGGCACGGCGACGGCGGGCGGGATGGCCTACTATCACATGTTCCAGTACGACCAGGCCAAGGGAGCCCGCGACGCCAACCGCGCCACGCTGGCGACCGCAACGAAGCGGGTTGACGACTGGAAGAGGGACGTGGAATCCAAGGGCGAGAGCGACCGCGTGCTGCTGACGCAATTGCAGTCGCTCCAGAGCTATCGCGAGACCTGGATCAACATCCTTGGCGACGTGCTCACGGCCGCTCCCCCGTTTGAAAAAGCCAAACTTGCCGCTATGGCACGCGGCAAACGGCCGGTGATCTTCATCGACCAGATCCGGCCGGCCTACCGGTCCGATGTGTCGTACGCGGTGATTGCCCCCGTCGACGCCCTGCCAAAAGTCATCGATGAGATGGGTACCGCGGAAGGCATGGCAATGCAGGCAATGGCCGTGGGCCCGATGTTAGACCCGCGCATGATGGGCCGGGGCGGGGTGCCGGTGGCCCCGACCAGTCCCGACGCCCAGGCCAAGCCGGAAGAGGGCAAGACCCGCGGGTTCCTGGTCGTGGTCGAGGGCCACACCCCCAACAGCGACCGGTCCTACGTCGACGCCGCCTTCGTGACCAACCTCAAGGCCAAGACCGCCGACGCCATGCACCAGGCGGGCAAGGACTGGTACGTCGCGCGGGCCGAACTGGTCACGTCCGGAAACCGCGTGCAGAAAGCCGCTGATGCCGGCGGTGGAGGAGGCGGAGGCGGGGGCGGCTTCGGACGCGGCTTCCCAGTCCCAGGTGTTCGCGGCGGGGGCGGATACAATTCCACCCAGCAGCCATCGATCAACATCCCCGCCGACGATCCCGACCTGAAGACGGACCTGAACACCGGGCTCCAGGGGGTGAACCTCGGCGGCGGCGGCGTGGCGCCGATGCTGCGGCCCGGTCGGGGCCCCGGAGTCGGTCCGATCCCGCCCGGGGGCGTTATCGACCCCAGCCAGCCCCCGCCGCCGGCGCCGCTCGAGAACGAAGATCCGAATTTCCCCGGCGAACAGTTCAACGACGATCAGGTGTTCAAAGTGCTGATGGTGATCCGGATGGACCCAACCGCAACACCGGCGCCAAAGACAGGAGCAACCCCGGTCATCGACGGGCGGTGAACAGGAGTCATCATGCAAATCGTCAAAAAGAACATACTCGCAATTATTTGTGGCGTGGTGGCGCTGCTGTCGATCGTGGCCATCTTCTGGCCCATCAACGGCAAATACGAAGAGATCGTCCAGCAACTCCAGCAGAGCGCCCGCACCAACCAGGACCTGGTGAACATCAAGCGGCAGGGTCTTGACTGCCGCCTGCCGATCGTCGATCCGCAGAAGACCGAGGCGCCTCAGCTCGAGGGCTTCCCCACCGAAAAGGTCTATAAGGTCGGCATCGAAGTCGTCAAGAAGATGCAGGAGCAGAGCGCCGAGCTGATGGCCAGGGCCATCGCCGACAACCGGCGCGTCCCCATCGAACCCAGGGCCCTCCCGACCTACCGCGATGGCTCCGCCAAGGCAACGTTCAAGGACCGATACTACATGTACATCGAGGCCCTCAAGGGCAAGGACGCGCTGAACGCGCTCCCGCCGCCCGCCCCCAAGGACGTGACGGACGAATACAACCGCAGATGGAACGAATGGCTCATGAAGGTTCCGGCAACTGCCGGCGTGCGCGACCCGCAGGTACTGCAGCAGTTGCAGACCGACTTCAACCGGGATGTCGTGCCTGCCCTGGCGGGAAGCGTCGCCAAGACCCGTGCCGAATCCTGTACGATTTACCTCAGCGCGGGCGGAATCTACGTCCACCCGGGTGTTCCCGCAGCCGGTTCGCCCCAGTCCGCCACCCTCAACGACGTCTGGGCGGCGCAGATCGGCTACTGGATCCAGTCCGACATCTGCAGCGCCATCGCGACAACCAACAAGTCCTTCAGCCGCCCCGTCGCCGGCCGGGTGACCGTGCCCAACGCCTGCGTCAAACGGCTGGTGCGGACCATCATCGATCCCTCCTATGTCACGGCCAACGGCGCGGTCCCGTTCGGTTCCCGCAACGGCATGGGAGAAATGGTGGCGCCCCCGATGGCCGCACTGCCCGGCGTGACGCCGGCGGCACCGGTGCAGCGCGCTCCCACGGTGATCCGTTCCTTCCGTTCCACCTTCACCGGCCGCGTGTCCAACGAGGTCTACGAAGTCGTCAACTTCTCATTCACCGTCGACATCGAAGCCGCCAACTGCCGGGCTCTGCTGGCCAACCTGACGAGCGGCCGGTTCATCACGGTGTTGAGCACGCATGCCACCGGCCTCGACCGCGGCGCCTGCCAGGCGGCGGGATTGCTCTACGGCCCCGAGCCGGTGGTGCAGATGACGGTCAACGCCGAAGCTGTCTTCTTCCACGCCTGGACCAAGGATCTGATGCCGTCGACCGTAGCGTCGGCACTGGAAATGCAATTGCAGCCGAAGACCCCGGGACGTTAACAGACGCCGACAGGCGTCTTGGTTCGATCGACTCCTCGCAGACGAGGTGACCCATGAACAACAAAGTATTGCAGATGCTCGAGAAGAACGTGGAATGGATCGCCATGGGCGCGGGCGGCCTGTGGATCCTGTGGATCGTCTGGGCCTTCATCATCACGCCCCCGTCGATCCAGGTCGGGGGAACCGGCGGCGCGAAGCAGACGCCCTCGACCATCGACGAGTACATCCAAACCAACACCCGCGAGGATCTCGACCGGCTGATGAACGATCCCAAACCCCATCCGGAACTCAAAGCCGGTGAGTACAAGCCGAACTGGGTCGTCCAGTCGCCAGGGCCGATCGCGGCAGTCGCGGTGGGATCCGATCCACCACTCAAAGCGCTCATGGACCCCAAGGCCCTGACCCCCGGCGACATGCCGATGGTCAAGGGACTGCCGGATCTCCCGGCCCCGACTACGCTTGGCATCCTCGCCGGGCGATCCCAGGTCAACGTGCCTCCGCCGGCCGTGCCCCCCGTGGCCGGTGGCGCCGCGCCGGCACCCGCCGTTGCTCCGGTGGTGCCTGTTGTCCTGCCACCGCGCGTTCCGCTCGGACCGGGCGGTGCGCCTGCCCCCGGACTTGGCGTCCCGGGGGTGGTCGACAAGATCTGGGTCTGCGTGTCCGCGCTCATCGACCCGGCCGCGATCGCGAAAGCGTTCAACGACGTCGGCATCCCGGAGTTCCTCCAGAAGCAGATGTTCGTATACGTCCAGCTTGAGCGTGTCGAGGTCAAGGCCGATGGCTCGCTTGGCAAGCCGGTCATCATCAAAGAATTGCCGATCAACGTCTTCCCCGACGACCCCACCGACGAAAAGCAGCGGGACAACCTCCTCAAGTGGCTTGAACAACAGCCCAACCAGACCCGCGTGCTCAACCCCGGGTTCTACCAGGTCGTTGGCGGCGATCTCACCACGCCTCCCCAGCCGGGCACCGCGCCGGACGCGGCAGCCGCCGCAGCCAACGTGCCGCAGCCGGGAAACCCGCAGAACTTCATCGTGGACGGAAAGTTCGACGTGGCGGCCGCCCTGGCCTATTTCAAGGGCCTCGGACCCAAGGAAAGAGAGGAATTCCGCGCCCGCCTGACGCCGGCACAGAAGGGAGAACTGTACCAGGCCATCCAGGAAGACGAGAAAAAGGGGACTGGAACCGGAGTTCGCCCCACCCCCGGTCC